>JAJQEV010000103.1 GCA_021201475.1 Clostridiales bacterium
CTCCAGCAACTGCAAGAATTCCAATCGGTAGCTTTCTCTCAAAAACTCCAACCTGCGGTGGGCTTTTGAAATACTCAACGATGTTGACAATTCCAATGATTATCAATACAATTCCGATAAATATAATAATCCATGACGTAAAGCTGACGGGGCTGATGATCAGTAATATACCGATTAACAACTCACATATAGCTCCGATAACATTGGTGACAGTATCCTTGTATCTTTTCATGTTTGCCCTCCTTGGAATTATAAGGCTGCCTCTTATACGTCTGCGTCCACGCCGAATTCGGTCATTTCCCAGGTTGCCGGAGCTTCTGCCTGTTCCACGACCACCGACCCTTCCAGCTTTTCAATGCGTGCGGTACCAGTGAATCTTAGATAACCGGCATCAATTTTCGCAATTTTCAGGATCAGATTCGTCGGGAATTTTTTTGCAGCGTCGCCCATCATCTCAGTTTGTTCAATCAGATCTTTGACCATATAAGTAATCCGATAATGTTGCTTTCCGTCATTATAATCATAGGCCAGTGTCTGATAATAGTGCTTCCTTGTCACTGAATCATAGGCCACATTCTTCTGGGAGTAGGTAAGATATCGAATATCGTCACCAATTAAATTCCCGTTCTTGGCAAGCATGAAAACCGGATAATGTGCATGCCCATATTTTTTCCCGCCCGTAATGTAGCACGAAATCACTTGATAATCACCTATCTTGGCACGTCCCCAATACCAATGATGCATCAAATGATACATCTGGATATTCCCCCAATTGTGGTCATGGTACCCCGTGCCGCTCAACGTCTCGCTCCTGCCATCAACCATAAGTGAAACCTTTGCTGATCCTTCCGGCACTGATGGCAGCCAGGCAAAATAATCCTCATCTCCGAAGTAAATGTATCCTGCGCCTGGCCGCCATGCATTGATGTTCCCAGTCAACTCTACATCTGCGGTAACTCTTCCCACTCTTAGATGGATTTTATAGGAGTGCAAATCACCTTGTACAGTGCAATCACCCATCACAATGTCACATTTCTCTATGGAAAAAGACACCTTTTCCGGGGGAGGAGTCCACTTTTCTTCTACCTTGGTGCCATCTGGACGTGTGAGGGAAAAAGAAAGGTTCGGAAGGAACCCTGCTTTCGTAGCGGTGAATACGGTAGTATAGAACACGATCACAAGCGTAGAACCATCCTCCAGTTTGAAATCAAAATACCACCATTCATACTCTCCTTTCCGCCCTGAAGTGCGCAGACTGTCTTCCCAAACAGCGATTTCCTTTTTCATGTTGAAACGGTCATAATGCTCCGGGCTAGACGCAAGACCGGAGTGAATTATTTTTGCCATTAGAAATCCTCCTCATGTTGTAAATATTGTAACGGTGGTCAAATTGTTTGCCGACCAGGTCGCATTTCGCAAATTGAAAGTGGTGTCGGCATTTTCGATTACATAGTGTTGGGGATTGATCTTTTGTCTTCAAAGCATTGATGTACGTTCTGATTTCTGATATTATTATAGATAAATACGAAGGATTGTGCAACTGATGAGGCGGCGCTGAGATGTGAGATAACCAACAATCGCCGACGATTTGTCGGGAAACATGGCTTTATATAAAGGAGAAACGAACGTGGAAGACAGGCGAATTACAAATACTAAGAACGCACTTGAAGCGGCTTTCTTTAGGCTGTTAGATCATAAGACTCCAAAGCAAATATCGATTACGGAATTATGTAATGAAGCCAAAATCAACCGG
Source organism: Clostridiales bacterium (assembly GCA_021201475.1). Taxonomy (GTDB): domain Bacteria; phylum Bacillota; class Clostridia; order Oscillospirales; family Oscillospiraceae; genus Onthomonas. The sequence continues at coordinate 1,754 of JAJQEV010000103.1, forward strand.
AGTACGTTCTATGCCCACTATACTGGGTATGAGGAATTCCTTGGTGAAATGGAATATAAAGCAGCAAGAAAGTGCGTAGACTGTTTGGCCCAATATCACTATGATATGGATGCCGCACTTGCAATTGACAGCATTTTCACAGCCATCCGACAGAACAAGAATTTGTTCTATTTTATATTTCGAGAAGACCCTGGAAGCACTGGATATATGTTTGTAAAAGAGGCATTGCGGGAAAAAACGGTTTCAGTATGGTTACACGAAAGTGATATTACTCCACAGCAGGCCACACTCCTTTATGAATACATTTCCGGAGGCAGCTTCGCCATAATGAAATGCTGGTATGACAGCAATTTCTCTATAGATGAAAGCGTAGTGAGAGATTTATTTGAAAATGCGATAAAATACGGTTTGTATAATTACGTCTACACAAAATAGGCCATTTGTACATAGACATTTCTTCTGTTTTTGTTAATAGGGCGTAGCTAAAGAAACCATAAAGAACAGACAGGCCATTTAAGCCACAATAATAGCATTAAAAAACCTTACTTGTAAGGGCGCACTTCTATACGGGGCAAGCCCGTATCGTGCGTCCATCTCCGGCCTAAGAGCCGCTGCTTCGCAGCGGTTGGCCTCCGAAACGCCTCGCTGCGGCTCGGCGTGCGGAGCTGACAGCCCGGACTAGTCGAAAGTCCGGGCTGTTTTGCGTCGCTACGCTCCGTTCAAGGGGCTGCACCCCTTGCGCCGCTTCGCGGCTATCCCCGCCGATAGGTCAATTTTTTTCAAAAACAGTTCCGCTTGACCGCCCCGATTTCTCCTATTTATGAGGGGGAAAGTTGTCATGTTTTTTTCTTTGGCGCTGTCCTGCGATTAGCCTGTTTTTTCAGAATTCCCACATAACAATAGTAGAGCCCATATACATAGGCCGCCTGTCTTGCTCAGGCGGCCTTGATTTATTTCAAGGAGGTATTTCCCATGAAGCAAAAATCATCACAGGAGCTTTTGCAGGAGATGCAGATCGCCGGGCAGAAGCGAGATCAGGCGCAGCACAAGCTGGAACGCCTGGAAAACCGAGCCGCCTATCTTCAAAGTGGTGAGCGAGCCAAACGCACCCACCATCTTTGCAACATCGGCGGGGCGGTGGAGCATTTCATCCCGGCCACTAAGGAGATGGACAAGGCGGCACTCTATCTGCTGTTCGAGCAGTTGACTGCGCTGTCGGAAGTACAGACATTCCTCGCACGTTATGAAGGAGGTGATCCACCATCGCACACTACCACTTCCATGTGACCCAGATCAAGCGCAGCGCCGGACAGTCTGCAATAGCCTCCGCCGCCTATCGCTCCGGCGAGCGGCTGTACAGCGAGTACTACGGAGAGGTCAGCGACTACACCCGCAAGGGCGGCGTGGTCTGCTCTGAGATTCTACTGCCAGGTCACGCTCCACCGGAGTACGCAGACCGGCAAACCCTCTGGAACGCCGTCGAAAAAGCGGAGTCCGGCAAAAAAGCACAGCTCGCATACAGCTTCGACATTGCCTTGCAGAACGAGTTCTCTCTGGAGGAGAACATCTCGCTTGCAAGGCAATTCTTGTTGGGCGAGTTCGTCAGCCGAGGCATGATCGTGGACTACGCCGTCCACTTACCGGATAAGGAGGGCGGCATTGCCAATCCCCACTTTCATGTCATGTGTCCCATTCGACCCTTGAAGGAGAACGGCGAATGGGACGCCAAGCAGCATCGGGAATATCTCGTTGACAAGAGCGGTGCTCCCATCCTGGACGATGCCGGTCACAGAAAATTTAATGCGGTTCCCACCACCGACTGGGGCAGCCCGGAGAAGCTGGAGCACTGGCGGCAGGCATGGGCAGAGAGATGCAACGCCAGGTTTGCGGAGAAGGGGCTGGATGTCCGCATCGACCACCGTAGCTATGAGCGCCAGGGCGTTGTTCAAATCCCTACCGTCCACGAAGGCCCCGCCGTTCGGCAGATGGAGAAGAAGGGCATCGAAACCGAAAAGGGCAGCCTGAACAGATTCATCAAGGCCACCAATCGCATGATAACTGCCACTGTCAAACGGCTGGCCGGGCTGTGTGACTGGATCGCCACACTGAAAGAGGAGCTTGCCAGGCCGCAGTCTCCTAATTTAGCTGAGTTGCTGAACAATTACTATGACCAGCGCAACGCCGGGGCGTGGAGCCAAAAGGCTCGGCTCAGCAACCTGAAATCTCACGCCGAGGCCATTGCCTTCTTGCAGGAGAAGGGCATTGCCACCCTGGAGGACTTAAAAGAGGCAATCACCAGCGCCAACGAGGAGTCCACCGCACGGAAAGAGTCCATGCAGACCAAATCGAAACGGGTCAGGGAATTGGACGAGCTGCTGCGGATGGCAGTCTATTACCGAGATAACAAGCCAATTTACGACAAGCTGAACCAGATTAAATTCAAGAAATCCAGAGAAAAGTATGCAGCCCAGCACGACCAGGAGCTGCGCCTGTTCTATATGGCACAGCGAAAGCTCAAACCGCATCTTTCAGATAGTAGCAAGCTGCCGGTCACAAAATGGCAAGACGAACAGACCCGTTTGCAGCAGGAGTACGGGGCGGAAGAAGCGGAGTACAGCAAAATCTACCATGACACCCGCTCACTAACTGTGATCCGACACTGTGTAGATCAGGCGATGGGCAACGAACAACAGAAGCAGCCTGTCCACCGCAGGCAGGAACACGACATTGATTGATTTTAGGAGGTACCCATCATGAACACCAACGAAACCGATTTTGGCAACACGGCCCCAGAGTGTTACTTCTCTGACCCCGGCCCTTATGCCAAGCCCCACTTATCAGAAAGCCAACCTCATCATATCTTCCAATTTGATGAGGCAGGTCACATCCATGTGAAGAATCTGTCCGCCTGGTGGATACCGGAGCTGACCATCACGGAGGAGATCGGCGGCACCGTCTACACCGTTACCGGCAGCTACGAGGGAACGCAGACCTTCCTCCGCAAGCTGGAGCGCATCACCGCACAGAATTTTATGAGAGGCATGGAGGAATCCGAATGACAAACACTACAAATCTTGCTATAATAGAGCCAACCAATCCTGTACAGGCAGTTGCTCCACAGACAAAGGAGGACGCAGAAATGCCAGGAGCAACGGCAGGAAAAATCACTGCCCTATATTGCAGACTATCCCAGGAGGATCAGCGGCTCGGCGAGTCGTTGTCCATCGAAAACCAAAAGACCATTTTGCTTCAATATGCGAAAGACCATCATTTCCCTAAGCCCACGTTCTTCGTGGACGACGGCTACAGCGGCACCAACTTCGACAGGCCGGGCTTTCAGGCAATGCTGAACGAGGTGGAGGCAGGACGGGTAGGTCAGATCATCGTGAAAGACCTGTCCCGATTTGCCAGGAATTCCGCTATGGCTGGAATGTATATCAACTTCACGTTTGCTGAGCATGGAGTCCGGTTTATCGCTATCAACGATAACTTCGACACCATCGACCCCAACAGCATCAACAACGACTTTGCCGGGATTAAGAACTGGTTCAATGAGTTTTACGCACGGGACACCAGCCGGAAAATCCGGGCAGTCCAGAAGGCGAAGGGAGAACGGGGACAAACCCTGACCGTGAATCCCCCATATGGCTATGTAAAAGACCCGGATGATCCCCATCACTGGATCATTGACCCAGAGGCCGCCGCAGTCGTCAAGCGCATCTTTGAAATGTGTGTGGAGGGCAGAGGCCCGAAGCAGATCGCAAAACAGCTGCGGGCCGATAAGGTGTTGGCCCCGGCAGCCTATAAGATCCGGCACGGCATCAGCTCACCGAATCCGGAGTCAAAAGACCCTTATGGCTGGCGGGATTCCACTGTTGTCAGCATCTTAAAGCACCGGGAGTATACGGGCAGTACAGTCAATTTCAAGACCTACTCCAACTCCATCTGGGACAAGAAGATGCGGAGAAACCCGGTCGAAAACTGGGCAATCTTCCCCGGCACCCACGAGCGAATTATCGAGGACGATGTTTTCGAGAAGGCGCAGGAGATACGGCGGCAGCGGCACCGCAAGACACGCACCGGTAAGAGCAGTATCTTTTCCGGCCTGGTCTATTGTGCGGATTGTGGCTCCAAAATGTGGTATTGCTCCGCCAATAACGGAAAGCCGGGTCAGGAATACTTTGATTGCTCGGCACACAAGAAGGACAAAGAGTCCTGTGGCGGTCATTTCATCCGGGTCAGTGTCCTAGAACAGCTGGTCTTGAAGCATATCCAGACGGTAACAGGCTATATCCTCTGCCATGAGAAGCATTTTCGGCGGGTGATGGAGGCGCAAATGCGCATCGAAAGCGCTGAAAAGAGTAAGGCTAATAAGAAGCAGCTTGCCCGGAATGAAAAGCGGATTGCTGAACTGAAGCGGCTGTTTATGAAGATCTATGAGGACAACGCCAATGGAAAGCTGAGCGATGAACGGTATGAACTGCTGAGTCAGAGCTATGAAGCAGAGCAGAAGCAGTTGGAAGCCGAGGTAGCTGCACTGCAAAGGGACATGGAAGTACAGGAACAGCAGGCAGAAAATATTGATCAGTTTATCCAGAAGGCTCAGAAGTATGTGGGCATCGAAAGCCTTGATGCCTACACGCTGCACGAACTGGTTCAGGCCATCTATGTGGAGGCTCCGGATAAGTCCAGCGGCAAGCGCAGACAGGCCATTCACATCAAGTATGATGGGCTGGGGTTTATCCCCCTGGAGGAACTGATGAAGTAAACAAGGCAAGGGGAACGGTGCGACCTTGCTGGTCACACCGTCCCCCAAAACTCCAATAGACGGAGTGTGTGCAATACTGTGTTACGAACACCGTCCTGAAGGTGTGCCTAAAATGGGAGCCAAACAGACGGAGGAAAAAATTACAGCGCTCTACGAGCGCCTCTCCCGCGACGATGAGATCGCTGGGGATTCAAACTCCATTGTGAACCAAAAACGTTATCTCACCAGCTACGCAGAGCAGCATGGCTACACAAACCTTGTCCATTATACTGATGACGGCTACAGCGGCGGGAATTTTGACCGTCCTGCTTGGAAACAGCTTGTCGCGGATATTGAGGCAGGAAAAGTAGCTGTGCTGCTCGCCAAGGACATGAGCCGAATTGGTAGAAACTACCTTGAAACTGGCTTCTATACGGAGGTGATGTTCCGGGAACATGGAGTTCATTTTATCGCTATCGCCAACAATATTGACAGCGAGGACCAGAGCAGCAGTGAGTTTGCGCCGTTTCTCAATATCATGAACGACAACCTTACATAAAGAACGATGTTCTCCAGCAAGGTTGCCGTTGATGCTTCTCACACTTCTACAAACCTGACAAAGTTGTAATAAATCTTGATTTCACGTTCGTCCTGGCCGTTCACCATCTTGCGTTCGCCAACCTCGATCCGGTTGATGAGCCGCAGCAGCGTAGGACGGTCAAGGGTTTCCAGATGGGAATAGTCTTGGATCATGCTGATCCATTCGTCAGCGCCACTCTCAGCCTGTTCCATCGCCTCGATTTTGGCGGTGAGGTCTGCTTTCTGCTCCAGCTTTTCCAGACGTTCGTCCTCGTATCGGTGCAGAAGCTGCACGCAGAGGGCTTCCGGGATAGCACCCTTTACCTTGTCCTCATAGGCGCTCATCACAAGCCGCTCTAACTCAGAAAGCCTCTTTTCGATAGCAGCCAGCGACCCTTTCAGAGAACGTAGCTGCTCAGCGTCGGCGGCGTGCTTCTGCTGGCGAATCTTCTCCTTTAGTGTTTCAGGGTCATTTTGCGCCCAGATCGCTTTCAACTGGATGTCCAACAGGACGATGTTGGTAATGACCCTTTGGCTGAGGATGTGTGCTGAGCAAATAGATTTCCCTCCGCTGGCGTATCGGCTGCAAGCGTAGCTGTGATACGCTGACGGGGAGCCGTCCTTATGCTTTCTGCCGTCATGATAGGAGCGCATGAGGCTTCCGCAATCCATGCAGTAGAGGACGCCCGCAAATAGAGCAGTAGTGCCGTCCTTTGTGGTGCGGTTGCGCATATTCTGCTCGTCCATCCGACGCACCTGCTCCCAAACCTCTTGTGTGATAAGCGGCTCATGGGTGTTTTCTACCCTGATCCACTCCTCTTTCGGTTTGGACACCTGCTTGTGAACCTTATAGGACACATTGCCAGTCTTGTTCTGCACCGTATGTCCAAGGTAAACCTCACTTCGCAGGATGGCCTTGATGGTCTGCCCTTGCCAGAAGCCCCCATCGTTGCGGGGATTCGACTTGCCCTGCACCATATAAAAGTAGTCACGAGGTGTTTGCAACCCTTCCTCATTAAAAGTAGTTGCAATCTTCCGGTAACTGTATCCCTGACACCGTAGGTCAAAGATGCGCTTCACGATGGGAGCAGTAATCGGGTCGGGAATCAGGACGTGCTTGTCCTCCGGGCTTTTCTGGTAGCCGAAAGGTGCATAAGCACCGATATATTTGCCGGACAAGAAGGTGGACTTTTTGACAGCCCTGATTTTGCTGCTGGTATCTCTGGCGTAGAGATCGTTCATGACGTTTTTCAGAATCATGACCATCTCATTGTTTTTGTGCAGGGTATCCACGCCGTCATTGAGGGCGATGAACCGGCAGCCAAGAGAGGGGAAGATATAATCGGTGTACTTGCCACACTCGATATAATCACGCCCCCAGCGACTAAGGTCTTTGCACAGTACCAGATTGACCTTACCAGCGGTGACATCTCCGATCAGCCGGTTCAGCCCCGGACGATCAAAGGTGGTGCCCGACACCCCGTCGTCCACATAGTAGTCGATCAGGTTCCAGCCCTGTTCCCGGACGTATCTTCCAAGCAGTTCCTTCTGGTTCTCGATGGATACCGACTCCCCGGTTCTCTCATCGTCCCGGCTGAGCCGGGCGTAAATTCCTACGTTATAAATTGCATTATCCTGCATCTCTGAATCTTTAACCTCCTTAGAGAGCAGCATAATGACAGCAGATTGTACCTGTTGCCATTATACTGCATTCGACATTTGATTTCCATAGTTACATGAAAAAATCAGGCCGCTGACCGGTTGATTTTCTCCATCGTCAGAGCGTCCAGCACATCACCCATAAAAGCGGCGCTGTCTTTGTAGATGCTCTTGACCCGATAAAGGACACCGTCGATCACAACTTCAATGCTGTCATTGAGCATGAAGTACTCCCGCCCTCCATATCGGAAATGGGGGATCGGCTCCTTTTCAATCCATTCGATCTTTGAATTCTCTGCCATAGGCTGTTCACCTCCTCCTTTTGGCACAAAAAGGCACTGTCGATCTCACAATGACAGTGCCTGTTATCGTTCCATATCTCTGCTGTGCGTTCTGTTCGGCTGACGCCGCTGGGGGATGTCCCTCTCCTGAATCACCCTCCGCAGGAAGTCCGCCACCCGTTCCGGAGCCTTCTTAACAGCGGTAAGATAGTCCTGCACCTGGTCGAGCAACTTCTCATACCTCCGTTTCCAGATACCTGCATCCTTCTGGGCACGAGCGATCTTGTCCTCCATCTGTGACACTCTGTAGTCAGCGGTCACGCCCTTTTTGGCAAGCTCCTTGAGTTCTCTGGCTTCGTCGGGTGCGAGAGCGATATTGCCAGTCAGCGTTTTCTTTCCCATCGAATCGATCTTCATGAAGATCATTGACTGTGTGCGGAGCGCCTGTTCCGCTTTGGACATCTTCTTTTCAGCAGCATCGGCGGCTTTCTCTGCCTTGCGGGTGTCGCTCTCTATCTGCTGGATGGCTGCATGACCGGAGGTAAGCTGTTGCTGTACTGCTACCAATTCAGCACCGGATTGTTGAATCTGCTCCGTCAAGCCCTCCAGCCGTTTTTCCTCCTGCATGACTTTGAACTGGGTCACAGTCAAATGCTCCTCGCTGCTGCCACGTTCACCACGCTCCACGTCGGTGTAACCAGCAGCCCTCATGTGCTGAAAGAAGTCGTCCTGCAACACGGAATAGGACTTCTTCAATACCGGCTTGCCGTTCTTCTGGAGGATAGGGTTTCCCGCCTCGTCCAGCGCAGGCTTGGACAGCCACTTCTTACTGCTACTGACCTGCATGATCGTCTCCTTGACGGTGCCGACCAGCGACTTGTCCTTGCACCGCTTCGACCATAGAATCTGCTTCTCTACTACGGGAATATAAACGACGTGGAGATGGTAGTGATACACGTCCTGCCCAAGTGCCTCGGACATAGCCCGGTTGCGCTCATCAGCGTGCATGACAGCGGAAAGGATATACTGCTCACCGCCCACGATGTCCACGGCTGCCTGGTAAGCATCAGCATAGAATTGTTTTGCGTACTCATAGCCGCCGTGATTGTGGAAATAAGCGGAATTGACATCGAAGATCAGCTCTCCAAAGAGACAGGCATCGGCTTTCAGCCCACGGGTGGAGATAGTCTTTTCCCCGACCATCTCATCAAAGATTTCCTGATAGGAGCCGGACGGTGTTTTGAAGTGGACGTTCAGCGGAGTGCGCTCCGGGACGATGTCCTGATTGACGTAGGATTCCTTTTCCCGTTCGTTGTGCCGCTGGACGTTGCCGATTTGGTTTTTTGTCAGGTTGGCATTCCTGACCGTGGTGCGATGCACCCCATCATTTCTTGCGATAAATATCACCTTAACCTTTCGTAAATTTCATATTTGTGGCCGCACGGGGAGGCACTTCTGCGGAAGTGTAATAACCCACTAATAACACTTTCAGACCGGCGGTCTGCAAAGCGCCGTGGGCTCTCCGAGGGGGAAAGGGGCTTTGCCCCTGTTGTCTGCGGACAACACCCCAGCAAAGGGCCTGCTGCCCTCTGCACTCCCCGCCCAAAGGTTTCACCTCTGGACATTGACCAGAGAGGTTGCATCCCTCTGGACTCCGGCACAAAGGGCTTGCCGCCCTCTGTACTCCTGCCCGGAGAGATCGCCATCGCAATTCTGCGGAATTGGTCAGGCGGTTCTCCCGGTTTTAGCACAGGACAAAATGTCCGGTGCTACTTTTACTCATCGTGCTTCACATTTCCTCTGCCAAACCAGCTCGTACCCCAGCACATCGGCAAGCTGTACGGCTTCCCGATACCGCAGAGACTCCCGCTGTAGCTTGTTGGACAGGTTGGACACGCTGTCCGACCAGCCGTACACATCGGCCAGCAGGTCAACGACCTCCTGCATGGTCGTGCCCTGGCGTACGATGTACGCCTTGATTTCGTTTCGCATATCTGATTTCATACTGATAAACCGCCATAAATTCATAAAAAGTGTTCGTAGTACCGTGATACGGGTTCACGGTAGTGTAAATATAGTGCTGACTGCAAAACCCGCTCAGAAATTCCCCCATGACGACCTGTCCACAACGGCATCTGTTCCGTTTCACGATTCCAATCAATAAGCACCGAAACGGTGAGAACAGGTGAGAAATCGTGTAAATGCTTCACGGCCTGGTAAATCACGAAAACGGGAACCCGATACGGTTTACCGTGAGCTTTTTCACGTTTTTCACAATCATTGATTTTGAAGCTGGGATTTGGGGCTTCTGATGGGCAGACCCGACAGCCTGAAAATCATACAGAATTCAAACCTGCTGTACGGTGTACGCTGTACGAGGGGCGTACATCGTACAGCGTACAGCAGAAAGAAACTCCGCGTGAAAACAGCCTGGACTCCTATTCGTTGCGTGTATTGCGTGTTGCGTGTTACGAAGCGATAAAAGTGGGAATAAGTGTGAAAAGTTGACAAAATTATTGAAAATAGCGCACAAATCACGGAATGCATGACACGCAACCACGCAACACGCAACTTTTTCAATCGGATCACCTCTGTAATTGGGGGATTTCTGCGAGTTGCGCTGACCTTAATTTTCGGTAGCCGCTACCGAAAATCCAACTACATAAAAAATGAAATGCACTCTTGCCGTTCTACCCATCCTGTTTCCTGGCAGGCAACCCTGTTCGGCGCTGCGCCGTCCCCTTGCGGGGCGCTCATTCCCTCTGCGGAAGTCATGGCGGTTTATCTCGGTCTGGACGGTCATTTAGTTGTAAAACCTCTGTTCCTGGTGGGATATAAGCCTATCTTACGGTAAAAAAAGAACGTTGTCCGATTTCGCACGAACAACGTAAACAAGGACGAAATATGCCTTTGAAATTGCAAATTTGCACAGGGTATGCTATCATAAGAGCAGTCAAGAGGCGATGCGAAATGAAGGATGATGAGATGAATTTGGATAAGGACAGCGTCGGTTATCGGGTGAAGGTACTGCGGGAAAACCAGTTTATCAGCCAGAAGCAGTTGGCAGAGATCATCCATGTGACCCCGTCGCAGATCAGCCGACTGGAACGGGGCGAAACGACCAATGCGGGTACCGAGCTGATTATCGCTATTGCAAAGCATTTTCGTGTCTCCACGGACTATCTGCTGGGTCTGACCCCAGTCAGCACACAGAAAAGCTACGATATATCCACCCTCGGCCTGTCCGAAGAAGCTGTCCGCCGACTCATCACAGGGCGGATTGATGCCGATGTTTTGAATCGTCTATTGGAGCATGACAAGTTCCCGCAGCTGTGTGCGCTGATCCGCAATTATTTCGATGGGACCATTGCCAGCGGGGTCATGGCAAGAAACGAGCTGATCGACCTGGCAACGGAGCCGCTGGCGGCATTAAAAAGCACCCCGACAGCAAATCGTGCCGAGGTGGTCAAAGACTTGAACTTCCTGCGCTCGTCCAAGATGGGTGCAAATGAAGCGGATATAGAAAAAATCAAGAATCTGTTTCTGTCCATCCTGCGGGATATAAAGAAGGAGTTCCCAAATGACCCGTCTGAGCAGCCGCTACCGCCGCCGCTGTCCAGGGTATCCGTGAGGCGTTGCCCGACAAGCCGGAGACAGAACTGACTGCCGACGATGTATCCGCTGCAATGGCCGCCTATGTGGATACGGTCGCCCCGATGGATGAGGAGAGCAGGGCACTGTTCCAGGAGCTGGCAAAGCGGATGCTGGGGCAAACCGGTGATGGGGCAGATGATTCAGGCATTTGATGCATGGCAATTGCATTGTTTTGAGTGATTTTTCAAACCTTGTAATCCGCCACATAGCCGAATTACCCATCCAAATCCATACGGTTGAGCTTTAAAAAATCATGTAACGTTTGGCCCACTTTTGCGTCTACTGTTCAGGAGAGGAGGTGAGAGCCTGTGGAGCCTTTTGAGGATGTATATGACAGGTACTTTCGGGACGTGCTCCAATTCGCTTACTCCATGTGCGGCGATAGGTACCTGGCTGAGGAAATCGCTCAGGAGACCTTTTTCAAGGCTCTTCGGCAGATGAGCAGCTTTCGTGGGGAGTGCAGCGTGAAAAGCTGGCTGTTCCAGATTGCCCGGAACGATTACCTCAGCCGTTGCCGGAAGGGCAAACGGCTCACCTCCCTTGAGGATGCCACGGAGCCTGTCCAGTCCGAAAGCTTGGAGGAGCGGCTGCTGGATCAGGAGTCCGCCATGGAGTTGCACCGCAGGCTCCATCGCCTGCCAGAGCCCTACCGGGAAGTGTTTTCCCTCCGGGTGTTCGGGGAGCTGTCCTTCGCCGACATCGGCGATTTGTTCGATAAGAGCGACAGCTGGGCCAGAGTGACCTTTTATCGAGCCAGATGCAAGTTAAAGGAGGAATCAACATGAAACTGAGCTGTAACGTGATGGACGACCTGCTGCCCCTGTATGCGGACGATGCGTGCGGCCAGGAGACGGTGGCTTTGGTGGAGGAGCATCTGACGGACTGCCCCCGCTGTCGAGCCAAACTGAAGCAAATGCGGGAGCCGGAGTTGTCGGAAAAGACGGTGCGACAGCGCCAGGAGGAGGCAGTAGCCCTGAAGAAATCGGTTCTTGCGGGAATCAAACAGACGGTACGGGGGTTTGCAACAGCGGCTTTAGCACTTGTGTCCTTGGTAGTTGTGATAGTAGTAGGGATGATAGGCTATCAGAGCTATTGGACTTATGCCTATGACACATTTATCCGCTTGCCTGTGTCCGATGTGGAGGTGGAGGAGTGTGAGATACAGGAGGATGGAACGGTATACTTCGTCCTCCGTCTGGATACCGACCTGTATCCTACCGCCACCGGTGTAGAGATAGACGAAGATGGGAATTACTATCTTTTCATCCTCTGCTACCGGAAACATGATGAAAATAGCATGGAGGAGCGCCTGGATAGCAGGCTGACATGGTCAGACTTTACGGATGGTCTGGGCAGTTTAGATGATCCAATCTCGGCAGAATACAATATTACTCTGGTGGATGCCAATGGCAACGAACTGGTGATTTACGACAAGGATGCGCAATAGGCAGGGCGGCCGCCTCGTGAAGTGCGAGGCGGCCGCTTTCTTTTTTGTCACGGAGGCCGGCGCTTGCAGTTCGGAACCGGTGAAACAGCAGACAGCTTTCTTTTTCAAAAAACTGTAACGTTTCTCCCGCAGATGCGTCTACTATTCAGGAAGGAGGCGAGCGTGTTTATGGAGATATTAGAGGACATATATGACCGGCATCTCTTGGGACGCATTCCGTTTTGCAAGCACAGACTGTCGGCAAACTCCATGCTGCCGCTCTTCGGAAGTCCAGAAAACGGCATTTACATGTATACCCTCTTGAAGGTTTTAGGTGAGGAGGCTGAGCCTTTTGCGTAATTCGTGTACTATTTCCATGAAAGTTTTTATGAGGTCAAAAAGATACAGTTTGCCTTATATTGTTGCTGTGATCGCCTGCTGTGCGATTATGCTGTCCCTTCATAATACCGAATCCTCAACGGTTGACTTCCTTACCAGTAGTCTGACATTGGGTATTTGGGGATTCCTATATTTTTCTTTCGCAGGATATGAACTCACATCCATGCTTCGCAGAGTAAATGGAGAAGAATGTATTTCTTCCATGCACGGAGCACAACGAGAATTGATCGCATCTCAGCTTTTCACACTTTGCATCCCTCTGTCTCTGTGGTCTGCGGTGATATTCGGATGGCAGATCGTAGATTACGTCCAACGTGGTCTTACTTATGCGCCCTATTTGCTTCACTGCATATTAGCAGTGACCCTTTATTTTTTCTTGCCCGGTTTTTTAGGGATCATGCTTGGGATATGCCTTTCAAGAGTGTATCGACCGACCGCTTACGCCCTGATCATTTTTGTCGTGCTCCTTTGCAGTTCAATAGGACCCGATCTATTCACAGGGGTTACCATCGCCGGCGTTGATGTTGCTTCATTATTCGATTGGTTCTCCATTACTGTTCCTAATTCTACATGGATCGCAGATACAGTTTATGGTATCCCAATGGAAAAATGTCGATGGCTGTTGGTGCTGTTCTGGGGCTTGCTGATGTTAAGCTATCTGATTTGGAAATATAAAACGATCAGGAAACGAGTTGCTGCATTCCTGACGTGCATCTGTCTGATTACATCGACCCTATGCGGCGTTCGTTTTGCATTGAGAGACAATGATTACATTTTAATCAAAGATAAGAGGACGGACGGTATCTTGACAGGAGAGTACAATTATCGGCTATCTAATACTTCTGATATCTGTGAAGAAACGACCGACGCCGATTTTGTTATAGAAAAATACGAACTCTACTTTTCTATCAAAGACTCCCTGAGCGCTGTTGCAACGATGCAGGTGTCCCCGTCTGACCTTGATCACTATTATTTTACATTGTATCATGGATATTCAGTTTCTTCCGTCGTAAATGAAAATGGGGATGATCTTGATTTTACACAAAACGGAGACTATCTGGACATAACAGTAAGCGGGACTACGGAAACGATAACGATCATTTATTCTGGGAATGGCAATAAGTATTATGCGAATAGCCAGGGGATCTCATTGCCAGGTTACTTTGCATATTATCCTATTGCAGGATACCAGTCTGTATGGGACGAATCGAACAGTTCCTTCTCAGTAAACACAACTTTCACAGAAGCAGAATTTTATGTAGAAGTAGATACGACCAAGACAGTATACTCAAATTTGACCGAAATAAGCAGAAACACATTCGAAGGTACGACAGATACTGTCAGTCTATATGCCGGACTGTTGGAGCAGGCAGAAATCGATGGGGTCACATACATTTACAGTCCAGTTAGTGAACAGAGCGTAGAAATCGATGAAGAAGAGATTTTGGAAGAGTGGGAAGCGCTCTGTGCATTGACCGGAGAGACTAGGACGCTGTCCCTGGCTGGAAAGGTGGTCATCTTACAACCGTTGACGATCGTGTCAGCTTCGGGGCAAAATGAGAGTGCGGTCATACTAAAAGATCAGATTCTACTATGCGACTATCAACCATCTGCGGAAGGTATCTGCCGCTCCTATTTTGAAAGCGGGCTCCCTGTATCATCTGACATCAGCCTGTTACGGCAAGTGTTCCTGGATGAGCTTTTTTCAGAAGGGATCAGTGCCACAAGCGAGAAACCGGCTTATGATGATTTGCAGATGCTTCTGAAATATGATTCCGCTGATGAGATACTGGATGAAGAAGAATGGGAAGAATATCTTTATGAAAGCGAAGTCTTGTTCTACGAACTGATGGAATATCAAATGACATATCTGGGCAAGGAGACTGTGATGCAGGAGGTTTACCAATACCTAATGGATGATGATCACCTTGTCGACCAGGTAGACTTCCTGTATGATCTGGGGGGAGATCAAGATGCTTAAAATACAAGACGTTGAAATGAAGTTCAAGAGTAAAACTGCACTGTGCAATATTGATTTGAACGTATGCTCAGGGATATATGGGTTGCTTGGCCCGAACGGTTCCGGAAAAACCACTTTGATGCGCTGTATCACCGGAATTTTAAAACCCACTCGCGGGAAGATACAGGCTCCCTCCAAAATTGGTTATCTTCCGCAAAAATTTGGCATGTATCCGCAGCTCACAGTCTATGAAACGCTTGAGTACTTCACTTCGTTAAAAGATATTCCAAGGAAACAGCAGCATGAAATGATCCTTGATTGTCTGGAAAAGGTTCACTTAACGGAACGTGTCAACGATAGGATGGGAACGCTTTCAGGAGGTATGATCCGGCGCATTGGGATCGCACAGGCTCTTTTAGGAGATCCAGAGTTGATCCTATTTGACGAACCAACAGCAGGTTTAGACCCAGAAGAGCGACTCCGCTTTCATAATCTGATCGCCCATATTCAAAAGGAAAAATGCGTTGTCATTTCCACTCATATCGTGGAAGATGTCGAATCCAACTGCAATCACATCATATTATTATGCCAGGGTAGGATCATCGTACAAGGTACAGCAAAGAAACTAAAGAGAAACATAAATGGTAGCGTATATTTGGTGCCGCTTACTTGCAGGGATGAGCTATGTGAACCGTATACTCTCTTGCGGGAGGATGCTACAGCAGGAACGATGCGAATACTCTCAAATACAGCACAGCCTGGAACACAGGTCGAGCCAAGTGTAGAGGATAGTTATATCAGTTATATCAGGGGGCAGGAATGATCACAAGGTTCAGGCTAATTTGGCTGACTGTGCGGAATGCATGGTTGCTAATGATAATGCCGATTTTAAGTGCGTATGTAATTCTTCCCCTGGTGTATATAACCTGTTTCTACTGGTGTACACAAGAAGAACTTCTGAACAACACAATTTTTACCATTGAAGCTATTATGCCAATTAGTGGACTTTTATGGATACTTGCCTATTTGCAGATGTGGATCGATAGCGACGGAGAAGAAACCATGAGGGCCTGCTATCGTGGAAAGCACACCAGCTCTGCTGATCTGATCATATTAACTATCATTTACCTGATCGCATTAATTCCTGTTTTCTTCCTGTTTCGTGTGGCTGGCACTGATTTGTGGCAGGAATATTTTAGAGCAGTTGTTCAGACGTTTCTTTATGGAAGTATTTTGTATTTAGCAGCAGTTGGACTTCACTCTACTGCTATGGGAAGTATGCTGCTTTTGGCCTATCATTTATTTTGTATTTCGTTTTCAAGGCAGGAAAAAATCAGAGCGTTCTGCTTGATACAGCCGAACATTCATGCCGAGGATGCATCCCTTCCATACTTCGTTATTCTTGTGGCCTCCGCATTTTTGTATTTTGTAGGGACTATCATAGAGCGTTCGATCTACAAGAAATGGATCTGCTAAATTGGAGACATCGAATCAACCCCCAAAAAACATTACTGATTTTTATTGGTCATCATCCAGTTTCCACCGCTGACCATCATATGACACATGAAAAACAGCAGCAGGGCTACTTTTATGCCCTGCTGCTGTTTTTCATGCTGTTTTCAATCAATCATTCCATGCGTTCCGGCCATATCCCTGGCGTACTGCTCCAGTTTGCCAGCGAATACCAACTTCGCATAAGTCAATGGCTCGTTGTAGATCAGCCAGTCGATCTCCGTCTGCATGGGAACAGTAGGGCAAATCTCATCGTCCACCCCTGGGGTGTAGATACTGATCTCAGCTCCATCGTCGAACCGCAGCTCCACGCTGGCGGTGTCGATGTTAAATGCACAATGTATCAATTTCATAATGACCTCCTGTGTTTGCTGAACTTTGTCGGAGGTAAATCTGCTGTCATTTGCTGCTTGTTTTTATCGTTCTTTATGTCAGGCTCTCTAGCGAATGGTATCTTCGGGACTGTTCCCGGAAAATTTCAGTAGCCTACCAGACGAAGGGACGCTCAGGAAAGCCGACCACCAATGTCGCCATCTATGGCTACAGGAAAGACCCAGAGGACAAAGATCACTGGCTGATCGATGAGGAGGCCGCTGCCGTGGTGCGCCGCATCTATCAGCTTGCGATTTCCGGCAAGGGGTATGCGGAAATCGCCCGGATACTGCGGGATGACAGGATAGAGACGCCTACCTATTATCTGGCCCACCGTAACGGAAGGACGGTCAGCGCCCATGGAGGTGAAGGGCATCGCTTTGACTGGTATGTCACAACGATTGGCGCAATCATTGCGAAGCCAGAGTATAAAGGGCATACGGTCAATTTCCGGACGGGACACAAATCCTACAAGGACAAGCGGACTAAGAACCCGGAGGAGGACTGGCTCATCTTCGAGAACACCCACGAGGCCATTGTCGACCCGGAGACATGGGCGCTGGCCCAGCGTGCAGCAAAAGTGATCCATCGGACGGATACCGTTGGGGAAGCGAATCCCCTGACTGGCTTGCTGTTTTGCGCGGACTGCGGCCATCGGATGTATAACCATCGCCACTGGAATACGACGCCAAAGGGGAAGAAATACCTGGTTGATTCCTATCAGTGCGGAACCTATAACAATGAGAGACATCGCGTTGAACATCACTGCTGCCCGCACCATATCAGCACAAAAGCAGTTCGTACCCTGATTTTGGACGCCATCCGCTATGTCAGTCAGTTTGCTCTGGCTGACGAGGCCGCTTTCATCCAAAAGGTGCGGGATGCGTCAGCGATTTAGCAGGAGGAGGCCGCAAAGGAACTGAAGCGTAAGCTACGCAGGGATGAGAAGCGCTGCAAAGAACTGGATACGCTGCTCAAGAAGCTGTATGAATCCTATGCCCTTGGCAAACTGCCCGAAAAGAGGTACGAAGCGCTTTCCGCGGAGTATGAACAGGAGCAGGTAGACTTAGAGGAGGCTATCGTTGCCGAACAGGAGTAGCTGGATGCCTACAATGAGGACACCACCAGAGCAGACAAGTTTTTGGAGTTGGCAAAGAAGTACACGGATTTTTCGGAACTGACCACACCCATGATTTACGAATTTGTGGACAAGGTACTTGTCCACAAGCCGGAGAAGATTGACGGAGAACGGGTGCAGGAGGTAGAGATCTACCTGAACTATATTGGGAAGGTCGAAATTCCTGCCCCGGTGCTGACGCCAGAGGAAATGGAAGCAGAAGAAAAGGCAAAGCGGCAGCGGCAGCAGGCTCGTGAATATTACCACCGCAAAAAGGCAAAGCATCAGACACAGGATGCCGCAAGTGAACCAACCGTATCAGAATAATCGAAGGTTACAATCAGAGTGGCGGCTTATGATTTAACGCATAAGCTGCCACCTTTTATGACAGTAATCAACCGTTTGGAGTCTTAAAGGAACGGCAGCGCATCGGAGGCGGTGATAAGGAAAGCAACTGATGGCACAGCCGCAGATATGAAACTGTTTGGAGTTGTTGGTGTCGTTCATTTTGTCGAAACGTAATAGACATTTTTACCCGGCAGGCCGTCACAGAAATTGTGATAGCCTGCCGGGTATTTTTTTGTTTTGTAGAGCGCACTGTGGATAATCATGTGCAGGATTCCCTGCGCAGCATAGCAAATCATAAAAGCGGTTTGATAATGCCTGCATCAAAGCGTTCCGCAGGAATGCGCAGTCCATCCACGATGGGGATGTTCAAAAGGGGGCTGGGGATTCCCCCAACAAGCCAGCGGAGCGGAACTTTTGTAGCACAAAAGCATTGCTTGCTGCAATAGGTTTGACCCGGAACGGCGCTGCCGAAACAGAGCTGTTCAACGGTTCATAGCGAAGCTGCGATGATGATGCAGCCAGTCTGTCGGGACGCTGCTTAGACAAATGGCATTGCAACATCACAGCAGCTTCCGATATTCTGTGGGGGTCACACCTTCGAACTTGCGGAAGTTCCGCGCCAAAGTGTCCGAGCTGTTATAGCCCACCCGGTCGGCCACCTGAGCCACGGTCAGTTTTGGGTTTTTCAGCAGCTCCTTGGCGGCGGCGATGCGGCAGCGGTTCATATAGTCCGCCACGCTCATGTCAAACCTCCGCTGGAACATCCGGGTCAGCCGCTTTACGCCGACCCCAGCATACTCGCAAACCGCTGTCACATCCAGGTTCCGGTCCCCCACATGGGCCTGGATATAGTCCAAAGCCTGGGTCACGATGTCATCCTCTTCGGAGTTGCTGGCGGCCAGGCTGGCGGCCCGCTGAAAGATGGTTTGCGTAGCCTCCTTCAGTGCTGCAACGGAATCGGCCTCCTGGAGGCGGTTCGATGCCTCAATCGTGTCGATACCCGGAATGTGAGACGCGATCAGCCCCTCCGCAAGAATGTTTGCGATGGTTTGCAGCCGGTTGTGTACCACATCATAGTTTTTCCGCAGCGGGGCAACGTGCTCATCCAGAATCGCGTTCACCATGGAGGGAATCGTTTCAAACTTGCCGGAAAGCAGCGTATTGATGAGGATCTGCTCCTGCTTGAAGAAGTCCCCGCTGAGCAGGTTTCCTCTGACGCCGAACAAATTCTCCTGGGCCACAAGGAGGGACTTGCTGTCAATCGAGTGGGCAAACCGATTCAGCTTTTGGGTTTCCTGAAAGGCGTCCGGCAAACCGGATACGCTGCGAACCATGCTGCTGACCATGACCTGGGCGGTGATGCCGTAGCTTTGATACAGGACGGCTGCGGTGTCGCTGCAAATCTGCATGACCCGCTCCTTCGCCGCTTCATGGGAAAGATTACCGCAGAACACAACCGTATGGCAGTCAAAGTCGCCAAAGGAGGAAGTGAAAATATCCGGGTTGGACAGCCCCTCCAGGGTGGACTGGAAGAGGACGCTGAGCAGCGCAACAGTATCCGGCTTTTTCGCAGATTCCAGCGTCAGATTGGAAAAGTCCTGGATGTAAAAAGAGGCCACATAATAACATTCCGCAGTGCCAACGTGCAGCGGCTCCAGCAGCGCCTCCGGTATTTCGCCGCCATAATGGCCATAGAGCAGATTCCGCAAAAGCTCCCCCTGCCTGATGCGCCATTGGTCCTCATTCTGATTCCGCAAGTCCAGCAGTGAGGCCTGGACGTGCTGAATAATACCGGCATAGGACACATCCTCCGGCGGGCGCTGGGGCAAGGCGTCGATCAAGGCGGACATCTGCTGATACCGCCGCTTGGACACATGGTACAGGTAGCAGTACCCGCCTGCCAGGAACAGCAGCGCATAGACGCAAAAGCCGATGATAATAATCTGCTGGGGACGGTTGTACTCCGCCTTGGGCAGCGCCACCAGGTAAGTAAAGGACTCCCCTTCCAGGTAGGTGCAGGAGACCTGAAGGCCCACCAGCTCGCTGACCGACGCCTCGCTGTACCAGTCAAATCCGGCGGGGATATTGGTCAGCAGCGACGTGATGTAGCAGTCCTCATTAAACATGGCGCAGAAGGATACGTCCAGGCGGGTGAACACCTCAAGAAAGTTTGTCATGTTCAGCGTGACAATCAGGACACCGGAGCTTTCCCCGCCCTCCGTTGAAAGCGGGATAACGCAGCAGGGGGCGAATCCTGTCTGGGTCAGCAGATGCCACTGAATGCGCTGCGCGTCCACCGCTGCGTCCAGATCCTCCTGCGTGATGCTGACCTTGGACAGAATGGCAGACAGGGAGGCTGTGGTAAACCGACCTGTGTCGGAATAGATTTGGTCGGAAATGGTGCTGACCAGGTAGAAGTGTTCGATCCTCGTCCCGTTGCCCATGTCGGTATAGTCAGAGAGCACCTGCACAAAAGCATCCCCCTCCGCTGTGGAAAGCGTCTCACCGTTTTGCACCCGCAGAAACAGCTCTGTCTCTGCCAACGAGTCCGCCAGCAGCAGGGTCTCAGACCGCTTCGCTTCGATTTCGGACTGAAAACGCTCCATCATATGCGCCATATTCTCCTCCATCAGCTGCCGCATGACCGTGCGGATGCCTACGAAGAGCGCAATGCACAGCACCAATGGCAGCACCAGCAGCAAAAAGTAGGTCTTGATTTCACGATGAATGCCGCGCCTGCCTGAAACGGCTTTGCGGAGGCGATGTGTGTTCTGCATGATGCCTTCACCTTCTATCCGACATGGGAAGCGGGCAGCCTTGAAAAATAGCCATCCCGCATGCTATTATTATAACATGTTTTTTATAATATTGAAAGGCGTGGAGCAAATTTTTTGTCCCAAAATCAAGCCGACGGAAAAAATCAAGATTGTAGGAAAGCCGTACCTGAAAAGCTCCCTGCCGGTTCAAAATACTCACTTTTGGGAAAGAATATTTATTGACTTTTCGCTTTGAAGGCGTGTTGGGCAGTCGGCTGGGGCGGGTTTCCGGTCAGGCAGTCGGCTGGCGGCCAAAAATCAAGGCGGTTATTTTGCATTATAAAATAACCGCCCATTTTTCAAGCGGAAGACGCTTTTTCAAAGTTTACTTTTGTGAAACATGATGGTATTATGCGAACATGCACCCGGGCAGCCGGGCAGCGAAAAAAGGGCATAGCCCAAATCTAAAGGAAAAAGGAGACCACAAACATGAAAATGAAAAAGCTACTCTCGCTCATCCTGGCCATGGCCATGTGCCTCGCCATGCTGAGCGCCTGCGGCAGCAGCAGCTCTTCCAGCAGCGGCTCTTCCAGTGAAGGAACTGCCTCCAGCTCCGCATCGGAAGGCGAAGCGGAGGAGGCATCCGGCAGCGCCGACGCCGAGGGCGAGGCAGAGGAGACCGACTCCTCTAACGTCAGCACCGACGGCGATACCATCGTGCTGGACGGCAACTACCTGCGGGACAAGGTTACCATCAGCCTTTCCTCTGACGGCGGCACGCTGGACGCTTTCACCCGTTCCCAGTGGGGCAATGGCGCCGCGCTGCTGGATTTGGTCTACCAGAAGCTGGCCTATGAGGACACCGAGGGCAACCTGCGGTGGGCCATCGGCGAGAGCTTTGAGCAGGTGGACGACCTGACCTACACCCTGACCATCCATGACAACGTGTATGACAGCCTGGGCAACCACATCACTGCCAGCGATATCGTCTACAGCTTTGAGTACTTCATCGGCCTGGGCAACGCCGGCGCCATCAACCGCCTGGATCACCTGGAAGTGGTGGACGACTACACCCTGACCTGGTACTGCTCCGACGAGTTCGGTGACGGCGATATGGTCAAGAACCTGACCAACTGCTACATTGTCAGCCAGGAAGCCTATGAATCCCGTGACATGACCACTGACCCCGTGGGCACCGGCCCCTATGTGGTGGAAAGCTACACCGCCGGCACCACCGTTATCCTGAAGGCCAACGAGGACTTCTGGATGAAGGAACTCAGCGATGAGGAAAAGGCCGACCTGTGGGTTTACTGTGCGCAGAACGTAGAGGAAATCGAGTATCAAATCATTCAGGATTCCTCCAGCCGCGCCATCGCCCTGGAAATGGGCACCATTGACATGGCGGACTCCCTGGACATCGCCGACATTGACGCCTTTGAGGGCAATGAGGACATTTCCACAGTTTCTCTGCCGCAGACCGCTCCTGTCGCCTTCGTGTTCAACTGCAGCGACGACTCTCCCTGCGGCGACCTGGCGCTCCGGCAGGCCATCTGCTATGCGCTGGACAATGAAGCCGTCGCGGAGGGCCTGGCCGTCCCCGCAACCGCCGTCACTGGCTTCCAGGCTCGCCTCTATGACGCTCCCGCTGACTGGACCTCCGGCCGCGACTACTATGACTATGACGCGGACAAGGTAGCTGAGTTGCTGGAAGAGGCCGGTTACAATGGTGAGACGCTGACCCTGAGCTATAGCAGCACCACCGCCACCGACGGCGCAGCCCTGATTATGCAGTCCCAGTTGGCCGCCGCTGGCATCAATGTGCAACTGAACTGCCTGGAGGAGAGCGTCCTGGAGACGGAAAAGTACGACTCCACCAAGTGGGATCTCCGGCTGGAGACCTTCGGCGGCGGCAGCTACATGAGCCAGGTGCTGAAGACCTTCACCTCCTCCGACGCTGCTGACCATCTGGACAACGGCCAGCAGATCATGTTCGTGGAGGATTCCACCCTGGATGACCTGTACAACGCCATCGTGGCCGACCCCTCCGAAGCCAATGCGGAAGCCTGGGATCAGTACTTCACCTATGAGAAGTGCTACGCCTATGCCCTCTGCGTCTATGACAATCAGACCGCCGTGCGCAGCTATGTCAACGCGGCACAGGGCACCAAGTACGCGCTGTTGCCCAACGCCTGCACCTTTAACGACTAAATAACGATGCGCCCAATTCCTGCGGGCGTGCGTATATCGTGATAACAAAAGAAGGGGCAGCGCGGAAGGCACTGCCCCTTCTCCCAAAAAAGGAGAAAGGAGCGATTCCTTCATGGGAAGATATATCATACGAAGGCTGCTGATTACGATACCAATCATCATCGCTGTAGTAATTTTGGTATTTACCCTGTTGTATTTCACCCCCGGCGACCCGGCTGTTATGATTTTGGGCAACTCGGCCACCACAGAAGAGCTGGACGCTTATCGGGAATATCTGGGCATTGACCAGCCCTATATCGTCCAGTTGGGCAACTACCTCTATCAGCTGTTCATTAAGCTCGACCTGGGCGAGTCCTGGGTGTACCGCACCAACATCACCACCGAGCTGGCAAACCGAATGCCCTATACCGCCACCATCTGCGTGTTCAGCGTGCTGGTAGGCGCACTGATTGGCATCCCCCTGGGGGTCACGGCAGCAGTCAATCAGGACGGCATTGCGGATAAAATCGTCCTGGTGCTGTCCAGTGTGCTGACCTGCATCCCCAACTTCTGCATCGCGCTGTTCCTCATCGTGGTCTTTGCCCTGAACCTGGGTTGGCTGCCGGCCTATGGCACCACAGAGGGCATCCGATCGTACATATTGCCATGTGTATCCATTATGATAGGCGGGTTCTCCGGCATTGCCCGGCAAATGCGCTCCAGTATGCTGGAAGTCATACGCTCGGACTATGTGACCAGCGCCAGGGCTCAGGGCTTCTCCCGCAACAGCGTTTACTTCCGCCATGCCCTGCCCAACGCGCTGATTCCCATCATCACCATCCTGGGCACCCAGTTCGCCGCCGGTCTGGGCGGCACCCTGATTCTGGAGACCATCTTCTCCATCCCCGGCCTGGGCCTGTACGTCCAGGGCAGTATCTCCAAGCGGGACACCCCGGCCGTGCTGGGCTGCGTTGTGTTCCTGTCCATCCTGTTCTGCCTGATTATGCTGGGCATCGACCTGGTGTATGCGTTGGTGGACCCCCGCATTCGCGCTCAGTATGAGGAGAGCGGCAAGCGCCACAGAAGGCACGGAAGAAAGGAGCGTGCGAAGGCATGAGTACCGATACGAATGCAACTGTTCAAGCCAATGTTCAGGAAGAATCCGGCAAGAAGCAGTCCTCCTTCCGGGAATTTTTGAAGCGGCTGGCGAAGAACAAGCTGGCGCTGTTTGGCGGCATTGTTTTTCTGCTGATTTGTCTGACCGCCATCTTCGCGCCCCTGATCGCCCCCTATGATTATCAGGCCATGGATATGGCCAACAAGTACCTGTCCCCCAGCCTGGAGCATTTGTTCGGCACCGACCAGTACGGCCGTGACATTTTCAGCCGGGTGATTTACGGCGGACGGTGGAGCCTGACCCTGGGCGTGGCGTCCTCCATTGTCAGCACCGTCCTGGGCATCGTCGTCGGCTCCATCGCCGGTTACTTCGGCGGCAAGGTGGACTCCGTCATCATGCGTTTCATTGACATTTTGCAGTGCATCCCCGGCATTCTGCTGACCATCTGCATTGCCAGCGTGCTGGGCACCGGCCTGTTCAACACCGTTCTGGCCATGTCCTTCGGCGGCATCTGGGGCACCGCCCGTATGCTCCGCGGCCAGATTTTAACGGTGCGCAATCAGGAGTATGTGGAGGCCGCCAAGGCCACCAACGTCTCCGAAGGGCGCATCATTCTGAAGTACGTCATACCGAACTCCATCCAGCCTATCATCGTCCAGGCCTGCATGGGCATCGGCGGCACCATCATGGGCGCGGCCGGCCTGAGCTTCCTGGGTTTGGGCATTCAGCCGCCCATGCCGGAGTGGGGTGCCATGCTGAACGACGGACGCAGCTACCTGCGGTACTATCCCAACATGCTGTTTGCGCCCATGCTGTTCATCGCGCTGACGGTGATGTCCATCAGCTTCTTCGGCGACGGCCTGCGGGACGCCATGGACCCGAGACTCAAGGAATGAGGGGAGGACTTAACGTTGAAGGAAGAACGATTTTCCCATGAAAGGGGCGGAATGCACGGCCATCCCGACAAGGGCCGTCATCCGCATCATCCGGAGAGAGACCAAGACAACATCCAGCGCCACGCCAAGGGCGAGGAGCTGCTGAAGGTGAACAACCTCTCCGTGGAGTACACCGCCGGCAAAAAGATCACCCACGCGGTGAACAACGTCACCTTTGAAATCAGGCGCGGCGAATCGCTGGCCCTGGTGGGCGAGTCCGGCTGCGGCAAATCCACCGTGGCCAAGGCCATCCTGGGCATCCTGCCCGACCGTGGCGCGCGCATCAGCTCCGGCGAAATGCTGTTCGAGGGGAAGGATCTGGCCACTATCCCGGAGAAGGAGATGGAGCACATTCGGGGGAATAAAATCTCCATGGTGTTCCAGGACCCCATGACCGCCCTGAACCCGGTGAAACGCATCCTGACCCAGGTGTCCGCCGTTATCCGGCTGCACAATCCGGAGCTTTCCAAGCATGAGGCGGAGGATCGCGCCATCGAAATGCTGAAAACCGTGGGCATCACCCCTGACCGGGTGCGGGACTACCCCCACCAGTTCTCCGGCGGACAGCAGCAGCGTGTTGTGGTGGCCATCGGCCTGTCCTGCAACCCGGAGTTGCTGCTGGCGGACGAGCCCACCACCGCCCTGGACGTGACCATCCAGGCTCAGGTGCTGGACATGATGACCGAGCTGATTCGGGAGCGCAACACCGCCATGCTGCTCATCACCCACAACCTGGGCATCGTAGCCGAGACCTGCGACTATGTGGCGGTGCTGTACGGCGGCGAAATCGTGGAGTACGGCTCCAAGCGGGAGGTATTCAAGAACCCCTCCCACCCGTACACCATCGGCCTGTTCGGCGCTCTGCCCGACATCAACAGCGAAAGCACCCGCTTGAAGCCCATCGACGGCATCATGCCGGAGCCCTCCGACCTGCCTGCGGGCTGCAAGTTCCACACCCGCTGCCCCTATGCCACGGAATGCTGCATGGAAGGCCCCGTGCCGGTGGTAGAGCTGGGCGGCACCCACCGCTGCCAGTGCCATAACCTGGATGCGGTCAGAGCGGCAACCGGAAAGGAGGCGGCAGTATGAGCGCCCTGGTAGAATTGAAAGGTCTGAAGCGTTACTTTGACACCCCCAAGGGCAAACTCCACGCGGTGGACGACATCACCATGTCCTTTGAGGAAGGGCAGACCATGGGCGTTGTGGGCGAATCCGGCTGCGGCAAGTCCACCCTGGCCCGCACCATCATCCACCTGCAGGAGCCCACAGCGGGTCAGATTTTGTACAAGGGCAAGGATGTGACCTATCCCACGAAGAAGGAACTGCCCAAGCTCCGGGAGGATATGCAAATCATCTTCCAGGACCCCTACATGACGCTGAACCCCCGCTACACCGTGGAGGATACGCTGAAGGAGACTCTGACCATCTCCGGCCAGTACGAGAAGAACGACCTGGATCATCAGATCCGCCGCCTCATGGACATGGTGGGCATCTCCGGTCGGCTGCGCATGGCCTACCCCCACGAGCTGTCCGGCGGCCGCCGCCAGCGTGTGGGCATTGGCCGGGCGCTGGCCATGAACCCCAAGTTCATCGTCTGCGACGAGCCGGTGTCCGCCCTGGACGTGTCCATTCAGGCCCAGATCATCAACCTGCTGATGGACTTGCAGGAAGAGTTCGGCCTGACCTATATGTTCGTCACCCACGACATGAGCGTGGTGCATCACATCTCCCACAACATCAGCGTGATGTATCTGGGCCAGCTGGTGGAGACCAGCCCCGCCAAGGAGTTGTTCCGGCAGACCCTGCACCCCTACAGCAAGGCGTTGCTCTCTGCCATCCCCTCCATCGACATTGACAAGCCCAAAAAGCGCATCCAGCTCCACGGCGAGCTGATGAGCCCCATCAACCCGAAGCCGGGCTGCCGCTTTGCGCCCCGCTGCCCCTACGCTACCGAGGCGTGCAGGCAGCCCCAGAAGCTGGAAGAGGTGCTGCCCAACCACTATGTGGCCTGCTGCCGGGTGCGTGAGCTGAACCCAGAGCTTTCCCAGGTCAGCGCGTCAGCCGCCGTATCTCAGTGAGAAGGCTCACAAAGGATGCGCAAGAGCGGTAATTATCCACGATCATTCAGAAAGGAATTGCAGTATGAGTTATGATACTCTGAGAGCCGGTGCAGGCAGCGCTGTGCTCGATTTTCCGGAGACGATGTTCCCAACGGATGGGCTACAGGGCGTTCACGACGCGCCCCATGTCCGGCTGCTGGTGCTGGACTGCGGCGTGCGGGTGGCGATTGCAGCCATGGAGCTGGTGAACGTGCCGGAGGACGCCATCGAGCAGTGCAAAGCCATCATCAGCGCCCAGACGGGGACGGCGCTGGAGAATATCTGGATCCACGCCACCCACGCCATCACCACACCCCACGCCCCCAGAGAC
>JAJQEV010000013.1 GCA_021201475.1 Clostridiales bacterium
CGCCAGTGGGATAGGGGGAGGGTTCTTAGGGAGGGGCGAGGCCCCGAAGCCCCTCTCTGAGCCGCCCTCTTTTGCTACTTTTCTTGGCGGAGCGAGAAAAGTAGGCCCCGCCCTGGCAAGGGCAAAAACCTATTTTCTTCATCAACCCTGGTCTAAGGCACGTAATCCCTTAAGTTTATGACATTGCCTTTCAGGGGAGCCAATGACGTAGCGATTATGACAACTTCTTGCCGCCCCTGAAAGGGTAGGGAGGCGCAACGCGCCGGAAATGCCGCTTGACGGCGGAGCTGGCTGGCCATAAGGCCAGACTGAGGGGTGATGCCAGTCTGTTCGCTGGTATTTTGTGATGGTTGAGCAAAACAAAGTTTTAGTTTTCACACTCTACTACTAAGAGAGACGACAGGAGGAAACCAGTTATGAACCGAGTGTATCGTTGCTACGCGGAAAAGCGGCCCGGCTTTGACGTGGAGGCCCGGCAGCTCTACAGTGAGCTGAAGGAACAGCTGGGGATGGCGGGCCTCACCGGCGTGCGCATCCTCTACCGCTACGACGTGGAGGGTCTCAGCGAGGAGGTGTACCGCCAGGCGGAGGGGACCGTGTTCTCTGAGCCTATGGTGGACAGCTTCTATGAGGAGGAACCCCCCGCCGTGGACGGCCCTCACACCATCCTGGCGGTGGAGGCCCTGCCCGGCCAGTTCGACCAGCGGGCGGATTCCTGCGCCCAGTGCATCCAGCTTTTGGCGGGGTGCGACCGGCCCCTGGTGCAGGCGGCCACGCTGTACGTCCTCCAGGGGGACATCTCCCCGGAGGAGCGGCAGAAGGCGGCGGGCTACCTCATCAACCCGGTGGAGCGCCGGGAGGCCGCCATGGACAAGCCCGCCACCCTGGTGCAACAGTACGCCATCCCCACTGAGGTGGCAGTGGAGGAGGGCTTCCTGGATTTGAACCGGGACGGCCTTGCCGACCTGCTGGGCCAGCTGGGGCTGGCTATGGACGTGGACGATTTGGCCTTCCTCCAAGACTACTTCCGGAAGGAGGAACACCGCGACCCCACCATCACGGAGATTCGGGTCATCGACACCTACTGGTCTGACCACTGCCGCCACACCACCTTCGGCACCCATATCGACAGCGCCGAAATCGCCGACCCTGACGTGCAGGCCGCTTATGAACAGTACCTGGCGGGCCGGGTGGAGGTCTACGGCGCGGAGAAGGCGGCGCAGCGCCCCCAGACTCTGATGGATCTGGGCACCCTGGGGGCCAAGGTGCTGAAGAAGCGGGGCTGCCTGGACAACCTGGACGAAAGCGAGGAGATCAACGCCTGCTCCATCCACATCCCCGTGACCGTGGACGGCGGGGAGGAGGACTGGCTCCTCCAGTTCAAGAACGAGACCCATAACCATCCCACGGAAATCGAGCCCTTCGGCGGGGCGGCCACCTGCATCGGCGGCGCCATCCGCGACCCCCTGTCCGGCCGGGCCTATATCTATCAGGCCATGCGCATCACCGGCTGCGGCGACCCCCGCACCCCCCTGGAGGAGACCATCACAGGCCGCCTGCCTCAGCGGAAGCTGGCCACCACCGCCGCCGCGGGTTACTCCTCCTACGGCAACCAAATCGGCCTTGCCACCGGCATCGTCAACGAATACTATCACCCCGGCTATGTGGCCAAGCACATGGAACTGGGGGCCGTGGTGGGGGCCGTCCGCTCCGACGCCGTGGTGCGCACCGAGCCTCAGCCCGGGGACGTGGTCATCCTGCTGGGTGGCCGCACCGGGCGGGACGGCATCGGCGGGGCCACCGGCTCCTCCAAGAGCCACAAGCTGGACTCCCTGGCTACCATGGGCTCCGAGGTGCAGAAGGGCAACGCCCCGGAGGAGCGGAAAATCCAGCGCCTGTTCCGTGACCCCGATGTTACCCGGATGATCAAGCGCTGCAACGACTTCGGCGCAGGCGGCGTGTCCGTGGCCATCGGTGAGCTGGCGGACGGCCTCTCCATCGACCTGAACGCCGTGCGGAAAAAGTACGAGGGCCTGGACGGCACCGAACTGGCTATCTCCGAGTCTCAGGAGCGGATGGCCGTGGTGGTGGCCCAGGAGGACGCGGAGCAGTTCATCGCCGCTGCCACAGCGGAGAACCTGGAGGCCTATCAGGTGGCTGTGGTGACGGAATCCCCCCGGATGGTGCTGCACTGGAACGGGAAGGAAATCGTCAACCTGTCCCGCGCCTTCCTGAACTCCAACGGCGCGGTGAAGCACGCCGCCGTTTCCGTCCCCCAGGGGGCGGGCAAGTTGCCCACCGGTGACACCGGCGACGTAAAGGCCCGCTTCCTCGCCATCGCGAAAGACCCCAACACCGCCTCTCAGCGGGGCCTGGGGGAGCGGTTCGACGCCTCCATCGGCGCAGGCTCCGTCCTGTTCCCCTACGGCGGCAAGCGGCAGCTGACCCCGGCTCAGGCCATGGTGGGTTTGCTGCCCGTGGGTCCCGGCCGCACCACTGACACCTGCTCCATCATGGCCAGCGGCTTCGACCCCATGCAGATGGCGGCAGACCCCTTCTACGGCGCACAATGCAGCGTGGTGGAGTCGGTCGCCAAGGTGGTGGCCGCGGGGGGCGACGTGGAGGAGGTCTACCTGACCTTCCAGGAGTATTTTGAGCGGCTGCGCCAGGAGCCGGAGCGCTGGGGCAAGCCCTTCGCCGCCCTGCTGGGGGCTTATCAGGCGCAAATCGGCCTGGGCTGCGCCGCCATCGGCGGCAAGGACTCCATGTCCGGCTCCTTCATGGATCTGGACGTGCCGCCGACGCTGGTCTCCTTCGCCATCGCCCCGGGCAAGGTGGCGGACATCGTCTCCAACGAGTTCAAGGCCGCCGGGAACCCGGTGTACCTGTTCGAGGCCCCGGAGGGGGACTACGCGGGTACCAGGGCCGTGTGGAACGCCTACCGCCGACTGGTGCTGGCCGGGAAGGTAAAAGCCTCCTTCGCCCTGACCTCCGGCGGCGTAGCCGAGGCGGTGATGAAAATGAGCTTCGGCAACGGCGTGGGCTTCGCCGGGGAGGCGGACGTGGAGGGCGAGCTGCTCTTTGGCCGCCACTGCGGCTCCATCGTGGCCGAGCTGACGGAGGACGTGGACTGCGCCCGGAAAATCGGCGTCACCACGGCGGACGGCTGCATTTCTGTTGCCGGTGTGACCCTGTCCATTGACGAGCTGGATTGCGCCTGGGAGGGGACGCTGGAGAGCGTCTATCCCACCGACGTAAAAGCAGAACCCTACGCCATCCCCAATGTGGATTGCGCTCAGCGGCCCAACCGGGCCCCCGCCGCCAAGGTCGCCCGGCCCAGAGCGGTCATCCCAGTCTTCCCCGGCACCAACTGCGAGTATGATACCGCCAACGCCTGCCTCCGGGCGGGCATCCAGCCGGAAATCGTGGTGGTGCGGAACCTGACCACCGACCTGCTGCTGGACTCCACCAACGCCCTGGAAAAAGCTATCCAGAACGCCCAGATGATCGTCCTCCCCGGCGGCTTCTCCGGCGGCGACGAGCCGGAGGGCTCCGGCAAGTTCATCGCCTCCTTCTTCCGCAACGAGCGCATTAAGGACGCAGTCCATGACCTGCTGAAAAA
Source organism: Clostridiales bacterium (assembly GCA_021201475.1). GTDB lineage: Bacteria > Bacillota > Clostridia > Oscillospirales > Oscillospiraceae > Onthomonas. Next base: position 3,623 of record JAJQEV010000013.1, read on the forward strand.
CCGGGACGGCCTGATGCTGGGCATCTGCAACGGCTTCCAGGCCCTGGTGAAGCTGGGTCTGGTACCCTACGGCGAGATTCGGGACATGGACGACAGCTGCCCCACCCTGACCTTTAACCTGATCGGCCGCCACCAGAGCCGCTACTGCGACACCCGGGTAGCCTCGGTACACTCCCCCTGGATGCTGAACTGTCAGGTGGGTCAGGTGTACAGCGTTCCCGTCTCCCACGGCGAGGGTCGCTTCGTGGCGCCCGCTCCCATTTTGGAGCAGATGGTGAAAAACGGCCAGATCGCCACCCAGTATGTGGACGGCAGCGGCGTCCCCTCCCTGGACATCTCCGCCAACCCCAACGGCTCGGTGTACTCCATCGAGGGCATCTTCTCCCCGGACGGGCGAGTCTTCGGCAAGATGGGTCACACGGAGCGGTGGAACCCCGGCGTTGGCATCAACATCCCCGGCGAGAAGCTGATGCCCATCTTCGAGTCCGGCGCGGAATATTTTAAGTAAGCAAACAAGAGCGACAACGGGCAGGGCGGCCTCCGCCGCCCTGCCCGTTCCATGAACGGGAGACGGTACGATGAGCTATGACGCCCTGATTTTTGACGTGGACGGCACCCTCTGGGACGCCCGGGAGGAGGTGACGGTGGGGTGGAACCTGGCCGTAGAGCGGTGGACAGGCCGCCCCAACGTGCTGACAGCGGAAGGGCTCGGGCAGCATTTTGGAAAAACCATGCCGGATATTGTGCGAGCGGTGCTGCCGGAGATTCCGGAGGAGGAAATTGGAGCCTTCTCCGACCTGTGCTTCGCGCTGGAAAACGCCTACGTCATGGAGCATCCCGGCAGGCTGTACCCCGGCGTCCGGGAGACGCTGACGGAGCTGGCGCAGCGGTACCCCCTCTACATCGTCTCCAACTGCCAGAAGGGGTATATCGAGTGTCTGGTGTACGGGGCCCATCTGGAGGGGCTGTTCTCCGGCTGGCTGTGCTGGGGGGAGACGGGCAAGCCCAAGTGGGCCACCCTCCGCCAGCTGATGGCGGAGCGGAACCTCCAGCACCCCGTCTACATCGGGGACACCCAGGGGGACGCGGACGCCTGTGAGCAGGCGGGTATCGACATGATTGCGGTAAGCTACGGCCTGGGGAGGGCGGAGCGGCCTGTGGTGGAAATCGACTGGTTTGAGGAGTTGCTGGGGCTGCTATAAGGGTGTGTTATTGTCTCAAGAACAATGGAGCATTACGCCCTTTCAATAAAAGGTTGTAGCCTTACCGCACAGCCAGATGTTATCCATCGTTGGATGATAAAATTGCACGTTCCCAGCCGCCATGGGCGGCAGTCTCACCAGTGAGAAGTCACATCGTCTGTTGCCTGCGCTGCCACGGAGCGGCAGAGACAAGGCGCTAGCCGCCAGTGGGATAGGGGGAGGGTTC
>JAJQEV010000095.1 GCA_021201475.1 Clostridiales bacterium
CGTTTGGTTCCTATCTTGGCAGGCTATCTCGTCGTCGCAAACTCCATATCCCTCGCCCCGCCGCAAGCGGCAGGTCTCGCTCATTTCGCTGCTCCTCCTCTTCTCCAAAAGTCTTACGACTTTTCGGGAGCCCTATTATCACGGCCTGCTTCCCCAATAGAAATATCTGTCGGACGATCATTCAGTTACAAATTAAGCGCAATAGTTTAGCTATTATGATTATACTACGCATTTCAGCTTAAGTCAAGCTGTGTTGAGAGAATATTTAAGCAGATTCATTTAACCCGTGTTGACTTTCATAAACAAGTGCGTTATACTAGGAAATCATAAACGAGGGAGCGAGACAGCAATGGCAATCGGAGAACGGATACACTTTTTCCGTAAAAAGCGGGGTATGAAGTTGAAGCAGTTGGGGAAAGCTGTTGGGTTTCCGGAGAGCAACGCCGATGTGCGTATGGCACAGTATGAATCGGGCAGCAGAACGCCAAAAGCCGACATCACGAGCCGATTGGCGGAAACGCTGGATGTCTCGCCCCAGGCTCTAACCGTTCCGGACATCGACAGCTACACTGGCCTGATGCACACTTTGTTTACGTTGGAAGATGTATACGGATTGAGGGTCACGGAACTGGACGGCCAGATTGTTCTTCATGTCGATGTGAGACAGAGCCAGGAAGCCGACGAGCTGCACCGGATGCTCTGCGTCTGGCAGGAACAGGCCGCAAAGCTGGAAGCTGGAGAGATCACCAAAGAAGACTATAACCGCTGGCGGTATCATTATCCCGAATTGGATGCTACCCAGTTACGGGCCAAGGTGCTGCCGCAGGGGTTGAGTGACCTCCTTATGGATGACCTACAAGGTGATGAATAAACGCACAGGCGTAGCAAAAGTAGCACCGGACAAAATGTTCAGTGCTACTTTACTATGGGAAAGCATATCAGCCTTGTATTTAATTTTGGTAGCCGCTACCGAAATTGTTATGGGCCGTCTCGCATTAACAAGGTAGCTCCCTTGATGCCGCAGACACAGGTAGGAATGGTGAACTCGATTGTAGCGGTTTTATCGGTCACAGTCGATGCTCCCTACATACAGTGAATTTCTCGATTCGCTGCTTTCAGCGTTTTTATTTTATTTGGTGTGATTCCCCCTATAGCAGCGTAGGCAGAACGCAAAATAAAGAATCGCTGACTGATGAATCCCCTGTCGTTTACAACAGGAAATTTCGCCGTTCAACAAAGTCTCCTCAAAATTGGCCTTTACAGTCTTGTTTTGGCAAAAATCTGGTAAGAGGTCAAAAATCGACCTCTTGAAAAGCAATCGGATACACCAAACAGCCTTTGAAGAACGCAGGGTGGTAAATCTCCCTTTTTAGGATTTACTACACTGCATCAACGAGTACTTGCTCAGTCAGAATAAACCAATTCAGCCAGAATGACCTCCTCAGCCCTAACCTTGATGTTGTTCATCCGACGCACCCATTCCATCTGATCGGTTCTTTTCAGGGTGGCAGTTACACCCTCCTGTTCAGCCATGGCAGGAATCATGACTTCCAGCCGTTGATGGCAGGCTTCGTCAATCTCCGCCAGATGGGGGAACAGTTTTTCTGTCAGCACCAAGTCACTATACTGAATAGAGTGGTGCTCCTGGAGAAACGTCCGGCGCATCCGGCCATATTTGCCGATGTGGTAGTGCGTGGTGTCGGAAAGTGCGATGTTGGGGATGTAATAGTCCCCGCATTTTGTATAAGTGATGTTCATGTTAGGCTCCTTTCAAGACGAAGGTTTGCAGCTACGATAATTCCGGGATGATCACCCCCAATCTTCATAACTGCTGTTCATTTCGTCACAAACGAGCCTCAGTCATGATGTATTTTCGGGACTGTTAAAAAGTACCCTTCATACAATACATCAAGAAAATATGCCAGCGGCATATTTTTAGCCGAAAATCGCAGCCAGCTATGCTGGCAAGGCTCACTGACCGAGGAGGATATGCTAAAAGTGATAACGCGGCAGCCAGGCCCCGCCCTGGCAAGGGCAAAAACCTATTTTTTTCATCAACCCTGGTCTAAGGCGCGTAATCCCTTAAATTGATGACATTGCCCTGAAAGGGTAGGGAGCGTAGCGGAAATGCCGCTTGACGGCGGAGCTGTCAGCGAAGCTGACTGAGGGGCGGAAAGGCCAGGTTGAGGGGCTTCTTTGGTACATTTGACTGGAAACTTGATTTCCGTGAGAAAGCGCGGAAAAAGGTTGCTTCCCGCCGAAAAATCTGGTACAATAGCCCCATCTGGGGCAGGCGAACAGGCCGCGTTCGCCGCCCCGCAGAGAGGAAGGGGGAGGCCAGATGCACGAGCTGCCCATCACCCAGTCCATTTGCAGCCTGGCGGTGCAGGAGGCGGAGCGCGTCGGTGCGACAAAGGTGTACGCCATCCGCATCAAGATGGGGGAGTACACCGACTATGTGCCCGTCATCATCCAGGAGTATTTTAATGTGGTCAGCGAGGGAACGCTGGCGGAGGGAGCCGTGCTGGAAATCGAGACAGTCCCGGCCACCCTCCGCTGCCGCGCCTGCGGGGCGGAGCGGCGGATGGAGAAGTTCCGTATGAAGTGCCCCGCTTGCGGCAGCCGGGAGGTAGAACTGCTCACCGGCAGGGAATTTTACATTGACAGCATGGAGGTAGAGACAGACGATGGAGATTAAGGTTGTCAAACAGATCATGGAGTGGAACGAGGATGTCAGCGCCCAGGTGCGCGCAGAGCTGTCCTCCCACAATATTTGCCTCATCAACGTGATGGGCTCCCCCGGCGCGGGCAAGACCAGCCTGACCATGAAACTCATCGAAGCCCTGCGGGACAAGTACCGCATCGGCGTCATCGAGGGGGACATTGCCGGTCAAATCGACGCGGAGACCATCAAGGGGATGGGCATCCCCTGCGTCCAGCTGCAAACCCAGGGGGCCTGCCACATCGAGGCCATGTCGGTGCAGCATATACTGCCCCTGTTCGACCTGGACGGGCTGGACGTTCTGTTTGTGGAGAACATCGGCAACCTGGTCTGCCCGGCGGAGTTCGACATCGGGGAGGACTTCCGGGTGGCGCTGCTGTCCATCCCCGAAGGGGACGACAAGGTGGTGAAGTACCCGCTGATGTTCTCCACCTGCGACGGCATCGTGCTGCACAAGTACGATATGCTCCCCTACTTCGACTTTGACGACAAGCGGGTGGAGCAGGACGTGCTGGACTGCAACCCCAAGGCCAGATTGTTCCGGGTGTCCTCCCGGACGGGGGAGGGGCTGGAGGCGTTCCTCACCTGGCTGGACGGGAAAATCGCGGCCAAGGTGAAGGGCTGACGGATACAGGCGAAGCGCTGCGTTTCTCTCCGCGGGAGGGGCGCAGCGCCTTTTCCATGCCCAATGGGCGGCGGCGGGAAATTTCCCACCGCCGCAACAGAGTTTTCAAAACTTTCACCAACTCATCATTGACGGAGAAAAGGGAAAATGCTACAATGAACTGAATCTCATGGATGATGGAGCAGTATGACTATGTGGATTGCAGACCGGTGGAAGGACTATGAGCTGATTGACTGCGGCGGCGGCGAGAAGCTGGAGCGCTGGGGCAGCGAGCTTTTGGTGCGCCCCGACCCCCAGGCCATTTGGAACACCCCCCGCACCCATCGGGGCTGGAAGCGGAATGACGGACACTACCTCCGCTCGAAAACCGGCGGCGGCCACTGGGAGAAGAACAGCCTGCCCGCCAGCTGGCAGATTCGCTACGGCGACTTGACCTTCAAGGTCGGCCCCATGAACTTCAAGCACACCGGCCTCTTCCCGGAGCAGGCCGCCAACTGGGATTGGGCGCAGCGGCAGATCCGCCAGGCGGGGCGACAGGTCAGCGTGCTGAACCTGTTCGCCTACACCGGCGGGGCCACTGTGGCCTGCGCGGCGGCGGGGGCGAAGGTTTGCCATGTGGACGCAGCCAAGGGCATGGTGGCCTGGGCCAAGGAGAACGCCAGGCTCTCCGGCCTAGAGGCCGCTCCGGTGCGCTGGCTGGTGGACGACTGCACCAAATTCGTGGAGCGGGAAATCCGCCGGGGCCATCGCTATGACGCCATCATCATGGACCCGCCCTCCTACGGGCGGGGCACCGGCGGCGAGGTGTGGAAGCTGGAGGAGAACCTCTACCCCTTCCTGGAGCTGACGGCCCAGGTGCTGTCAGATGAGCCGCTGTTCGTGCTGGTGAACTCCTACACCACCGGGCTGGCCCCGTCGGTGCTGACCTATTTGCTGGAGACGGTGTTCTCCAAACGGTTCGGCGGGCATACGGAGTCGGGGGAGCTGGGCCTCCCCGTCACGGAATCCGGCCTGGTGCTGCCCTGCGGGGCCACCGGGCGCTGGCAGGCGAAGTAAGATGCAAGGAGCGTTTCCATGGCAAACAGAATGATTGAAATACAGAATGTGTCCTTCGCTTACCAGGAGGAGGGGGAGCAGAAGTCCCCCCAGGTGCTGGACAGCGTCAGCCTGGACATTGAAGAGGGCACCTTTGTGGCGGTGCTGGGACACAACGGCAGCGGCAAGTCCACCCTGGCCAAGCACATGAACGCCGTACTGCTGCCCACCGGCGGCACCGTCTATGTGGACGGCATCGATACCGCTGACGATGACCGGTGGCTGGATGTCCGCCGGACGGTGGGCATGGTGTTCCAGAACCCGGATAACCAAATCGTCGCCAACGTGGTGGAGGAGGACGTGGCCTTCGCCCCGGAGAACCTGGGGGTACCCCCTGAGGAGATTCGCCAGCGGGTGGACGAGGCCCTGCGCATCGTGGGCATGAGCAACTATGTCCAGCACGCCCCCCATCTGCTGTCCGGCGGGCAGAAGCAGCGGGTGGCCATCGCCGGGGTCATCGCCATGCAGCCCAGGTGCATCGTGCTGGACGAGCCAACGGCCATGCTGGACCCCATCGGCCGCCAGGAGGTCATGGAGACCATCCTGCGCCTGAACCGGGAGCAGGGCACCACCGTGGTGCTTATCACCCATCACATGGACGAGGCGGCCCAGGCCGACCGGCTGGTGGTGATGGATCACGGCAAAATCGTGGCCGACGGCCCGCCCAAAACGGTGTTCCAGGACGTGGAGGGCATCCGGCGGCTGGGGCTGACGGTGCCGGACACGGTGGGGCTGCTGTACGAGCTGAAACAGCGGGGCATGGATGTGCCGCTGGACGCCCTCAGCGAGGACGAGTGCGCCGACGCCATCGTGCGGGCGCTGCGCCAGGGAAAGGACGAACAAGTTGGAACCAGTGATTGAAACCCGGCAGCTGTGCTGCACCTACAGCATCGGCACACCCTTTGAGCATAAAGCGCTGATTGACGTAGACTTCCGGGCCTACCCCGGGGAGTATATGGGCATCATCGGCCATACCGGCTCCGGCAAGTCCACCCTCATCCAACACTTGAACGGATTGCTGAAACCCACCTCCGGCCAGGTGCTGGTGGACGGGGAGGACATTTGGGAGAGCAAGGAAAAGACCCACGCCGCCCGGTTCAAGGTGGGGCTGGTGTTCCAGTACCCGGAGTACCAGCTTTTTGAGAATACGGTCTATGAGGACATTGCCTTCGGCCCCAAAAACATGAAGCTCCAGGAGGACGAAATCGACCGCCGGGTACACGAGGCGGCCTACTTCGTGGGCCTGCGGGACGACCTGCTGCAAAAGAGCCCCTTCGAGCTGTCCGGCGGGCAGAAGCGCCGGGTGGCCATCGCCGGGGTCATCGCCATGGAGCCAAAGGTGCTGATTCTGGACGAGCCCACGGCAGGGCTGGACCCGGCGGGCCGGGACGGGGTGCTGAAAAACATCCGCCACTACCACGACGCGAAGAATGCCACCGTCATCATCGTCTCCCACTCCATGGAGGACGTGGCGAAGATGGTAGACCGTGTGGTGGTGGTGAACGATGGACGGCTGCCCTTTGACGGCACCCCACGGGAGGTGTTCTCCCACGGGGACGAGCTGCGGGCCATGGGCCTGAACACCCCCCAGCTGACCCGCCTCTTCCAGAAGCTGAAGGCCAGGGGCCTGCCGGTGGAGGACAATATCTACACCATGGAGGAGGCGGTGGCCGCCCTGACTGCGCTGTCCTCTTCGGGAAAGCAGTAAGGCGTTTCACGGTTTCCGCGCCTGGAGCGAAGGGAACCCTGACCGCGCATATAGTAAGATAAGGAGGCCCCGCCCATGACTGCAACAGATTCCATCAAGCATCTGCTCTGGCTGAGCCAGACCCTGGACTCCCAGACAGCCTGGCAGGTCTACACCCACTTCGGCTCCGCCTCCGGGGCCTACTATGGGGACAGACGTGATTACCGCCTGCTGCCCATCCTCCAGGCCCGACAGATCGCCCTGCTGGAGGACAAGTCCCTGCGCCGTGCAGAGGAGATTCTGGCGGACTGCCAGGAGCGGGGGATTCAAATCGTCACCATACAGGACGCCGTGTATCCCCCTGCCCTGCGGGACATCGAGGACCCGCCGCTGGTGCTGTACCTCCGGGGGCAGGCGCTGAACCTGAACGCTCCCTTTATCGTTGCCATGGCGGGCACCCGGAAGGCCACCCCCTACGGGAAGAAACTGGCCCACAGCTTCGCCTTCGACCTGAGCCGGGGCGGCCTGCTGGTGGTCACCGGCGTTGTGGAGGGCTGTGATGAAAACGCCCTGCTGGGCGCGCTGCAGGCCGGGCAGCCGGTGGGGGCCGTGGTGGCAGGCGGCGTGGACGTACCCTATTACAATACCGACGCCTGCCGCAGGCTGTATGAGGACATCACCACCTATGGTTTCCTGCTCAGCGAGTCGCCGCCGGGTACCAGGCCCACCGGGCAGTTGTTCCGCGCCAGGAACCGCATCCTGACCGGCATGGCGGACTGCGTCATCTGCGTGGAGGGGGATTTGTCCAGCGGCGCTGTGCAGGTGGCTTATCTGGCGCTGGAGCAGGGCAGAGAGGTGTTCGCGCCCCCGGCCAACATCGGCGTCCCCTCCGCCACCGGCACCAACGATCTGATTCGGTCAGGGTACGCCTCTGTCCTGTTAGACAAGGAGGACATCTTTGCCCTGGCCCGGCAGCGCTTCGCCGCGGTGGGCCGCCTGCCGGAGCTGCCGGAGGAGGTGCGCGCCCAGCGCATGGCGGGGGAAACTGAGCAGCTGTCCGCCCGGCCGCAGAAGGGGCAGGCAGACGCTTCGGATGCCCGGCCTTCTCCTCAGGAGGAGGACGAAAAACTCAGCCAGCCGGAAAAATCCGCGCAAAAAAAGGTTGACAGTTCGCCTGTCTCAGATTATATTGACGTAAACGCCCTCCGCGACCGCTGCTCGGAAGCGGAGTTTCAGTGCTGCACTGTGCTGGCAAACGGCCCGGCTACCGCCGATGAGGTGGCGGTGGGCTGCGGCCTGCCGGTGGTGGCGGTCAACTCCGCCCTGACCATCCTCTGCATCAAGGGGCTGGTGACGGAGGGGCCGGACAGCCGCTTCTCGCTGGCGGCGCAGGTGGCGCTCTGATTGACAATCGCGCTCTGCGGGGAGGGTTCCCCGCCTCCATACTGGGAGGAAGTTTACTATGGCAAAAACCAATTTGGTGATCGTGGAGTCTCCGGCCAAGGCCAAGACCATTGGCAAGTACCTTGGCCCGGACTACCAGGTCATCGCGTCCATGGGGCACATCCGCGACCTGCCGAAAAGCAAGCTGGGCGTGGATATCGAGGCCGACTTTGAGCCGGTCTACACCCCCATCAAGGGAAAGGAAGAGGTCATTGACAGCCTGAAAAAGGCCGCCAAAAAGAGCAAGACCATCTATCTGGCTACCGACCCTGACCGGGAGGGGGAGGCCATCTCCTGGCACCTGAAGGCGCTGCTGGACATCCCGGACGACCAGACCTATCGGGTCACCTTTAATGAAATCACGAGAAAAGTCGTCACCGAGTCCATCCGCCACCCCAGGGCCATCGACCAGGATTTGGTGGACGCCCAGCAGGCCCGCCGGATTTTGGACCGCATCGTGGGCTATCAGCTGTCCCCGCTGCTGTGGCGGAAGATCCGCCGTGGCCTCAGCGCCGGGCGGGTGCAGTCCGTAGCCACCCGCATCGTGGTGGAGCGGGAGCGGGAAATCCGCGCCTTCGTCCCCCAGGAATCCTGGTCGCTGGACGTGAACCTGAGCCGCATCGCCCCCAACGTCGGCTCCTTCACCGCCCACTACCACGGGGAGGGCAAAAAGAAGGCGGAGCTGCCCAACGAGGCGGCGGCGAATGAGATTTTGGCCGACCTGCCCCGGCAGACCTTCGTGGTGTCCGCCGTCCGCAAGACGGAGAAGCAGCGCCTCCCCGCGCCCCCCTTCACCACCTCCACCCTCCAGCAGGAGGCCAGCCGGAAGCTGGGCATGACCCCCCGGCGCACCATGTCCATCGCCCAGCAGCTCTATGAGGGCATCGACGTGGCGGGGGAGGGCACCGTGGGCCTCATCACCTATATGCGTACCGACTCCGTCCGCCTCTCTGACGAGGCCACCACCGCCGCGGCCCAGATGATTTCCAGCCGCTACGGGAAGGCGTACTATTACGGCAGGCCCCGTGTGTATAAGACGAAGTCCGGCGCACAGGACGGCCACGAGGCCATCCGCCCCACCAACGTCTCCCTGGTGCCGGAGGACATTAAGAAGAGCCTGACGGCGGAGCAGTTCAAGGTCTACAGGTTGATTTGGAGCCGGTTCCTGGCCTCCCAGATGTCCAACGCCGTCTATGACGCCGTCTCCATCGACGTGACGGCGGGCACTCACCTGTTCCGGGCCACCCACTCCAGCCTGAAATTCGCCGGCTTCACCGCCGTCTATGTGGAGAGCAGGGACGAGGGAGAGGAGGGCCTCGGCTCCCCGCTGCCCGACCTGGCCGAAGGAGAAATCGTCCGCCTGGACAAGTCGGACAAGGCCCAGCACTTCACCCAGCCCCCTCCCCGCTACACCGAGGCATCCCTCATCAAGACCCTGGAGGAGAAGGGCATTGGCCGACCCTCCACCTACGCCCCCACCGTCTCCACCATTCTGGAGCGGTACTATGTGGTGAAGGACGGCAAGGCGCTGAAGCCTACCCCTCTGGGGGAGGTCATCACCGAGCTGATGGAGGACAAATTTACCGACATCGTGGACCCGGGATTCACCGCCCACATGGAGGAGCAGCTGGACGAGGTGGAGCAGGGCAAGGTCAACTGGAAGGAAGTCCTGCGCACCTTCTATGCCGGGTTCAGCGCCGAGCTGGCTCAGGCGGAGAAGGATTTGGACGGCACCCGCATCAAAATTCCCGCCGAGGAAACGGACGAAGTCTGCGAGGTGTGCGGCAGGAAGATGGTCATTAAGACCGGGCGGTTTGGCCGGTTCCTGGCCTGCCCCGGCTGGCCGGAGTGTACCTTCACCAAGCCCATCGTCATTGAGATGCCGGGCAAGTGCCCCAAGTGCGGGGGCCGTATCCTGAAAAAGACCAGCCGCAACGGCTATACCTACTACGGCTGCGAGCATAACCGCAGCGTCAACGGTCAGGTATGCGACTTTATGACCTGGGACGTGCCGGTGAAGGAGAACTGCCCCATCTGCGGCCAGACCATGTTCAAGAAGTCGGGCAGAGGGGCCAAGAAGCCCTTCTGCATCAACGAGAAGTGCGAGAACTTCACCCCGGAGGAGCTGCGTCCCGGCTACCGTAAGCCCAAGGAAAAGGCGGAGGAAACCGTCTCCCAGGTCGCGGCGGAGGCCGTCGCTGAACCGACGGCGAGGAAATCGTCTGCCGGAGCGAAAAAGGCCGCTGCCACCGCCAAAAAAACCGCCACCACCGCAAAGAAACGCACATCCGGCACGAAAAAGAGCACATCCAGCACGAAGAAGGCCGCCTCCGCCAAGACTTCCGCCGCTGACAAGCCCAAGCGGGAACTGTCAGAGGCCCAGAAGGCGGCGCTGGCGAAGGGGCAGGCGCTGATGCGTGCCAGGCGGGAGGCCGCGAAGCAGGCCAAAGCGGCGGAAACGGAGGACTGAATGGAGCCTGTGATCGTCATTGGGGCCGGGCTGGCCGGCTGCGAAGCCGCCTGGCAGCTGGCAAAGCGGGGCGTCCCCGTGGATCTGCGGGAGATGAAGCCGGAGAAGAGTACGCCCGCCCACAAAAGCCCGGACTTTGCCGAGCTGATTTGCTCCAACAGCCTGCGGGCCAACAATGTGGAGAACGCCGTGGGCCTGCTGAAGGAGGAAATGCGCCGCTGCGATTCCCTCATCATGGCCTGCGCCGATGCCACCGCCCTCCCGGCGGGGGGCGCACTGGCGGTGGACCGGGAGGCCTTTGCCCGGAAGGTGACGGAGGCCATCCGCAGCCACCCCAACATCACGGTGACGGCGGGCGAGGTGACGGCCATCCCCCCGGAGGGGACGGTGCTGGTGGCCTCCGGCCCCCTGACATCCGACCCCCTGGCGGAGGACATCGCCCGCCAGTTCCCCCAGGAGCAGTATCTCCACTTCTTTGACGCGGTGGCCCCCCTGGTGGCCTTCGAGAGCATCGACATGGAGAAGGCCTGGTTCGCCAGCCGCTACGACAAGGGTACCCCGGACTATATCAACTGCCCCATGAGCCGGGAGGAGTATGACGCCTTCTGGCTGGCTCTGTGCGGCGCGGAGGAGGCCAAGCTCCACGGCTTTGAGGATAAGACCGTCTTTGAGGGCTGTATGCCGGTGGAAGTCATGGGTCGGAGGGGCCACGATACCCTGTGCTACGGCCCGTTGAAGCCGGTGGGCCTCCCCGACCCCCGAACGGGAAAGGAGCCTTATGCGGTGGTGCAGCTCCGCAAGGATAACGCGGAGGGTTCCGTTTACAATATCGTAGGTTTCCAGACCCACCTGACCTGGCCGGAGCAGCGGCGGGTGTTCCGCATGATACCCGGCCTGGAGCAGGCGGAGTTCCTGCGCTACGGGGTCATGCACCGGAACACCTACCTGAACGCCCCCCGCCTGCTGAACCGCTACTATCAGGTGGCGGAGGAACCCCGCCTGACCTTCGCCGGGCAGATGACCGGCGTGGAGGGCTATGTGGAGTCCGCCGCCTCCGGCCTGGTGGCCGGAGTGGAGCTGGCCCACCGCCTGCTGGGGCAGCCGCCGGTGGACTTTCCCGCCGAGACCGCCCTGGGGGCACTGGCCCGCTACGTCAGCAACCCCACCGTGGCCGACTTCCAGCCCATGAACGTCAACTTCGGCATCATCCCCCCGCTGGAGCAGAAGGTGCGGGGCAGCAAGCGGATGAAGAACGCCGCCCTGGCGGCCCGGGCGCTGGAAGCGCTGGCAACGCTGGAGCTATAAACACAAAACGGGAGGGGCCGAATGCAGGAAGCCCTGGCCTCTCCCCATACCCTGTCACCCTTGGAGGTGGGCATGATGCGTTCCGCACGGGAACGCCTTATGCGCGCCCCTTACAAAACTATCATAAGGAGCGACCAAAATGAACATTATTATTGACGCAATGGGCGGCGACCTGGCCCCTGCGGAGCCTGTCCGGGGCGCGCTGCGCGCCCATAAGGAGCTGGGCTGTGACATCACCCTGGTGGGCCGGGAGGAGGACATCCGCAAGGTCCTTGCGGACGACAAGACCGACCTGCCGGAGGGGATCTCCATCGTCAACGCCACCGAGGTGGTGGAGATCTGCGACGACCCGGCCCGGGTCTGCCTGCGGAAGAAGGACTCCTCCATGTCCGTGGGCCTGCGGATGGTGCGGGACGGCAAGGGGGATGCCTTCATCTCCGCCGGTTCCACCGGGGCGCTGCTCAGCGGAGCCACCCTCATCGTCCGGCGCATCCCCGGCATCAAGCGGGCAGCCGTGGCCCCTGTTGTGCCCACCGGGGCGGGCGGTGCCGTACTGATCGACGCGGGGGCCAACGCCGAGTGTACCGCCGAGTATATGCTGCAATTCGCCTTTATGGGCAGCTTCTACGCCGAAAAGGTGCTGGGCCGGGAGAATCCCAGAGTGGGCCTCATCAACATCGGCGCGGAACCCAGCAAGGGCAGCGAGCTGTATAAGGAGGTCTATGCCCTCCTGAAGCAGGCCGGAGACGCCGGGCGCATCAACTTTGTGGGCAACGTGGAGCCTACCAGCCTGGCCAGCCCCGACGCGGTGGACGTGCTGGTGGCGGACGGCTTCGTGGGCAACATCGTCCTCAAGACCATGGAGGGCACCGCCAACTTCATCGTCCAGGGGCTGAAAGACCTGTTTATGACCAACACCAAGACGAAGATGGGCTACCTGATGATCAAGGGCAACATGGGCGGCTTCAAGAAAATGCTGGACAGCCGGGAGACCGGCGGCACCGCCTTCCTGGGGGTGCAGGCCCCCGTCATCAAGGCCCACGGCAACAGCGATGCCTTCGCCTTCTTCAACGCCGTGAGGCAGGCCATTCAGTTCGTCAGCGCGGGGGTGGAGCAGGAAATCATTGAGAATATGGATCACATGGTTATTCCCCCGCAGGCCGCTCAGGAGTAAGCAGGCGGCGTACTTCAAAGGAGTTATACGACATGAAAACACTGGAAGAAAGGCTGGATTATCACTTTAAGGACATCTCCCTGCTGGAGAATGCCCTGATTCACAGCTCCTACGCCAACGAGCATCACCTGGGGGGCATCCACTCCAACGAGCGACTGGAGTTCCTAGGGGACAGCATCCTGGGTATGGTGGTGGCGGACAGCCTGTATCGCACCTTCCCGGAGCTGCCGGAGGGCAACCTGACCAGGCTGCGGGCCAGCCTGGTGTGTGAAAACAGCCTGGTGCTGGTGGCCAAGGAGTTGCAGCTGGGGGCCTACCTGAAGCTGGGCAAGGGTGAAGAGGCCGGCGGCGGGCGCACCCGCCCCTCCATCAACGCCGACGCAGTGGAGGCGGTGCTGGCGGCGGTCTATCTGGACGGCGGCATCGACGAGGCCCGGCGCATCATTCAGCATTTTATTCTGAACAACATGGCTCAGGCTTACGAGGCCAGCCGGGACTATAAGACCGCCCTCCAGGAGCTGGTGCAGCGCAAGAGCGGCCAGGTGCTGACCTATCACCTGGTGGGGGAGGCCGGGCCGGACCACGCCAAGCAGTTCACCATGGAGGTGCGGCTTAACGGGCAGTCCGTGGGCCAGGGTACCGGCCACAGCAAAAAAGAGGCGGAGCAGATGGCGGCGAAGGCCGCCATTGCGAAGCTGGAGCAGTAACCTATCCCTCCAGCCAGCGGCCTGGGAGCCGCTGGCTGGTTTTCACGCAAAGGGGGAAGTGATATGAAACATACCGTTCGTGCCGCCCTTGGGCGGTCACTGGGCGCGGCGTTACTGCTGGCCCTGCTGGCAGGCTGCGGCGCACCTGCCGTTTCGGAGCAGTCCTCCGGCTTGCTGCCGGAGGTGAGGAGCGTGTCCTCCTCCGAGGTGCAGCCGGAGGCGGACAGCGCAGCGGCAGAGGATGACAGCGCAGCGTCGTCCTCCGATTTGGCGCCGGAGGTGCAGGCCCTGACAGAGGAGGACGTGCTGGCCATGGCGGCGGGTACGGTGCTGACGGCGGAGGAGATGTCCGGGCTGGACGTTGACCTGCTCTTTACGGAGAGCGAACTGACCGATGAGGTGTTCGCCCGGATGGAGGGTATCTCCTACCCGGAAGACTGCACCGTCAGCCGGGACGAACTGCGCTACCTCCGGGTGCTGCATGTCGGCTTCGACGGGGAGGTACACATCGGGGAGATGGTCTGCAACAGGAGCATCAGCGGTGACCTGCTGGAGATTTTCCGGGGGCTGTATGATGCAGCGTATCCCATCGAAAAGATGCTGCTGATCGACGAGTACGGCGGGGACGATGAGGCGTCCATGGCGGACAACAACACCTCCTGCTTCAACTACCGCGTCGTCTCCGGCAGCGACCATCTCAGCGCCCACGCCTATGGCCTGGCGGTGGACGTGAATCCGCTGTACAATCCCTACGTCACCTCCGCGGGCTACTTTCCCGCCAACTCCGGGGACTATGTGGATCGCTCGGCAGACACGCCCTACAAGATAGACGAGAGCGACCTGTGCTATCAGCTGTTCACTGACCACGGCTTTATCTGGGGCGGGAACTGGAACAGCGTGAAGGATTATCAGCATTTTGTCATGGAGGATTGACGTCGGGGCGCGTTTCTGCCCTCCCGGCGGGGCTGCGTTCCTTAGGCAAGGTTCTTGGAGGGCAAACGCAGTATTCCATTCAAAGAACCATATCTAAGGAAAACTCTGCTTTCCTTCCCCTCTGCCGTCAAGTGGCATTTCCGTTGCTCCCCCCTTTTGCAGAAAGCCTTCAAAAATATTTTTTTGATTTTCTTTAAAAAACTGCTTGACATTCCCGCCAGGTTGTGGTATCTTATAATCAGAAAAACAAAAGAGCCAAGACAAAGGCGAAGCGAGTGGGCCAGAGAAAGCCTAAGCTGCAGGCAGTTCACTCGGAGTCTGGCGAAACGGATGAAAGCATCAGTAGGGTGTATGAGCAGAAGCTCCACCGAGACAATGTGTTTGTAAAGTGAGTAGTCGTGAGCGCAGACAATAGCAGCGGGAGTCCCTACAACTGAATAGGACGAAAGGAGGCATCCATAGAGATGAAACTTCTGATTTCCAGCGAACAGTAACCCAGTCCAGAGGTTGAATGGACTGGGTTACTGTTTTGCTGCGCTCCGGGATGCCTCACTTCGATTTGGGAAAACGCTGGGAAAAATTGAAAAGACGGCATTGACAAACGCCTCCTACAAGTGTAGTATATATGATATACTACAACTGTAGGAGGCTATTGCTATGAAAATCACGGAAGCGGAATGGACTGTGCTGGACATCCTGTGGTCCGGCCAGCGGTTTGCCCTAGGGGAGCTGACCAACGCACTGAAGCCGGTGAACGGCTGGAGCAAAAACACGGTTCACACCTACCTGACCCGGATGGAGGCCAAGGGGCTGGTGGCCATCGACCACAGCCAGCCCAGGCCCTACGCCGCCGCCGTCTCCCGGGAGGACTGCGCCCGGCAGGAGCGGGACGACCTGTTGAAGCGGGTCTACGGCGGGGCTGCCGGGGATCTGGTGGCGGCCTTTTTGCAGGAATCCAGGCTGTCCCCCCAAGAGCGGGAGCGGCTCAGAAAGCTGCTGGACGAGATGGAGGTGTGACCCATGACCAGCCTGTGGGCCTTTCTGCTGCAAACCCTGTCGGTGTCGGCGGCGGCGGTGCTGCTGCTGGCGGTGAAGCGGCTGTTTGCGGATAAGCTGTCCCCCCGGTGGCAGTACGGGGTGTGGTGCCTCCTGGCGCTGCGGGTGCTGTTGCCTGTCAGCACCAGCCGGGACACGCTGCTTCCCCTGCCGGTGTGGGTGGAGGCGGTCAAGACGGCGGCGGAGCAGCACCTTTCCTCCGCCTATTCTGCCCCCTATGCGCCGGTGTCCGTGGCTGCGCCTGTCCCCCGGCTGACGGCGACGCCCCGGAGCGTGACAGACTGGCTGTTTGTCCTCTATACGGTCGGGGTAATCCTGTCTCTGCTGTGGTACGCCCTGTCCTATGTCCGGCTGCGTCGGCTGCTGCGGTTTGGGCTGCCCCTGACAGAGGCGCTGTCCGGCCAGTTGGAGTGCGTCTGCCAGCGGTACGGGCTGCGGGCCTGCCCCGCCCTCCGGCTGGAGGGACTGTCCTCCGCCTTCGTCTGCGGGGTATTCCGCCCGGTGCTGGTGCTGCCGGCGGAGCGGGACGTAGACGACAAGGTGCTGCTCCACGAGCTGCTCCACCTGCGGCATCGGGATGCGCTCCAAAACGTCTTTTGGTGCCTGCTTCGGGGGCTGCACTGGTGCAACCCGTTCCTGCAATACGTCTTTGACCGCATCGGCAACGACATGGAGGCCCTGTGCGACCAGCGGGTGCTGGAGCGGCTGGAGGGGGAGGAGCGCCGGGCCTACGGCAAAATCCTCCTGAGCATGGCGGACGAGACCTACGCTCGGGCTCCCGGCACCACCTCCCTGTCCAACGGCGGTAAGAACATCGCCCGGCGCATTGCCGCCATCGTCCGGTTCAAGCAGTACCCCCAGGGGATGACGCTGGTGTCCGTCTGCATCGTGGCGGTGCTGTCCGGCCCGGTGCTGCTGGGGACGGCCTCCGGCTATACCGATGCGGACACTGCCCCCAGCACAGACGCAGCTCTGAATCTGGCCATGGCCCGCACCCGTCTGGTGGGCTGCTCCACCGTGGCGGGGGCGTTGGATACCTACGCCAAGGGGCTGCTGCTGGAGAACGGGATATACCTGGCGGCGGCGTCCCCCCTGGCGCGGCAGGCGGAACTGCAAGAAGCCATGGCAGAATCCAGCGGCTCCTACCTGCTGTACGCCGGGGAGGAACTGGACGGGGTGGAGCCCAGCCTGGGTTACTCCGTCTGCGGCCTGACCCGGACGGAGGACGGCTATCAGGCAAACCTGCTCTTTGCCATGGCGGAGGATGAGGACGGGGAGGAGAGCGCCTATGTGCTGGTGCCCGTCACTGTCTATCAGGAAGCCAGGGGCTGGGTGGTGGAGGAGGCCGGTCAGCGCCAGACCGGCGTGACCGAGCGCGACCTGCCCGCCGCCCGCTACGAAGCCTCCGGGGAGAGCGGCTCTGTCACCCTGTCCGCCTGCGTGTTCTGCGAGGTGGACAACTACATCAGCCCCACAGACAATATTTCCGCCTGGAGCAGCAGCGCCGCCTTTGACGAGACGCTGAAGCCGGACGCGGCCTTTGCCTCCGTGGAGGCCCGGCTGACCCTGACCTATACCTACCCGGAGGACGGCCCCAGCCAGACCGTGGGCGTCCTGTATGGCCCATCCCCCATTGCGGACGCGCCGGAGGAGATGCTGGGCGACCTGTTGGCTCTGATGGATGAGGAGGATGGCGTCAGCGCCTCCGGCAGCAGCACCGGGGGCTGGAGCATGGACGTCTGGGAGCTGTCCCAGCTGGAGGGCACGCTCTGTTCCTTTGGCGTCCTCACCCTGGAGGAAACGGACGCCCTGCCCGAAGCGTTCTGCGTCCAAACCTTCTGGGACGGGGAAGTGCAGGAGCTTCTGACCCTGGAGGAGGTAGAGCAATGACGAACCGGGAAAAGCTGGCTGCCGCCGCAAAGCTGACGGCCTGGGGATACCTGCTGATCCGCATTGACCTGAACCTGGGGGCGCTGGACATCCTGCCGGGCTGGCTGGGCTACCTGCTGATTTTGGAGGCCCTGCCCGCCTTTGGGGAGGCGGATCCGTCCGCAAAGCTGCTGCGGCCCCTGGGCATCGTCCTGGCACTGTGGGAGGGGGTGGGATGGCTGGCCGCCCTGTGCGGGGTGACGGTGGACAGCTACCTCCTCACCGTTCTGGCGGGGGTGGTGGAGCTGTACTTCCACTTCCAGCTCCTCACCGACCTGTCCCGCATTGCGGGAAAATACGCCTGCCCCCAGGAGGGGAAGCTGCTGACCCTCCGGACGGTGTACACCGTGGCGGCTACTCTGTCCCTCCTGGCCCTGCCCTGGGAGGACTGGCTGGCAGTAGGCGTTGCAGTGGCGCTGACCGGGATGGTGACGGCGCTGTGGATTTGCAAGACGCTGTTTTCCTTCCGCCGCTCTCTGGCGGAGGGGGCCGCCTGACCGGAGCGGAGGCGAGTTCGTCTGGAATCCGCCGTCTGTCGCGCTGTGTCCTCATTTCCCCGCATTTGCCACAATCTTTTGGTAAATTTGATTTTCAAGGGAAAAGTGTTCATTGCTCTTGACTTTTCCCCCCTGAACTGTCATAATTGAAGTGCGAGAAATCTGTTTGGGCTGCATGGTCTGAACAATACTTTCACTATCAATACAGGAGGTTAGGCTAAACTATGGCAAAGATTGATTTTACTAAGTATGGCATCACCGGGACAACCGAGGTTGTTTACAACCCTTCCTATGAGTCTCTGTTCGAGGACGAGACCGACCCGTCCCTGGAGGGCTACGACAAGGGCCAGGTCAGCGAGCTGGGCGCCGTCAACGTCATGACCGGCATCTATACCGGTCGCTCCCCCAAGGACAAGTTCATCGTCATGGACGAGAACTCCAAGGACACCGTGTGGTGGACTACCCCCGAGTATCCCAATGACAACCATCCCGCTTCCGAGGAGACCTGGGCTGCCGTAAAGGAGATTGCCCAGAAGGAACTCTCCGGCAAGAAGCTGTATGTGGTGGATGCGTTCTGCGGCGCCAATAAGGACACCCGCATGGCTATCCGCTTCATCGTGGAGGTGGCCTGGCAGGCGCACTTCATCAAGAATATGTTCATCGTCCCCACCGAGGAGGAGCTGGCGAACTTCGAGCCTGACTTCGTGGTCTACAACGCTTCCAAGGCCAAGGTGGAGAACTACAAGGAACTGGGCCTCAACTCCGAGACCGCCGTTGTCTTCAACATCACCAGCCGTGAGCAGGTCATCATCAACACCTGGTACGGCGGCGAGATGAAGAAGGGTATGTTCTCCATGATGAACTACTATCTGCCGCTGAAGGGCATTGCCTCCATGCACTGCTCCGCCAACACCGACATGAATGGCGAGAACACCGCCATCTTCTTCGGTCTGTCCGGCACCGGCAAGACCACCCTGTCCACCGACCCCAAGCGTCTGCTGATTGGCGACGATGAGCACGGCTGGGACGATAACGGCGTCTTCAACTTCGAGGGCGGCTGCTACGCCAAGGTCATCAACCTGGACAAGGACTCCGAGCCCGACATCTACAACGCCATCAAGCGCAACGCCCTGCTGGAGAACGTCACCCTGGACGAGAACGGCAAGATCGACTTCGCTGACAAGAGCGTCACCGAGAACACCCGCGTCTCCTATCCCATCAATCACATTGAGAAGATTGTCCGCCCCGTGTCCGCCGGCCCCGCCGCTGAGAACGTCATCTTCCTGTCCGCCGATGCCTTCGGCGTGCTGCCTCCCGTGTCCATCCTGACCCCGGAACAGACCCAGTACTATTTCCTGTCCGGCTTCACCGCCAAGCTGGCCGGCACCGAGCGGGGCATCACCGAGCCTACCCCCACCTTCTCCGCCTGCTTCGGCCAGGCATTCCTGGAGCTGCATCCCACCAAGTACGGTGAGGAGCTGGTCAAGCGCATGGAGAAGAGCGGCGCCAAGGCCTATCTGGTCAACACCGGCTGGAACGGCACCGGCAAGCGTATCTCCATCAAGGACACCCGCGGCATCATCGATGCCATCCTGGACGGCTCCATCAAGTCCGCCCCCACCAAGATGATCCCCTATTTCAACTTCGAGGTTCCCACCGAGCTGCCCGGCGTTGATCCCGCCATCCTGGATCCCCGGGACACCTATGCCGACGCTTCCCAGTGGGAGGAGAAGGCCAAGGATCTGGCGCAGCGCTTCATCAAGAACTTCGTCAAGTATCAGACCAACGACCTGGGCAAGAGCCTGGTGGCCGCCGGCCCTCAGCTGGACTAAGCTGCTGACAGCGCAAACCCCCGCATAACCCCATAACCAGGCGCCGCATCCCCTCCGGGATGCGGCGCTTTTGCGTGCAAGCAGGAACCGCCGCCAGCGGGTCACGCTGGCGGCGGAATGCTTCCGTGTAGGATTCAATCAGAACAGACCCACGATTTTGCCGTTTTCGTCAATGTCGATGCGCTCGGCGGCGGGCACCTTGGGCAGGCCGGGCATGGTCATAATGTCGCCGGTCTGGACGACGATGAACCCGGCCCCGGCGCTGACCTTCACCTTCGTCACGCTGACGGTGAAGCCCTCCGGCCGCCCCAGCAGGGTGGGGTCGTCAGACAGGGAGTACTGGGTCTTTGCCACGCAGATGGGCAGATTGCCGTAGCCCAGCTCCTCCAGCTTGGCGATGGACTGCTCCGCGGCCTTGGAATAGGTCACGCCTGCGCCGCCGTAAACCCGCTGCACCAGCGTCTCCAGCTTGGCCTTGATGGAGGTATCCAGGGGATAGGCGAACTGGAAGTTATGGGGCTGCTGGCACAGCCGTAGCACCTCCTCCGCCAGTTCCACGCCGCCTGCGCCGCCTTTGCCCCAGACCTCGCTCATGGCCACGTTGACCCCCAGCTCCCGGCACTTGCTGCGAATCAGCTCCAGCTCGGCGTCGGTGTCGTTGGTGAAGCGGTTGATGGCCACCACGCAGGGCAGGCCGAACACCTGGGTGATGTTCTCAACGTGCTTGAGCAGGTTGGGCAGGCCCTTCTCCAGGGCCGCCAGATTCTCCTGGCCCAGTTCGGCCTTGGGGACGCCGCCGTTGTATTTCAGCGCTTTCACCGTGGCGACGATGACCACCGCGTCCGGGTCCAGCCCGGCAGCGCGGCACTTGATGTCCAGGAACTTCTCCGCCCCCAGGTCTGCGCCGAAGCCCGCTTCCGTCACCACATAGTCCGCCAGTTTCAGGGCAGTGTCGGTGGCGGCGACGGAGTTGCAGCCGTGGGCAATGTTGGCGAAGGGGCCGCCGTGGACGATGGCGGGGTTATGCTCCAGGGTCTGCACCAGGTTGGGCTTGATGGCGTCCTTCAGCAGGACGGTCATGGCCCCCTCCGCCTTCAAGTCGTGGGCGGTGACGGGATTGCCCTTCCGGTCATAGGCTACGATGATGCTGGCTAGCCGCCGCTTCAAATCCATCAGGTCGGAGGACAGGCACAGCACCGCCATGATTTCCGAGGCTACGGTGATGTCGAAGCCGTCCTCTCTGGGGACGCCCTGCATCCGGCCCCCCAGGCCGTCGATGACGTTGCGGAGCTGCCGGTCGTTCATATCCACGCAGCGCTTCCAGGTGATGTTCTTCACGTCGATGTCCAGTTCGTTGCCCTGCTGAATATGGTTGTCCAGCATGGCGGCCAGCAGATTGTTGGCCGCGCCGATGGCGTGGAAGTCGCCGGTGAAGTGGAGGTTGATGTCCTCCATGGGGATGACCTGGGCATAGCCGCCTCCGGCTGCGCCCCCCTTGATGCCGAACACCGGCCCCAGGGACGGCTCCCGGAGGCACAGGAGGGTCTTCTTCCCCAGCAGGGAGAGGGCGTCCGCCAGCCCCACGGAGGTGGTGGTTTTCCCCTCCCCGGCGGGGGTGGGGTTGATGGCGGTGACCAAAATCAGCTTGCCCTTCCGGGGCGCGTCCTTTAGGGAGGAGATGTCGATTTTCGCCTTGTACTTACCATAGTGTTCCAGCAGAGCGGGGTCGAAACCGGCCTGCTCGGCCACCTGGTCAATGGGATAAAGTTCCGTGCTCTGTGCGATTTCAATATCGGTTTTCATGGGAGACTCCACCTTTCTCATCATTGTGACTGTCTGAGGCGCTGCGGCGGTTCCGTCCTGAAACGGAAAAAGCCAGCCCCCCAGACCAACATTGGCCCAGACGGTCGGCACTTGTTCCCACCATATTCCCTGTGGTTCCATCCACTTCCGTCAGTTATATGGCTACCTTTAAGGTACCATCAACTTCCCGATTTGTCAACCGTTTTTTGGCTGAAGAATTGCAAAAATGGGGAAAAATCAAAGTTACGATTGACTAACTGCCGGGAAAGCTGTTACAATCATAACCAAGATATGAGGGAGTAGTCGGCGCCCGGCGGGCGCGGCAAGTCAACATACTGGTGTGATGAGCACCTGGCTTGCCTCCTCAATGATGAGACTCATGTGCTGCTTTTGCCGCGCAATGGGTCTGTTTTTTCGTCCAAAACGCCAGCGGCGGGCAGCCTTGCCCGCCGCTTTTTTGCGCCACGCTGCCCCCACTGGAGGAATTTGAAAATGGATTTACTGTCGCTGTTGCTGCTGGCCGTAGGGCTTTCCATGGACGCCTTCGCCGTCTCCGTCTGCAAGGGCCTGGCCCTGAACAAGCTGACCTTCAAGGCCCAGCTCATTGTGGGGGCCTGGTTCGGCGGCTTCCAGTTCCTGATGCCCATGATCGGCTACGGCCTGTCCAGCCGCTTTGAGCGGTATATCGACGCCATCGCCCCTTGGATCGCCTTCGGCCTGCTGCTGCTGATTGGCGGCAACATGGTGCGGGAGGCCCTGGGGAAGGAGACGGAGGAGGCTGACGACAGCCTGGTCGCCCGGGAGATGTGCATGATGGCCATTGCTACCAGCATCGACGCCCTGGCGGTGGGGGTCACCTTCACCTGCGTCAACGTGGAGCTGATAGCGGGCTGGAGCGTGCTGGCCAACACGGTGCTGGGCTGCGTCCTCATCGGCATCACCACCTTCCTGCTGTCCATGCTCGGCGTGCGGGTGGGCAATGTCTTTGGCAGCCGGTACGAGAAGCGTGCCGAGTTGGCCGGGGGTATCATTTTGATTCTGCTGGGGGTCAGGATACTGGTGGAGCATTTTATCGGGTGAGATAGAAAAACTGAATCACTGTAACGGCGGCCCTTCGCCCGGGTGATACCGGGCGGGGGCTGCTTTTTCTGCACAAGGGCTTGACAGATTATAGCTATATAGCTATAATAGAATATATAGAGGAAGGGAGGCGCATCCCATGAAGGATGACTTTTTCCAAGCCCTGGCCAACCCCTACCGTCGGGAAATCATTCGTCTGCTGCGGTGGAAAAATCTCAGCGCCGGGGAAATTGCGGAGCAATTTGACATCTCTCAGCCCTCCGTTTCCAGGCACCTGGACGTGCTGAAACGGGCGGAAATCGTCACCGCCACCCGCAAGGCCAATCAAATCATCTATTCCCTGAACCTCTCCGTCATGGAGGAACTGTATGTGGAGCTGACCGGGTTGCTGGGCAAGGCACCGGAGGAAGGGGAAAACGCCTGTGAAATGGAGTAAGGCACAGATTTTGATTCGGCTGCTGTGTGTGGCGGCTCTGGTACTTGGGCTGACGCTTCCCAATCAGATGGCAGGCTTTTTGCTGATGGCGGCGGCACTTTTGGCGGCGGTAGCGGTACTCTATCGCCATCTGGGAGAACTGACCGACTTGCCCGATGGACACCCTAAATTGAACACTCTGCGGCTGGTCACGGTGTTCAGCGTAGTCATGCTGATTGGTTGCATGGTAATCATTGTGCTGACGGAAACGGGAAAAATCGTCCTGTCCGAGCAGGTGGAGCGAACGCTGGCCGCCTGCATTGTGTGCATTGTCATGCTGTTTGGCGGGAATGTTGCACCGAAGCTGCCCCGCAGTTCCCATACCGGACTGCGGCTTCCCTGGACGGTGGCGGATGATGAGACCTGGATTGTTGCCCACCGCATTTTGGGGTATCTCTCTTTGCCACTGGTGCTGGTCTATCTGCTGGGGATTCCCGTGATGAAATCCTTTGAAGTGCTGACAGTGACGATTTTCCTGCTGTGGATTGGGATTCCTGCCGTGCTCTCCGGGCTGCTGTACTATCGAAAATTCTATCACAAACGAAGCTGAACAGGGCGCGGCAGTCGTCAGACCGCCGCGCCTTTTCCTGCGCCGATATGCTTTTTCAGGCTGCGTTTATCGCACACCCAACTCCCCGCCCATGACGTCGATGGTCATGGTGGTGCCGGGGGCCACGTCGTCCTCCAGAATCCTCCGGCTGATAAGGGTCTCCACCGTGTGCTGGACGTACCGGCGGAGGGGCCGCGCGCCGAAGGCGGGGTCGTAGCTCTCCTCCACAATGAAGTCCTTGGCGGCGGGGGTCAGAATCACGCTGAGTTGCTTATCCTCCAGGCGGCGGTTCAGGGCGTCCACCTGCAAATCCACGATGCCGGTGATATTGTCCCTGGTCAGGGGCTTGTAGAACACGATTTCGTCCAGCCGGTTCAGGAACTCCGGCCGGAAGGAGCGTTTCAGCAGGGCCTCCACTTCATTCCGGGCGCTGTCGGAGATGTCGCCGTTTTCGTCAATGCCGTCCAGCAGGATTTGACTGCCCAGGTTGGAGGTCAGGATGATGATGGTGTTCTTGAAGTCCACGGTGCGGCCCTGGCTGTCGGTGATGCGGCCGTCGTCCAGCACCTGGAGCAGCACGTTGAACACGTCCGGGTGGGCCTTCTCCACCTCGTCAAACAGCACCACGGAGTAGGGCTTCCGGCGGACGGCTTCGGTGAACTGGCCGCCCTCTTCATAGCCCACATAGCCGGGAGGGGCGCCGATGAGCCGGGAGACGGAGTACTTCTCCATATACTCGCTCATGTCGATACGCACCATGTTCTTCTCGCTGTCGAACAGGGCCTCCGCCAGGGTCTTGGCCAGCTCCGTCTTGCCTACGCCGGTGGGGCCCAGGAACAGGAAGGAGCCGATGGGGCGGTTGGGGTCCTGGATGCCCGCCCGGGAGCGGATGATGGCCTCGCAGACGCTCTGCACCGCCTCGTCCTGGCCGATGACCCGTTTGTGCAGGATAGTGTCCAAATGGAGCAGCTTCTCCCGCTCGCTCTCCTGGAGTTTGGCCACGGGGATACCCGTCCACCGCTCGATGATGCGGCAAATTTCGTCCTCCGTCACCCGGTCCCGGAGGAGGCTGCGGCGCTTGCCCTGGGCGGCCACCGCCTCCTCGGCGTCCAGCGCCTTTTGCAGTTCCGGCAGCTTGCCGTATTGCAGTTCACCTGCCTTGCCGTAGTCTCCCTCCCGGCGGGCAAGTTCCAGATCCTGCTTGGCCTTTTCCATGTCCTCCCGGAGCTTCTGCACCTTGGTGATGGCGTCCTTCTCGTTTTCCCACTGGGCCTTCTTGGCGTTGAACTCCTCCCGCATCTCGGCCAACTCCTCCTGGAGTTGGGCCAGCCGCTCCTGGGAGAGCTTGTCGTCCTCCTTTTTCAGGGCGGCCTCCTCGATTTCGTGCTGGGTGATGCGGCGGGAAATCACGTCCAACTCTGTGGGCATACTGTCCATCTCTGTCCGAATCAGGGCGCAGGCCTCGTCGATGAGGTCGATAGCCTTGTCCGGCAGGAACCGGTCAGTGATATAGCGGTTGGACAGGGTGGCGGCGGCGATGATGGCGCTGTCCTGGATTTTGACACCGTGATAGACCTCGTACCGCTCCTTCAAGCCCCGGAGGATGGCGATGGTGTCCTCCACGCTGGGCTCGTTCACCAGGACGGGCTGGAACCGCCGCTCCAGGGCGGCGTCCCTCTCGATATACTGGCGATACTCGTTCAAGGTGGTCGCGCCGATGCAGTGCAGTTCGCCCCGGGCCAGCATGGGTTTCAGCAGGTTGCCTGCGTCCATGCTGCCCTCCGTCTTGCCTGCGCCGACGATGGTGTGCAGCTCGTCGATGAAGAGCAGGATTTTGCCGTCGCTCTTCTTCACCTCGTTCAGGACGGCTTTCAGCCGTTCCTCGAACTCCCCCCGGTACTTGGCGCCGGCAATCAGCGCCCCCATGTCCAGGGAGAAGATGGTCTTATCCTGTAAGCTCTTGGGTACGTCGCCCCGGACGATACGCTGGGCCAACCCCTCCACCACGGCAGTCTTGCCGACACCCGGCTCGCCAATGAGGACGGGGTTGTTTTTCGTCTTGCGGGACAGGATGCGGATGACGTTCCGAATCTCGTCGTCCCGGCCAATGACCGGGTCCAGCTTGTTGGCTTTGGCCCGCTCCACCAGGTCGGTGCCGTACTTTTTCAGGGCGTCATAGGTGTCCTCCGGCGTCTCCGAGGTGACACGCTGGCTGCCCCGGATTTTGGACAGGGCCTCCAGCGCCTTCTCTTTCGTGAGCCGGTAGGTCTGGAACAGCTTTTTCAGGTTACTGTTGGCCGCGTCCAGCAGGCCCAGGAACAGATGCTCCACGGAGATATACTCGTCCTTCATCTGGGTGGCGGACTGGTCGGCGGCGGTGAGAGCCTTGTCCACATCCTTGGCGATGTAGACCTTGCCCTGCTCCCGGTTGCCGTAGCTGACCTTGGGGAGCTGTTCGATTTGGGCCCGGAGGGCGGCTTTCAGGCTGTCCGGGTCCGGCCCCATGCTGGACACAAGCTGGGGAATCAGCCCGCCCTCCTGGTCCAGCAGGGCGTAAAGCAGGTGGGCCTGCTCGATTTGGCAGTTGCCGTATTCATCCGCGCAGAGCTGGGCGGATTGCAGGGCCTCCTGGGATTTTTGCGTTAAATTTTTCTGAGCCATAATGATACCTCTCTTCTGCATCAGCAGGTTTGACAAAGGGAAAGGGCGCAGAGGGGAAGAAGGCCCCTCCGCGTCCTCGCGGAATCAGCAGATGTTGATTTCCCGGCGTTGGGGCGCAGCCGGTCTTGCCTTGGGCAGCGTCAGGGTCAGGATGCCGTTCCTGTAGGCGGCGGTGATGGCGTCTTCCTGAATGTCGTTCAGGGTGAAGGTGCGGCTGTAGGAGCCGGTGTGCCGCTCCTGGAGCACCCAACCGTTTTGATTCTGCTGCTGGTCGGCGCTGTGCTGGGCCTGGATGGTCAGGACGCCAGCGTCCACGGAGAGGTGAATGTCCTCCTTGTCAAAGCCGGGCAGCTCAGCGGTGAGGATGAAACTGTCGCCGGTGTCCTGCAGGTCTGCCCGGAAGGGGATGGTGCTGGTTTCATCGGTGTAAAACGGAGCGTCAAAGGCGTTCCAAAGGCGGTCAAAGTCGTTCATACGGCGGGTAATCATGCGATACATTATAATACTTCCTTTCTGGCCCCGCAAGGGGGGCGGTGACAAATGATTTGCTTTTTGTTTGAGAATTTCTTAGCAATAGATCCTTTTGAGTGCTAACACTGGGGCAAGCTGTCGTCCCCCTGCCCTCCGGCGAGGGAGGGCGGAAGGGGGACAGGCGGTTTAGCCGATGGTGATCTCCCGGCGCTGGGGGGCTGCCGGTCTTGTCTTCGGCAGCGTCAGGGTCAGGATGCCGTCCTTGTAGGAGGCGGTGATGGCGTCCTCCTGAATGTCGTTCAGGGTGAAGGTGCGGCTGTAGGAGCCGGTGTGCCGCTCCTGGAGCACCCAGCCGTTTTGGTTTCGCTGCTGGTCAGTGCTGTGCTGGGCCTCAATGGTCAGAACCCCTGCGTTCACCGACAGGTGAATGTCCTCCTTCTCAAAGCCGGGCAGTTCGGCGGTCAGAACGAAGCTGTCGCCGGTGTCCTGCAAGTCCGTCCGGAAGGGGAGGACGGTGTTTTCCGTGGCGTAAAACAGATTGTCAAAATGATTCGTGTGACGATTGGAAATCAGAGTATACATAATAAACATCCTTTCCGAACCCTCAAGGGGTTCTCCTTTGATTTGTCTATAGTATACCCCTGGATTATGAACAAATCATGAACGAACTGTGTTACTTTTGTGAAGAATTTAGCAGACAAGCACATAGAGTGCTAAAATCTGGCTCTAAAACCGCCGCCCACAACCGGGCGGCGGCGAAGTGTGGGAAGCGCACAGTCCCTTCACCGTTTCAGCTTCTCCGTCAGCGCCGGGTCGGGGGTGACGTAGGCGGTGCTGTGGGTGGTGTAGATCACCATGCCGGGTCTCGCGCCCCCCGGCTTCTTCACATAGCGGACGGGGGTGTAGTCCACCGGCACGTTGCTGCCCTCCCTGGCCTGGGAGTAGTAGGCGGCCAGCTGGGCGGCCTCGGTCAGGGTCTGGGCGTCCACCTCCCGCCCCTCCGTCCAGATGATGACGTGGGAGCCGTGAATCTTCTGGGTGTGGAGCCAGATGTCCCGGAACCCCGCCTGCTTGCAGGTCAGCTCGTCGTTCTGGGTATTGTTCCGGCCCACGCTGATGCGGAACCCGGTGGAGGAGCGGAACTCCATGGGCTTGGAGCGCACCCGCTTGGGGGCCTTCCTCCCCTGCTGGGGCTTGCGGAGGTAGCCGGTGTCCTCCAGTTCCTGGCGTATCTCGGTCAAATCCCGCTCCCCCTCGGCCCGTTGCACCGCCTCCAGCACGGAGTCCAAGTAGTCCAGCTCCCCTTCGCCCTTGGCGATTTGCTCCGTCAGCACCTTGCTGGCGGTTTTCGCCTTGGTGTAGCGCTTATAGTATTTTGCGGCGTTCTGCTGGGGGGTCAGGAGGGAATCTAAGGGGATGGTGATGTCGGCGCAGTCCGGGTCGTAGTAGTTCTGGCAGGTCAGCGCCCTGGCCCCCTTCTCCATCCGGTACAGGTTGGCGGTGATCAAATCGCCGGAAATGCGGTACTGCTCCCGGTTCTCGGCGTCGGCCAGTTCCTTCCGCTGGTTTTCCAACTTCCGGGCGGTGCGGTTCCGGGCGTTTTGCAGGCTTTTCAGCAGGGTCTGACCCTTGGCCCGCACCCGCTCCTGCCGCTCCCGGGTGGCGTAGAAGTCATCCAGCAGTTTGGAGAAGCTTTCATACTTCCGGCACTCCATAGAGAGGCCGTACTGGTACAGGAACAGGCAGGAGAAGTCCTTGGGTTTCCCGCCCTGATACAGGGCGCAGGGGGTCAGCCTGCCCTGGCGGACGGCCTCCAGGAACTGCCAGAAGGTGTCCAGAAAGCCCCCGTTCTGGCAGGGGGACAGGGTTCCCACCCTGGCATCCATGCTGTCCGTCCCCTGGCACACCAGCTCCCGGCACAGCAGGGGGGACAGGCCGAAGAAGCTGTCCAGCAACCAGTCCGTCACCTTCTGCTCCGGCGGGGCGGCCAGGAACCGCTGCTCCAACTCCTCCCGGCCGAGCAGCAGGGGGTTCTCCTTCCCCGGCTGGACGGGGGGCTGATGGTACAGCAGGCCGGGGAGGACGGGGTGGGTCTCGCTGGTCTCCATATCCACC
>JAJQEV010000085.1 GCA_021201475.1 Clostridiales bacterium
CCTCCCTGAGCCGCCTTCTTTCCCCCATTTCTTGGCGGAGCAAGAAATGGGGCCCCCGGAGGGAAACCACTTATTTCCTTTAACAATCCTTGTCTAAGGAAAGCCCCGTTGGAAACCCCTCCACCGCTTCGCGGTTCCCCTCCCCTTTCAGGGACGGCAGGAGGTTGTAGTAATCTCCTCGTTTTTGGCTCCCCTGAAAGGGTAGGGAGCGCAGCGGAAATGTCGCTTGACGGCAGAGCTGTCAGCGAAGCTGACTGAGGGGTGGAGCAGGTGATACCATCTGCTTTCAACGCATCGCAAATACACGATATTTGAGCAATATATCCCTATCCACAAATAATCAGAGAAAGAAAGGAGCGTGGAAGAATGACAAAACGAAGCGACAGCTTCGGTCTCGGCCGAGGGCTGGACAGCCAGCCCCGGGGCCGGGGGCTGGACGCCCTCCTGGGAGACGGCAGCACCGAACCGGAGCAATCCGGCGTTCTGAAGCTGCCCATCGCCAAGGTGCAGCCCAACGCCGCCCAGCCCCGGAAGCTGTTTGACAGCGAAAGCCTCAGCGACCTGGCCGACTCCATCCGGGAGCACGGCATTTTGCAGCCCATCAACGTGCGGCAAATGGCCTCCGGCTACTACCAGATCATCTCCGGCGAGCGCCGCTGGCGGGCCGCCCGGGAGGCCGGACTGGAGGAGGTGCCGGTGCTGGTGCTGGAGGCCGACGACCGGGAGGCCATGGAGCTGGGCCTCATCGAGAACCTCCAGCGGGAGGACTTAAACGCCATGGAGGAGGCCCAGGGCTACGACACCCTGATGAAGGAGTACGGCATGACCCAGGAGCAGGTGGCCGCCCGTGTGGGCAAGAGCCGCAGCGCCGTAGCCAACGCCGTCCGGCTGCTGGGCCTGCCGGACAACCTCCAGGCCATGGTGGAGGACGGCAGGCTGTCCGCCGGGCACGCCAGAGCCGTCCTCAGCGTCAGCGACCCCACCGCCCAGAACCGCCTGGCGGAGGAAATCGACAAGCGGGGCCTCAGCGTCCGGGAGGCGGAGCATCTGGCGGCCAAGCTGCGGGCGCAGCAGGAGCAGGAGCCGCCTCCGGAGACGCCCAAGGACGAACTGGAGGTGGACTACGCCGCTCTGGCCGCGAAGGACCTTGCGGACGTGCTGGGCCGCCGGGTGAAAATCACCCAGGGCAAGCGCAAGGGCAAGCTGGAGCTGGAGTTCTACGGCGTGGACGACCTGAACGACCTGCTGGACGCTATGAAGCTGCTGCCGAAGAAGGGCGGGTGAGGCGCATGGATTTTGAGACCCTGTCGGCTGGTTTTGCCGACCTGTGGGAGAGCCTCCTGAACAACAACTGGCCCGCCGTCTTTTGCACCAACGTGCTGGGGATGGACGCATCCAGCGGCGCTGTGACGCACACTTGGATGGAGCTTTATCTGCTGCTGTACGGCCTGTGTACCGCCTCCGCCCTGACCCTGCGCCTCTTCCAAAAGCAGAAATCGCTGACCAGCTGGCCCAGAAAGCTGATAGACGGGGTGCTGACGCTGATCCTGATTCCCCTCCTCCAGCTGCTGGGCAGCACGGTGCAGACGGCCATGACCCGTTTCGGGGCGGTGGAAGGGAGCTTTTCCTTCACCGATGAAGGGGTTTTGTGGCTCTACCGGGTGGTGAAGGCCATCTTCGTCCCCCTTTTGGTGGGGGTGGTGGTCATCCTGCTGCTGGCTATCCCGGTGTGTGCCGCGATGGACTATATACAGCGCTACAACGGCGCAGGCGTCGCGTGGCTGGTATTCGACGTGGGGCTGGGGCCGGCCATCCTCAGCGCCATGTGCCTTTCCATGTATTATGAGGACAGGCGCTGGTACCTGGTCATTATCCTGGCCCTGATTGCCACCTGCCTGGGGCAAATCGGCGGCTATGTGAACCTGCGGCAGGAGCGGAAGAAAGCCGCCGCCGCTGCAAAAAAGTGAGAGAGTAAACCAATTTGAGGAGTAAAAACGTATGCTAGACATCAAATTTGTCCGGGACAACCCGGACATCGTCAAGGAAAACATCAAGAAGAAGTTCCAGGAGGAGAAGCTGCCCCTGGTGGACCAGGTCATTGACCTGTACAACCAGGCCCTGGCGGCCAAGCAGCAGGCGGAGGCCCTCCAGCAGAACCGGAACGTCCTGTCCAAGCAAATCGGTATGCTGAAGGGCAAGGCCAAGAAGGAGCCGGAGAACGCCGCCCAGTACGAGGCCCAGGCCGCCCAGCTCCAGGAGCAGGTGGTGGCCGAGACGGCGGAGCGGGAGGCCCTGTCCGCCCAGGAGGCGGAGCTGAACGCAAAGGTGCGGGAAATCATGCTGGTCATCCCCAACATCATCGACCCCAGCGTCCCCATCGGCCCCGACGACTCCTGCAACGTGGAGGTGCAGCGCTTTGGGGAACCCAAGGTGCCGGACTTCCCCATCCCCTACCACACGGACATTATGGAATCCTTCAACGGCATCGACCTGACCAGCGCCCGCCGGGTGTCCGGCACCGGGTTCTACTACCTGATTGGGGACATCGCCCGGCTCCACGAGGCGGTGCTGGCCTACGCCCGGGACTTTATGATTGACCGGGGCTTCACCTACGTCATTCCCCCTTATATGATTCGGGGCGAAATGGTGGAGGGGGTCATGTCCTTCCCGGAGATGGACGCCATGATGTACAAAATCGAGGACAACAGCAACACCGACCCCAAGAACAGCCTCTACCTCATCGGCACCAGCGAGCACTCCATGATTGCCCGGTTCAACGGCCAAATCATCCCCGGCGACCAGCTGCCCCTGACCCTGACCTCCTACTCCCCCTGCTTCCGGAAGGAAAAGGGCAGCCACGGCCTGGAGGAGCGGGGCGTCTACCGCATCCACCAGTTCGAGAAGCAGGAAATGATCGTCATCTGCAAGCCGGAAGACTCCATGGCCTGGTATGAGAAGATGTGGCAGAACTCCGTAGACCTGTTCCGCTCCCTGGACATCCCGGTGCGGCAGCTGGAGTGCTGCTCCGGCGACCTGGCGGACTTGAAGGTGAAGAGCTGCGACATCGAGGCCTGGTCTCCCCGGCAGCAGAAGTATTTCGAGGTCTGCTCCTGCTCCAACCTGGGGGACGCCCAGGCGCGGCGGCTGGGCATCCGCTACACCGAGACGGTGGAGTTTACCGACAAAAAGGGCCGGAAAAAGACAAAAACCAACAATGTTCTGGCCCACACCCTGAACAACACCTGCGTGGCCCCGCCCCGTATGCTCATCGCCTTCCTGGAGAACAACCTCCAGGCCGACGGAAGCGTGGTGATTCCTGAGGTTCTGCGCCCCTACATGGGCGGCAAGGAGAAGCTCCAGGTGGCCAACACTTATGTCCCCAAACAGGATTGACCTCCTGTGCGCACTGTCCCACACCACAACCATACACATAAAAAAGAAAGGAAGTATCCCAAATGAAAAAACCAAGCTGGGTGGACGAATTTAAAGCCTTCATCATGCGCGGCAACGTGCTGGACATGGCCGTCGGCGTCGTGGTAGGCTCCGCCTTCACCGCCATCGTCACCTCCATCGTGGAGAACCTGCTGACCCCCATCATCGCCCTGATTATGGGCCAGGCAGACTTCTCCGCCATCACCGTCGGCCCCTTCGGCATCGGCGCGGTCATTAACGCCATCATCACCTTCCTCATCACCGCCTTCGTGGTGTTCTGGATCGTCAAGGTCGTGAACAAGATGAGCAAGAAGCCCGAGGAGGAGGAAGAGCCCGCCCCCGCCGGCCCCACCCAGGAGGAACTGCTCACCGAGATCCGCGACCTGCTGAAGGCCCAGCAGGCGGACAAGCCCCAGGAGTAACAGATGCAGCGCAAGCGTATCTGGGCCATGATGGGCGTGGTGTATGTGCTGATTGCCTTCCTGCTGGTCCTGTACTGGATGGCGCGGATGACGCTGATACGGGGCATTACCGGCATTATCGTCTTCCCCGCCTGTGGGGCCCTGAGCGCCCAGTTCTTCAACCAGGCGTGGATCATCCGCCATGGCCGGGTGGACCATGTGGAGGACCCCGACTTCCAGGAGCCGGAGGAACCCCAGCCCGGCTGGCAGCGCAGCGCGGTTCTGGGGGCGGTGTTCGCCCTGCTGACCGTCCTGGTGCTGGCCATGGGCATCCGGGAAGTGATCGCCTGGTTCGCAGCGGGGGGCGCAGCGGGACACACCTGACCACGCTCCTTTCTTTCCGCTTCTGTGGGAAAAAACGTGGAAAAGTTCATAACTTCAGGCCGGTACCGGAGTGCAAGACGCGTTCTGGTACCGGTTTTTCCACATTTTTGGGAATCCTGTGGAAAATGTAAAAAGCTCCAAGCTTAACAAGATATTTTGCTTTGTGAAGGGAATCTTTTTTCAAACAGAAAAACCGCTCCGCCCCGTTGACAACGGCAGCCGGATTGGGTATAATAGGAAACGAAAAATCTGCTGCGATGAAGCAGGATGAGTACCCCGCACCGCCGGACAGAGACGCGCCCCAGGGCTGGAAGGGCGCTGCGGCCACAGGGCGGGGGAAAGACGCCTGCGGAGCAGGCCGGGAGACCGGCGCGGTCCCCTTCCCGCCCCAGCGAAGGAAAATGAGGGCGCGGTTTACCGCGCTGAAATTGGGTGGCACCACGGCAGCGTTTTCCGCTCCCGTCCCAAGATTGGGATGGGGGCGTTGTTTTTTTAGGTTCCCTCACGGAGGGGAAGGCTGCGCCACTTACCCTCACCCGGTAGGGGCGCACAGTGTGCGCCCGGCCAACTTTCCCTCCTTAGATAAGGATGGATAAAGGAAACAACGTTCTTGCCCTCCCGGCGGGCCCCATTTCTTGTCCCGCCAAGAAATGGGGGA
>JAJQEV010000119.1 GCA_021201475.1 Clostridiales bacterium
TTCTCGCGGTGTGGTGGGGGGGGGGGGGGGGGGCCCAGGATGCCCAGGATGGCCTTAGCGATGGTGGTCTTGCCAGCGCCGGTCTCGCCTACCAGCCCCAGGGTCTGGCCTCTCCCCAGGGTGAAGGAAACACCGTTGACCGCCTTGGTGTCCACCTTGGACACGGTGTAGTATACGGTCAGGTCTTTGACCTCCAGGAAGTGCTCCTGGTTCTTAATTTCAACCTTATTTTCCATTTCTCACACCTCGGTCACTTCTTCAGTCTGGGGTCCATTGCATCCCGCAGGCCGTCGCCCATCAGGCAGGTGGCCAGGCTCAGCAGGCCGATGGCCAGGCCGGGGAAAATCAGCAGATGGGGATACATGGTGAAGTAGTCCTTGCCCTCGTTCAGCAGCGCGCCCCACTCAGGGATGGGCGCTTTGATGCCCAGGCCCAGGAAGCTCAGGCTGGCCGCCTGCATGATGGTGCCGCCAATGCCCATGGTGCAGCCCACCAGAATGGGGCCAAAGGTGTTGGGCAGAATGTGACGGAAGATGATGCGGGGGCTGGAGCAGTTGATGGAGCCGGCAGCCTCAATGTAGTCATTATTGCGCACCTGGAGAATCAGGCTGCGCATCATACGGGCGTTGCCCGCGATGCCGCCGATGGACAGGGCAATGATGGTGTTGACCACGCCGACGCCCAGCACGGTGGAAATCACCATGGACAGCAGGATGCCGGGGATGGCCTGAAAGATGTCGCAGATACGCATGACCACGTTATCCGCCACCTGACCGAAGAAGCCTGCGATAGCGCCCAGCACCATGCCGATGGCCGTGCCCAGGAGGGTGGCCACCACGCCCATAAAGATGGAGTACCGTCCGCCATAGAGAATGCGGCTGAACAAATCCCGGCCGAACTTGTCTGTACCGAAGAAGTGATCCAGGGAACACCCCGCCAGGATGTCGACCGTCATTTCATCATAGGAATACTTGCAGATGTAGGGCGCCAGAATGGCCAGCACCACGAAGATGACGAAGATTGCCGTACCAATCATTGCCAGCGGGCTCTTGGTGAAGCGCTTCAGCACCTCTTTGGTCTGGCTGTTCCGCTTGGCCTTGGGGGCCGCAGCTGCGGCTGTTGCAGTTTTTGTCATTTTTCTCTCCCCCTTTACTTTCCTTCGTACTGAGCCTTAATGCGGGGGTCAACGTATGCGTAAATCAGATCCACCGCCAGCATGACGAAGCTGAATGCGATGGCAATCACTACAACGCCGCCCCGAACCGCGGGATAATCCAGGTTCAGGATACCGTTGGACATATACAGGCCGATGCCGGGAATCACGAAGATAGACTCGATGACCACCGTGCCGCCCAGAGAGGAGGCAAAGACGGAGCCGAGGGAGGTAATCAGCGGAATCAGCGCGTTGGGCATAACGTGCTTAAAGGTGACGTTGTGATTGCTGACGCCCTTGGCCCGGGCAGTGGTGACATAGTCCGAATGGATGACCTCCAGCACGTCCACCCGGCACTGGCGGCCAATGTTGGCAATGCCGATGACGGAGTTGGAGATGATGGGAATCACATAGTGCTTCCAGGTGCCTACGCCGTAGGCAGGCAGGATGCCCAGCCCCACGGACAGCCAGTTGACCAGCATCAGCGCCAGCCAGAAGCCGGGGAGGGACAGACCCACCATGGAAATCAGCGTGGCCGTATTATCCTGCCACTTGCCCTGATTGGTAGCGGCTACAATACCCAGAGGGATACCCACCGCAGTGGTGACGATCAGGGAGCAGGCGGCGATAATCAGCGTCCGGGGGAACCGCTCGGCGATTTCCGTGGCTACCGCGATTTTGGACTGATAGGAGTTGCCCAGGTCAAAATGCAGGAAGGTGTCGGACAGGAAGGTGCCCAGCTGGGTCAGATAGGGCTGATCCAGGCCCATGCTGACATACAGCTCCTGAATCGACTCCTCGGAGGCGTTGCTGCCCAGGATGATTTGCGCCGGGTTGCCGGGAATAAAGTACATGATCGAGAAGATCACGATGGCCACGCCGAGGACCACAAAAATCATCATGACCAGTCGTTTTAAAATGTATCTCCACATAATAAATAATTCACCCGTTTTCCTTTATGGAGTAATATGAATGGATACTTTTAAAAGTGGGGGCTGCCCTCCCCCGGAGCGGTTGACTCAATCGCAGCGGACGCCTGCTTGCGTGATGGCGGATAGGGTCATCGCTTCCGGGCGGACTGGGCAGCCCCGGATGCTATTGGGAATAGGGTAGGGAAGGATTGAGATTACTCAGCCACGCCGATATAGGTGAATGCCTGAGGAATGACTGCGCCCTCGCCGCTGTAGACGATTTCGGAAATCAGGGTGCTGTCATAGACGTTGTAGTTGATCTGAACCACGCCGGGAATCACATAGGCCTGCTCGGTCAGATACTGCTGGAAGGCGTTGACGCTCTCCTGGGTGTGGTTGTCCACGAAGATGCAGGCTTCCAGAAGCTCCTGGAGGGTCTCGTCAGTGGAGAAGATCTCGTTGGCGCTGCCGTCCCGGGTGTCAAAGGCGTTCTGATAGATGGCGGCGCAGCAGTTGGTGGAGGACAGCTCAGAGATGATCAGATCCCAGGCGGAAGAGTCACCCTTGTTGGTCAGCCAGTTGCCGAAGGTCTGAGCCTGCACATCCACGTCGATGCCGATTTGGGCCAGCTCGTTCTGAATGATTTCAGCGATGTCGTTATTGATGCCGCCGTCAATCAGCAGCAGGGTGATGGTGGTGCCGTCGGGATAGGCAGACTGGGCCAGATACTCCTTAGCAGCCTCGACGGAGCGCTCGGGCAGATAGGACTTCCAGGCCTCCTCGTCATAGTCGGAGTTGGAGGGAGCGCCCAGGCCGTAAACCGCCTGGTTGGAGCCGCCGTTCACCACGGAGGCGATGTACTCGTTGTCAATGGCGCACATAATGGCCTGACGGAGATAGTAGTCGCTGGTCTTAGCATCCTCGCTGACGTTCACCAGGATGGACTTGGGGGCGTAATCAGCCTGCTCCAGCACACTGTAGCTGTCAGAGTAGGCGCCGCCCTCCTGGAAGCTGGAGGCGTCGGTGGCGGCCAGATCCTCGGTCATATCAATCTCGCCGGTCTGGAGTGCCATGGAGATCTGAGAGGTCTCGGAGATGGTCTGAATCTCCAGGACATCCACATTCTGCTTCTGGGTGTCGAACTTGATCTGATCGTCGGTAGCCCAATAGTTCTCGTTGACCTCCAGGGTCATGGTGACGCCGCTGGTCCAGCTGGTGACCACATAGGGCCCGGTGCCCACAGGGCTAGAAGCCATGCCGTCGCCGGAGGCTTCATAGGCTTCCTGGCTGACGATGTTGACCAGGCTCATCATCTGCTCAAACGCGCCGGTGACAGGGGTATCGGCCCAGGTGAACTGGACAGTATAGTCGTCCACAGCGGTGACTTCTGCGATAACGTCGGTCTGGGAGATTTCGCCCTCGGTGCGGACGGTCTCAAAGCTGAACACCACGTCGCTGGCGGTGATATGGTTGCCCTCGGAGTCGTAGATGTTGTCGTACAGAGTGACCACATAGGTCAGCTCGTCAGTCTGTTCCCAACTCTCCATCAGCAGGCCCTCGAAGTCGCTGCCATAGTCATGATAGCGGCCCAGGGTCTCAAAGACGGCGGCGGTGTAGGTCTTGGGGTTCAGGAAGGGGGTCAGGCTGGAATAGGCCTGGGTGCTGGCGTAAACCACCTTGTCCGCCCGGCCGTTGCCGTCGGCGTCGTTGTTCACGTCGGAAGTGGATGCGCTGCCGTCATCGGTGGAGGCACCCTCGCTGGACGAGGCGCTGCCGTCATCGGAGCCGGTGTCGCTGGTGCTGCCGCCGGAGCTGGAGCCGCCGCAGGCCACCAGGGAGCATACCATTGCCAGAGCCAGGAGCAGCGTCAGGAATCGTTTTGTTGCGTTTTTCATTTTTGTCCTCCTTTAAGAAATGGAACGTGTGAGGCGTTCTCTCCCGCCCATGCCGCGGAAAGGAACTGCACTCGTGATTTAGACTATGAATTAAATCACGATTTACTAATTGAGAGTATAGCCGCTGCCGATTCAAAAATCAATTAGCAGAATAGACAAACATACTTTTTGTTTTTTGTGCAAAAAGCACATTCGCCTTCCTGTAACGGCTTGTTTTCGGGAAACAGAGCCTGCTGTGCGCCTGAATCGGCACGCAGCGGCCCCGTTTTCCTTCCCTTTCACCCGAACTGTGGCGGCCTCAGCACGGGCTGCCAGGTTCCCCGTTTTCGTTATGATAGGTGTCCAGCAGCAGACTGCGGTACACCTGCCAGACGGCGACGGACAGGGCGATGCTGGCGAGGATACCCAGGGCCATGCCTCCATCCAGCAGCGTCGCCGTCCCATTGACCAGAGTGTTGACAACGCCGCACAGCAGAGACAGCCCCAGCAGCCCTGCCCGGAGCACGGCACCGTATCGGATGGACTGGTCGATTTCCCTGCTGTCCATCTCCTTGGCGTAGGCTTTGGACAGCAGGAAGCGCACGACCCCGGACAGCTCCAAAATCCACGGGACGACGGACAGGACGCCAAACCCGTTGGCCAGCTGACAGTGGTTCAGGGGCGTATCCACCCTGGCGCAGATCAGATACAGGCAGACGCCGGCCAACTCTGCCAGGGCGAAGAACCACTTAACGGTTTTCAGCGTCCACTTCTCGCTGCGCCAGGCGGTCCAAAGACCCACATACTGGTAGACGATGCGGTAGCCCTTCCGGGTGTTGGCCACCTGGCGCACAGGCTGATTGTCCTCAAAATAGCGTTCCCGATAGGATTTTCGTTTCACCATGACTCCTCCGTTATGACAGCAAGGCCCTCTTCTTCCAGCGGCCGGAGTAGAAGTAGACGATGCACACCAGCGCCGGCAACACACGGGAAAGTCCGGTGCCCCAGAAATAACCCAGCGCAGTCATGAACCAGTCCGTCTCCGCCGTGACCTGGAAGATGACGTTCACAAACAGCAGGCTCAGGCCGATTTTGCAGACGACACCGTCCAGAATACCGATGATAAAGTTCAGCGTGGCGTTGCCCGAGCCGATCACCATGGACTGATAGGAGCTGGTGATGGACGAGACGATGATATGCACGCACAGCATTTGGATATAGTACACGCCGAAGGCCTTCACGTCCGCGTCCGTAGTGAAGATACCGAACACTTGCTGCGGGAAGAGGGAGATCAGCAGGCTGATGCAGACGGCGAAGCATATACTGAACAGCAGCGCGGAGTGAACCGTTTTTTTTGCCCGATTCTGCTTCTTGGCCCCCAGGTTTTGGCCCACCATGGCGGCGCTGGCTTGGGACATGCTGGAGCTGAAAATCTCCAGGAACTTTTGCAGCTTGTTGCCGATGCCGTTTGTGCCGGAGGCGATGGAGCCGCAGGCGTTCACGTTGGCGTTGACCCAGAGCATGGAGGCCCGCACCAGCACGGAGCGGAGGGCCTGGGGCAGGCCCAGCTTCAGCAGCACCTTGGCGTGGTGGGGGTCGCACTTGAAGTAGGACAGCTTCAGCTCGAACTCAAAGGTCTCCTTGTGCTTATACATATACACAAAGGAGGCAGAGAACGCCGCCACCTGGGAGAACACCGTAGCCAGCGCCGTACCGGCGGCGCTGAGTTGGAACACGGCCACCAGCATAATATCCAGGAAGATATTCACCACAGCCGCAATGATGATGAACACCAGGGGGCGCTGGCTCTCGCCCATGCCCCGCAGCACGCCGCACACCGCGTTGTAGCCATAAATAAAGGGCAGGCCCACAGCGGTGATGATCATGTAATTCCGCGCCTCACTGAGGGACTCCTCCGGGCAGTTCAGCAGGTTCAGGATGGGGTTTGTCAGGGCGATGGTCAGCACCATGAATCCCAGCGCCGCGCACAGCATCAGGGTGATGAACGTGCCGATGGCCCGCTTTTGCTCCTCATATTTTCTGGCCCCGGCCAGCTGGGCCACATAAATCTGCCCGGCAGCCGCGAACGCCGTCGCCACCGGCATCAGGAAGTCCGCGATTTCACCGCCTGTATTCACGCCGACAGTGCCCACATTGCCCACGAATTGCCCGATCACCATCAGGTCAACCATGGAGTACAGCTGCTGAATCACGTCTGTAATGACAATCGGCAGCGCGAACGACAACAGGGACGGCATGATTGGCCCGCTGGTCAGGTCGCGCCCGACCTTCTTCCCTACTGCGTTAGCCATAGCTTAGCAACCTTCTTTCTATTCGTCATTCCGTGCATCATTCAAAGGGGAATACGACGTTGGCCTGCCTGCGCAGCTCGGTCATCACATGGGCGATGGCCAGCGTCTGGGCATGGGTGGCCTCGGGGCACTCCGTGCGGCCCTCCCGCAGCGCCCGCTCGAAAGCCAGGAACTCGTATTCGTAACCGGCGATGAAGGGCACTTCGGTGCCGTGAATCATGGGAGGCACGGCGATTTGCTTCACCACGTTGCCCTCCAAATCCTGCACGCGGATGTCCTGGGGGTTGGAGATGCTGTCAAACCAGATGGAACCCTTGGTGCCGTTGATTTGCCCGTACTCCATGCCCTCCTCGTGGGGCGTGTCGATGGTGCTTCTGCAATGGACGGTTCTGCCGTCCTTGTAGGTGATGGTGTAGTCGTCCCGGCTGTCCACGCCGGTGTCCAGATGCTCAAAGGTGCCCTCGATGGAGGCGATGTCCAGGCCGAAGTGGTCGGTCATCCGGCCCAGCATATAGGGGCCCATATCCAGCAGAGCGCCGCCGCCCAAATCCAGCCGCTTGACCCGCTCCAGAAACAGGACGTAGGACAGGGAGACGAACTCCGCGCCTGTGACCTGGCCGATGCTGCCGGAGGCGATTTCCTCGTCGATAAGCTGGCGGGAGGGCAGGAAGGACGGCCACAGCGCCTCGGAGAGGAACACGCCCTTCTCCTCTGCCAGGGCCACCATTTCCTTTGCCTGCTGCTCGTTGACGGCGAAGGGCTTCTCGCAGACCACGTTCTTGCCGTAGTTCAGCGCCTTCAGGCAGACCTCATAGT
Source organism: Clostridiales bacterium (assembly GCA_021201475.1). Taxonomy (GTDB): domain Bacteria; phylum Bacillota; class Clostridia; order Oscillospirales; family Oscillospiraceae; genus Onthomonas. The sequence continues at coordinate 7,067 of JAJQEV010000119.1, forward strand.
GGAACGAATTGGGGACGGCGATGTAGACCAGGTCGATGGCCGGGTCCTGCATCAGGGCGTCATAGCTCTCGTACACCTTTTTCCAGCCCCACTTGTCGGCAAAGGGCTGACATTCCGCCGCGAAGGCGGAGGCTACGCCGTATTTGACGATGGTTTCGCTGTTTAATTGATTTAAAATATCAGAAATCCAGGACGCAATGGTACCGCATCCGCACACACCGATATTCATGTTTGCTCCTTTCCTGTTCCGGCAGCCGGGCAGGGGCATGGTCTGCCGCAGGCCGAAACGTAGTGCCTTTTTAGAATGTTGTGTTAAATCGTGATTTAATTCAAGTAAACAGTACACCCCGTTTTTACTTTTGTCAAGACTCTTTTTTTCTGTTTTTCATTTTTGGGCAATTCTGACAAGGAATTTTGTAGAAAACGCCAAACGCCGGAAAAGGCGCGGGGCCAGCCCTTTGGGCTGACCCCGCGTTTGAAGAATCACACAAGGCAGGATAGGTTCAGGTGTCCTGCGGCGTATTGATAGGGTGAATAGTGATGCTGCCGGGAAACTGCTCCCGCTCCGTCAGCAACATGTGCAGGTGATCCGTAGCCCGGTACTGCTCGGAGCAATAGGAGTACAGCATATTGAAAATCAGATGTTCCAGCGTCTCATGGAGGGGCTCGGCGTCCTCCTTGGAATAGCAGCTCCACCACACCACGGTGCCCTTTTCCACGATTTCAATGTCCTTGGCCAGCAGCACCTCCGGCGGACGATTGTATGGCTTTTCACGGCTTGGGTCCAGCATACCCCGCTGCTTGGCATCGTTGATGATGGGGATGACCTCCTGGTTATAGGTCTCGGCAAACAAATCCTGGGGGCAGTTCTGGTAGAGGTACTTGGTCAAATCCTTTCCCATCATCTCGCAGAACTGCCCGTACACGATGGTATGCCACAGGATGCACTCGATATAGTCCGCCGGGTTGACCCAGTCCGGGATGGGGTTCTCCCGCCGGGCCACCTGGTACAGGTTCCCGGTGTAGATAAACAGCAGATTCTCCTTGCTCGTAAAATGATGGTAGAAGGAGCCATAGGCCACGCCGGCCTCTTCGCAGAGATTGCGTACCGTCAGATATTTAAAATCATATTGAGAGAGCATTTTCTCCGTTGTCGTGAGGATTTTTTGTTTCGTTTCCTCTGATTTGATTTCGTGGGGCAGCTTTTGCCTGATCATAATTTTGTTCCACAGCCTTCCAAAAGTATGTTGACATATCCTGGCAAACCCAGTATAATGGGCTTGAAACGCAGTCTAAAGCCAAGCCTAATTGCTACAAGTTTAAACGATAGAATTGCATCTGTCAATACCTTAATTTGGATTATGCTACTGCCTTTTTGGCAATTCTCACCGTTTTGCCGATGGGCGGAACGTTCCTTGTGGGCGGGTTGCTGGCTTTTGCCGCAAATGAACACGCATATTTTATTTCATATTGAGGAGGAACCTACTATGATCGATCTTTCTGCAAAACCCTTCTGTCTGGATGAGGCCCAGCGCCAGTGGGTCGCGGACACCCTGGCCGGGCTGACGAACCGGGAGAAGGCCGGCCAGCTGTTCTGCGTCATGGGGCAGGACTACGGCGCGGAGGAAATCCAAACCCTGGTGACGGATTACTGCATCGGCGCCATCCTGTATCGCCCCGAACCGGCGGAGGCCATCCGGCAGCACTTCGCCCCGCTGGACGAGGCAGCCAAAATCCCCCTGCTGAAGGCCGCCAACCTGGAGGAGGGCGGCTCCGGCGGCATCTCCGACGGCACCTTCTTCGGCTGGCCTATGGCCCCCTCCGCCACGGATGACCTGGGTGTGATGGAAAAGTTCGCCACCGTCTGCGCGGTAGAGGGGCAGAGCGCCGGTATCAACTGGACCTTTTCCCCGGTGTGCGACCTGGATTTGAACTACCGCAACCCCATCATCAACGTCCGCTCCTGCGGCTCCGATACGGAGAAGGTGATGGCAAAATGCTCCCAGTATGTGAAAACGCTGCAAGGCTGCGGCGTGGCGGCCTGCGCCAAGCACTACCCCGGCGACGGCGTGGACTTCCGGGATCAGCACCTGCACCCCACCTACAACACCCTCTCCGCTGAGGACTGGTACGCCAGCTATGGGGCCATCTATCAGCAGCTCATTGAGGACGGGCTGATGAGCATTATGGTGGGCCATATCGTCCAGCCCAACGTGGCTATGGACATCAACCCCTCCCTGACCTTCGCGGACTGCCTGCCCGGCTCCCTGTCCAAGGAGCTGCTGACTGGCGTGCTGCGGGAGAAGTTCGGCTTCAACGGCGTCATCACCACCGACGCCACCATTATGAGCGGCTTCACCCAGGCCATGCCCCGGAAGCAGGCCATCCCCACCGCCGTCATGGCCGGGTGCGATATGCTGGTGTTCACCACCGGCTTCTATGAGGATTACCAGTACATCCTGGACGCTCTGGACAGCGGAATGCTGACCCAGCAGCGGCTGGATGAGGCGGTGACCCGTATCCTGGCGCTGAAGGCGAAGGTGGCCTTCCAGCCTCCCACCGGCAAAATGCTGCCCCAGGCCAGGGAGTGGCAGCGGGAGTGCGCCGACAAGTGTGTCACCCTGGTGAAGAACAACCAGGACTGCCTCCCCATCACCCCGGAGAAGTACCCTCTCATCCGCCTCTTCACCTTCGGCAACGACAATACGGTGGACGGCAGCATGACCGCCATCGCGGAGGAATATTTGCAGGCCGCAGGCTTCCGGACCGAGCGGTTTGACATCGACCAGGAGGAGATGCACGGCACCGCCGACCTGCCTGCCGGCCGCCTGTCGCTGTACCTGGCCAACTGTGAGCACGCCTCCAACCAGACGGCGGTGCGGCTGTTCTGGGCGAAGAAGCACGCCCTGGATGTGCCCCGCCACCCCCTGGAGGAACCCTCCGTGTTCATCTCCTTCGCCAACCCCTACCATTTGCAGGACGTGCCGAGGGTAAAGACCTATATCAACGCTTACAGCTGCCACCGCCCCATGATCGAGGCCGCCCTGGACAAGCTGATGGGCCGCAGCCCCTTCAAGGGGGTCTCCCCGGTGGATGCCTTCTGCGGTCTGCCGGATACCCATCTGTAAAGCACGGCCTGCCGCCCTGAACAGCGCGAAATCGGAACGCGAACTTCTATCGCCCCGCAGCCCAGGATACCCTTCCTGGGCTGCGGGGTGTCTTGCTTTTTTGCACAAAACTTTGCCAAATATTTTGTCGAAAATGTGTATTGCAATGTTGGCCAGTTGCTGATATACTTCCACTTAGAGTAAATCACGATTTAATCTTTGGTTCTATTGGAAGCAAACCGCCTTACCATGCAACGGGGCGGTACAAACGACATCATCAAAAGGAGACATGAAACATGAAACACAAGAAGCTCAGCGCACTGACGGCGTTCCTGCTGGCTGCGGCTATGGTGCTGTCCCTGGCCGCCTGCGGCGGGGGCACCTCTGAGGAAGGCGGCAGCTCCGCCGCCGAAAGCTCCGCTGCGGCGTCCAGCGCGGCGGAGAGCGAGTCCGGCGCAGAAGCAGAATCCTCCTCCACGGAAGAAGAGGCCGAGGTGGCAACGACGAACACCTTCCCCAAGTCCGTCATCAAAGGCACCGAGGAGGACGCCGATGAGGATGACAACACCATGAGCGTTGTCAACGAGGTATACGCCTCCTACTACCAGGAGGGCAGCTCCGCCGAGGGCGTGGCCGCCATCATTTCCGCCGGGAACTGCTATGTCAACGGCGCTCAGGTTCCCGCCACGGAGGAGGAATTTGACGAGCAGTATCCGGAGGGCTTCACCGTCAATGAGTCCACCTGGATGACGAAGAACGAGGACGGCACCTGGTCCGTCGGCTCCGGCTATGCAGCCACCACCGTGGAGGGGAGCTATGCGGAGGCCGCCACGGAGATGCTGAAAAGCGAGACCTCCAACGGCTCCGAGACCCTGCTCTACGATGACGATGGCGACGGCTACGCTGACCGCATTGAATCTACCGAGTATCTCGCCGTGGGCGTGACGGAACTGGTAGAGAACGAGGACGGCACCTACACCATCGATGTGGGAATGTACATCGACACCATCGACTACCCTGAGAAGTACGCCACTCTGCTGGAAAAGGAATTTGGCAGCGTGGATCAGGAGATTTTTCACAACATCCCCGCCGACCATTTTGATGAAACCATTCAGTCCGGTGACTGCGCCATGTACTACCTTGCAACGGATGGCAGCTGGTACTTTGTACGGGCTACCGAGGTCAGCGGCGTGTTTACCGACGGCGCGGATCACCAGTATTACACCATGGACGGCGTGGTTTACCCGGACGCCATGAACGGCCCGAACACCACTTATTCCGCCTCTAACCGCAGCGGCGGCTACTCCAACTTTATCAAATACTTCGGCCTGAACGACAATGAGGACTATACGGTCAGCATGTGGCTGGTACCGGTCAGCGAGTACGCCACCTCCACCGGTAAGCCCCTGGGCTTCACCAGCAATGACAGCGCCATTGCCTTCCTGGAGACCGCCATCGCCTACGCCCAGGAGAAGTTGGACAGCACCGTCATCAGCGAGGACGGCAGCGATGTGGAGGCCGGAAAGCAATGGGTCAGCGCCGACCTCTATAACGAGCTGTCCGACGCCGTGACCATGGCCCAGGCCACCCTGGACGCCGGGGAGACCCGCCCCATCTTCCTGGACTATCAGTGCTACCTGATTTACATGGCGCTCCACGGCACCGCCGGGGACATCACCGCCCAGTACACCGGCTATAACTTTGACGGCTTTGAAAACTACGCCTCCGAGTATTACACTCTGGCGACCATTGAGAACGAGGCCGATTTGAAGCTCTCCGACAGCCAGTTCGACGCCTATTTTGAGGGCGGCAGCGCCGCCGATGGGCTGAAAGCCGTCGTGGACACCGGCGGGGTCTATGTGAACAACTATCAGCTCACCGCCGAGGAGGCCACCTTTGAGGTGAACGGCCAGGCCGCAGTTTACGAGGCGGACGGCGGCTGGGCATGGAGCGCCCAGGAGCAGTATTCCGGCACCAGTGACACTTATGCCGACGCCGCCTACAGCTTTGCGGAGAGCCTGACCGGGCTTGAGGGGCAGACCGTGCAGCTGCTGGCGAAAACCGGCAGCACCACCGTCGCCCAGGTCAAGACCACCGTGGTAGAAACGGCTGTAGCTTACGGCACGGAAGGCACCTACGCCGTGGTCTACTACACGGACGCCGACGGCGCAACCTACACCGACGGCAACGGCGAAGAGATCACCTTTGACTCTGAGAACGGTTCCTCCAATGTAAGCGGAGACGATCCTTCCTCTGTCTATCCCGGCGACATTTACATCTACTGGAAGGATGCCAACACCATCGGCGCCACCAGCCAGTGGGTCGCCATTCGCGCCGCTTATGTGCGGGGTACTCTTTCCGGTACGGAGGAGGAGCCGCTGTGGACTGCGGAAGGTTCTTCTGAAGCTGTGGCGGTGGATTCTGCCCTGGTTGGCGGAATCTATCTGCCGGAGGACACCCAACTCTCCGCATTCCTGGAGACGGGCGATACGATTACCATGTGGTATCTGCCCACGGACGAGGAACTTGACAGCGCTTCCGTCGCACCTGGCCTGATCAACCGCACCATCGGCTTCACCACTGAGGAGCCGGAGAGCGGCGAGAACGGCAACTCCGGCTTCGGTGGGTAAGCCCTGAATCCCCGTTATCGGCAACAAAATGCAGCTGCACCGCTGGCGGCAATGCCAGCGGTGCAGCTTGAAAAGGATGAAACCATCGTTCTGACAGGAGGTACCCCTTATGAGTAACGACACATCGGCCAATGCGTTTGACGCCTATCTGGACCGTATGACCGGCGGCTCGGATTCCATCACCCGGCAATACCTGAACTCCCTGCTGATTGAAATGCGGCTGGTGGGTTCCGGCCTGGCCAGCACCGAGGCGGAAGCCTTCGGCCTTCACCTGGACACGCCCATCATGCTGGGGGCCTTCGGCGGCTACCCCATGCTGGGGGAGAACGCCCTCCTGCAGGAGGCCCAGGCAGCGGCGGAGGCCAACACGGTGCTGTGGCTGGGCGGCTTCGAGCCTGCGGAGGATGTGGCCCAGTGTATCGCCCAGGGTGCCAAAACCGTCAAGGTCATCAAGCCCTATCAGGACAGCACCCGCTTCCTGGGGGAGGCAAAGCAGGCGGAGGCCCTGGGCTGCGTGGCGGTGGCCACCGACCTTGACCACGCCTACAGCAAGAAGACCGGCGGGTACGACTGCGACCCCAAGGAAGGGGCCCTGTTCGGCCCGAAGAACGTGGAGGAACTGGCGGAGGCCGTGAACCAGCTTCACGTTCCCCTGGTGGTGAAGGGCGTCCTCAGCGTCAGCGACGCGGTGAACTGCCAGAAGGCGGGAGTGCGGTACATCCTGCTGTCCCACCATCACAGCATTATGGACTACGCCGTTCCCCCTGTGCTGCTGCTGCCGGAGATTCGCAAGGCGGTGGGGGAGGACATGACCATCATCGTGGACTGCGGCATTGACACCGGCGCGGAGGCGTTCAAGGCCCTGGCCCTGGGGGCTGACCTGGTGTGCAGCGCCCGGGCGGTGATGAAGGCGCTGCGGAAGGGCGGCAAGGACGGCGTAGTGGACTGGGTGCAGCAGAACACCGCCCTGCTGCGCACCTATCTGAACCGTACCGGCTCGCCGGATATTCACCATATCGACCCCACTGTAATCCACAAACGGGCGTTCTGACACCGGGGCCGTCACATAGCAAAAATAAGCGCCAAAGGAATCGTCTTTCGACTGTTCCTTTGGCGCTTGCAGTTTGCGGCGCTCTGCCTGGCAAATAAATAATCCGAACTCCGTTCCAACCGGAACCAAGTTCGGATTACTGTGGTGCGCGAAGCGGGACTCGAACCCGCACGCCCGTAAAGAGCACTGGCACCTGAAGCCAGCGAGTCTACCAATTCCACCACTCGCGCATATCTGAGGCGGCCTTGCGCCTCAGCACATGGACTATAATACCACGGAGTTCGCCGGTTGTCAACCCCCAATTTTGCTTTTTTCCCTGAAAACACGGGGAAGATTTTTCTACCCGATCAGGCCGAAGTGCCGGCAGGCGTCATAAATGCCGCTGCCGTCGCAGGGGCCGGTGATGTAATCTGCTGCGGCCTTTGCCGCAGCCTGACCGTCTCCTATGCAGATGCCGCAGCCGCAGAAGCGCAGCATTTCCACATCATTGGGGCCGTCGCCAAAGGCGTAGGTGTCCGCCCGTGTCATGCCCAGATGGGTCAACAGGGCCTGGATGCCGGTGGCCTTGTTCAGCTCCTTCGGGACAAGCTCCGCCATCCGGTGGCCCTCGCCGTACCACAGCACCCGGAACCGCGTCTCCAGTTTCGGGATGCAGCCATGCGCTTCCAGTTGCTGCCCCTCCGTGAGAAACGCCTTCTGCACAGACGGCGGCTGTCCCTCCAGATAGGGTATCAGCGGCACACTGGGGCCGAACACGTTGCCCCAGAGAGCCTGGACTGCCGCCGCCTGGGCAGGCTCGTAGTAGAGGCCCTCCGGCCCCTCCAGCACGAAGGTGCAGCCGCAGCCCCACAGCAGGTCGTGGAGCCAAACGGTCTCCTCCGGTGTCAGGGCGTCAAAGTACACCGTCTCCCCCTGGTAGACCACATGGCCCCCCGCCGCGCAGACGATACCGGCGAAGTTCAGTTCCTCCACCCAGTCGTTAGCCATCGCCACCCGGAGGGTGCGACCGGTGCAGAGGATGGGCAGGTGGCCGTTCTTCCGCAGGAGCCGGAGGGCCTCCTTCGTCGGCTCTGGCACAGGGCGATAGTAGGGCTTCAGGGTGCCGTCTATGTCAAAAAATACCAGTTTGGGTTCCATTGCACACCATCCGTTCCGCCGTCCGCCGGAGCGGTTCACTCCTCCTCGCCTTCGTCCTGATAGCCCACGTCGATGGAGAACTTCTGCCCGCAGGCCTCGCAGACCACCTGGCCGCCCGCCAGGGTCTCCTCGTCCAGAATGATGGGAGCCTGGCACTTGGGGCACTCCACCTCAAACTCGGTGTCGCCGTCCTCCTCGTCATCGTCCTCCTCGTCCAGGCTGTCGGACAGCAGGTCGCACAGCTCGGCCAGGCCCTCGTTCAGGTCGTCCACCTGGTCGGCCATGGCGGTGATGCTCTCCTCGTTCTCCGTGACGTGACCGGCCATCTCCTCCACCACGTCAATGATGGCATTCAGCAGCTTGGCCTCCGCCGTACCGGTGTCAGACAGGCCCAGGCCGTCATACAGGCCTCGCAGGTAGGCGGCTTTCTCCGATAATGTCATAGGGATACACTCCTTTCCGGTTGAAAAAAGGCCGCATCGCAATGCGGCCTTTTGGATGAATGTGTTCTTACTTGCAGCGGCCCATATACTCGCCGGTGCGGGTGTCGATTTGGATGCGGTCGCCCTCGTTGATGAAGAGGGGCACTTTCAACTCCGCGCCGGTCTCCACAGTGGCGGGCTTGGTGACGTTGGTGGCGGTGTCGCCCCGGACGCCCGGCTCGGTCTTGGTGACCTCCAGCTCCACAAAGTTGGGGATGGAGACGGAGAAAATCTTGCCCTTGTAGGACAGGAGGGTGCAGGGGTCGTTCTCCTTGACGAACTTGAAGTTCTCCGGCAGGGAGTCGGAGGCCACAGGCTCCATCTCATAGGTCTCCAGGTCCATGAAGTAGTACAAGTCGCCGTCGCTGTAGGAATACTCCACGTCCTTGCGCTCAATGAAGGCTTCCTCGAACTTGGCGGTGGGGTTGAAAGAGGTCTCGGTCACAGCGCCGGTGACGATATTCTTCATCTTCGTGCGGACGAAGGCGGCGCCCTTGCCGGGCTTGACGTGCTGGAACTCCACGACCTGCATCAGCTTGCCCTCATACTCAAAGGTCTTGCCGTTTCTAAAATCGCTGGCAGTGATCATAAATCAATTCCTCCAATAAACTTCAAATAGGCGCAAGCGCCCTAATATTCACTACAATATTTTACATGATATTCCCCCTTTTTGCAAGGGGGAACCGCTAACTTTATGAAAAAACTTGCGCCTGTTCCCGTTCTCCCGTCGCCGTGAAGGAAAGCCTGCACGAAATTTGGAATTTTCCTCAAACCACTCTTGACAAACTGGCGAAGCGTGCATATAATAATTCTTACAGACCCCAAAAGCGCAGAAGGGATGAAAGACCTGGCAGGCCAGCGCAGAGAGTCGGCGGATGCTGTAAGCCGATGTGACGTGCCTGGTGTATGACTGATCCCAGAGCTGACGGCCTGAATTTCGCCTGAGGGCGGATAGTAGGGCAGTACGGCAGGACACCGTTATCCGTCCGGGCCTTGTTGGAGGCCGCAGAGGGCCAGACCGTGATGTCTGGCTGAATCAGGGTGGTACCGCGTATCCTACGCCCCTGACCGGTAAGCTGGTCGGCAGGCGTTTTTCTTTTTGCCCTGCGGCCGAATCCTGCGGCAGTGCCGCACACAAAATCTGAATCTTGGAGGAATCACAATCATGCACGGCTACGAAAAGTATATCCCGTTCAAGCCCCAGCCCATTGAGAACCGCACCTGGCCGGACAAGGTCATCACCAAGGCCCCCATCTGGTGCTCCGTGGACCTGCGGGACGGCAACCAGGCTCTCATCGACCCCATGAACATGGAGGAGAAGCTGGAAATGTTCCACATGCTGGTGGATGAGATCGGCGTGAAGGAAGTGGAAATCGGATTCCCCTCTGCGTCTGACACGGACTACAGCATCTGCCGGGAGCTGATTGAGGGGGGCCACATCCCCGATGACGTGACCATCCAGGTGCTGGTGCAGGCCCGGGAGCACCTCATCAAAAAGACCTTTGAGGCCATCCAGGGGGCCAAGCACGTTATCTTCCACTTCTACAACTCCACCTCCACCCTCCAGCGGGAGGTCGTGTTCCACACCGATGTGGAGGGCGTCAAGAAAATCGCCACCGACGCCGCTGACCTGATTTACGAGATGGCCCAGCCGGTGATTGCCTCCGGCATGGACCTGCGGTATGAGTACTCTCCGGAGTCCTTCATGGGGACGGAGATGGACGCGGCGGTGGACATCTGCGCCGCCGTGCTGGATCACCTCCACGCTGACGCTGACCACAAGGTCATTCTGAACCTGCCCACCACCGTGGAGAACTGTATGCCCAACCAGTTCGCTGACGAGATGGAGTATTTTATCCGCAAGCTGCCCGGACGAGAGCGGGCCATCATCTCCCTCCACCCCCACAATGACCGGGGCTGCGGCGTCGCCACCACTGAGGCCGGCCTGCTGGCCGGAGCGGAGCGGGTGGAAGCCTGCCTCTTCGGCAACGGTGAGCGCACCGGCAACGTGGACATGATCACCGTGGCCATGAATATGTACGTCCAGGGGGTAGACCCGGAGTTGGACTTCAGCCACATGGACCGCATCATCAGCATGTACGAGCGCTGCACCAAGATGAAGGTGCCGGAGCGCCAGCCCTACGGCGGCGACCTGGTGTTCACCGCCTTCTCCGGCAGCCATCAGGACGCCATCAACAAGGGCTTCAACTACATGGCGGAGCATCACTCCGAGAAGTGGATGGTGCCCTATCTGCCCATTGACCCCACCGACCTGGGCCGGGCCTATGAGCCGGTGCGCATCAACTCCCAGTCCGGCAAGGGCGGCGCGGCCTTCATTATGAACCACAAGTTCGGCTTCGATATGCCCAAGGCCATGCACGCCGAGTTCGGGGCCATCGTCCAGGCGGAGTCCGACCGCCAGGGGGTGGAGCTGAAGCCGGACGTGATTTTCCAGCTTTTCAAACAGGAATACCTGGAGGTGGATGGACCCTATCGCCTCATCAGCAACAAGCTGCGGGCGAATGTGGAGAACGGCGTGGCCCACTCCTTCTTCTACGGCAAGCTCCAGCATAAGGACACCGTCTTTGAGGTGCAGGGCGAGGGCAACGGCCCCATCGACGCCTTCTTCAACGCCATCGCCAACGAGCGCATGAGCCGCTATCAGTTCATTGACTATAAGGAGCACGCCATCAGCCAGGGCTCTGACTCCCAGGCCGTAGCCTATATCCAGCTGCGCACCCTGGACGGTCAGGACGTGTTCGGCGTGGGCATTGACCACAACATCTCCATGGCCTCCATCAAGGGCATCCTGTGCGCCGTGAACCGGGCCTGGGCTGCGGAGCGGAAGTAAGTCGCTGGAGACAAGCGGAGGGCGCTGTCCCCCAAACATGAATCAAAAAGTACGGGTGGATTGCCGGTTATCAGGCAATCCACCCATTTTGCATCTGAAAAAACAGAAAGATTAGGACGCAGAGAAAAGAAAAAAATAGGAGAGATACGTTTCCGCACAGAACAGCAGATTAGCACGAACAAAGGAAAAACGACGTGTTTGCCAGCCACCATCGGCGGCAGCGTTGGTGCGTATCAGGCTACATCGTCTGTTGCCTGATAGACCACTGACAGAGTGGACAGCGCGAAGCCCTACTGGGATAGGAGGGAGATTCTTAAGAGGGAGTGAGTCCTCGAACTCCCTCTTAAGCCACCCTCTTTCCCCCATTTCTCGGCGGCGCGAGAAATGGAGCCCGAACCTATTTCTTTTATCAATCCTTGTCAAAGGAGTACAAACTCCTTAAATTGATGACATTGCCAATGCCGGGGAACCCGCTCACGCCCGGTCGGCGTCGCAGATGGCGGAGAACTTTTTCATCGCTCCGGGAATGTCGATGCGCTGGGGGCAGAGCCGGGTGCAGCGTCCGCAGGCGATGCAGCGGTTGGGCAGCTTGTCTTCCGGCAGTTCCCGCACCTTGCCGTGGGCGCTGCCGCTGGCGTAGACGCTGATGTCGTTGTACAGCGCCAGCAGGTCGGGGATGTCCAGCCCCACGGGGCAGCCGTCGCAGTAGTGGCACTTCGTGCAGGGCACGTTGACGGTGCGGTGGAACAGGTCGAAGGCGCTCCAAAGGGTGTTCAGCTTCTCCTGGCTCAGGGGTTCCAGGTTGGAGAAGGTGTCCACGTTGTCCTCCGCCTGCTCCAGGGTGCTCATGCCGCTGAGCACCACCTGCACCTCCGGCAGGGTGCGAACGAAGCGGAAGGCCCAGGAGGCGATGGACTGCTCCGGCTCCGCCTCCTTCAGCATGGCGTCCGCCTCCGGACACAGCGAGGCCAGCCGCCCGCCCCGGCAGGGCTCCATGACCCAGACCTTCAGGCCGTGGGCGGTGATGATCTCATACTGGCGTTTGGCGTCCTGGAGCGTCCAGTCCAGGTAGTTCAGCTGGATTTGTACGAACTCAAAGGTATCCGGGTAGCGGTTCAGGAAGTCCTCCAGCATCTCCGGCGTGGCGTGGCTGGAGAAGCCCAGGTGATGGATGCGCCCCGCCCGCTTCTGCTCCAGCAGGTAGTCCACCACGCCCATTTTGGGGTCGATGTAGATGGGGAAGGAGCCGTCGCTCATGTTATGGAGGAGGTAAAAGTCGAAATAGTCCACACCGCAGCGGCGGAGCTGCTCCTCAAAGATGGCGGGCACGTCCTCCGGCTGCTTCACATCCCAGCCCGGCATCTTGTCGGCCAGGTAGTAGCTGTCCCGGGGGTACTTGCTCAGCGCCTTGCCGATGAAGCACTCAGACTTGCCGCCGTGGTACATATAAGCCGTGTCGTAATAGTTGACGCCGTGGCTGTAGACATAGTCAATGATTTCCTGAGCCTTTTCCTCATCGATGGGCGCGCCCCGTCCTTCCCCTGCCGTGGGGAGGCGCATATTGCCCATGCCCAGAATGGAAAGCTCCGCTTCCTGAAACGGGAGATAACGCATGGTTCTGTACACTCACTTTCTAAGTAGGATAGGGCCGGGCGGCTGCGGCGCAGCCCACATTCCCGGCTAATGATTCATTATACCACAGGCAGGCAACATTTGCCAGGGTCGGAGCATCATTTGCCGTCAAAAAAAGTTTGCAAATTGGCAAAAAATAATTTCCGTAAGTGGGCGCAGTATGCTATAATAAGGAAAGGGACACGACGTTTGGCAGGCAGGCTCTGCGGCGCACCCCGCCGCAGCCCCTCAGAAGGAACGGAGGCGCAGCGATATGACGCACTTGAAGGTTGTAGGCGCGATTTTGATCTATGACGGAAAAATCCTCTGCATGAAGCGGCGAAAGGGGCAAAATGAGGCCACCAGCCTGAAATACGAGTTTCCAGGGGGCAAAATCGACCCGGGGGAGACCCGCACCCAGGCCCTGGCCAGGGAACTGGAGGAGGAGATGGACCTGCACCTGACCATCCGGGAGGAGGACTTCTACCAGGAGGTTCATCACCAGTATGCCAGCTTCTTCATCACCATGTATGTGTATAAGTGCTATATGTCCTCCCCCGCGTTCGTGCAGAAGGAGCACGTAGACCACCGCTGGCTGACCCCTTCGGAGCTGCCGGAGCTGGAGTGGGCGCCGGCGGACCGGTATGTGGTATCCCGTCTGCGGTATGAGACGGTGTAGCGCCGCTGCGTTTGGGAAAATCCTACATAAGGCGCTGTCAAATTCCACAGAAAATAGTTGAATCTGTAAAAAGATAGTGCTACAATAATATTTGAACCTACCCGCCGCCCGGAGGCGGTGGGGCAACTATGAAAATTTACAAAAGTAAAGGAGTGTAATTCGTATGAAACGAGTCGGTTTACTCACCAGCGGCGGCGACTGCCAGGCGCTGAACGCCACCATGCGGGGCATCAGCAAGGCCCTGTACAATATGTACGGGGAGGAGGTCGAAATCGTCGGCTTCCTGGACGGCTACAAGGGCCTGATTTATGAGGATTATGTCAAGCTTTCCCCCGCCGATTTCAGCGGCATCCTCACCAAGGGCGGCACCATTCTGGGCACCAGCCGCCAGCCCTTCAAGGATATGCGCACGCCGGACGCCAACGGCCTGGACAAGGTGGAGGCCATGAAAACCACCTACCGCCGCCTGCGGCTGGACTGCCTGTACGTCCTGGGCGGCAACGGCAGCCAAAAGACCGCCAACCTCCTCAGCGAGGAGGGGCTGAACGTCATCGGTATGCCCAAGACCATTGACAACGACCTGTGGGGGACCGACACCACCTTCGGCTTCCAGTCCGCCATCGACGTGGCCACCAACGCCATGGACGCCATCCACACCACCGCCGCCTCTCACAACCGTTGCTTCATCGTGGAAATCATGGGCCACAAGGCCGGTTGGCTGACCCTGAATGCAGGCATGGCCAGCGGCGCGGACATCATCCTCATCCCCGAAATCCCCTATGACATCGATAACGTCATCAAGGCCGTCCAGAACCGCAACAAGCGGGGCCGCGGCTTCACCATCATCGCCGTGGCGGAGGGCGCCATGACCATGGAGGACGCCGGGATGAAGAAGAAGGCGTACAAGAAGCGCGTTGAGGATATGCTGCGGAACTATCCCTCCATCTCCTATGAAATTGCCGACCAGATCAAGGCGGGCACCGGTCTGGAATGTCGGGTCACGGTGCCGGGCCACATGCAGCGGGGCGGCCAGCCCAACGCCTATGACCGGGTGCTGTCCAGCCGTCTGGGTACCTATGGCGCTATCCTGTTCAGCCAGGGCAAGTTCGGCGATATGGTGGCCATCCGTGACCATAAAATCACCAGCGTCCCCCTCAGCGAGGTGGCGGGCAAACTGAAAACCGTCCCCATCGATTCGGACATCATCACCGAGGCCCGTATGCTGGGCATCAGCTTCGGCGACCGGTGAGCGACCCTCTCCCTGTCTAAAGTTATAAACACAGCGCCCTGCGCCAGGCAATTCGCCTGTACGCAGGGCGCTGTTCTATTGCCCAGGTTCGTCAAGCTCAAAGATGGCATAGCCGCAGGCATTGATGATGGTGGTGTCCCCATAGGGCGTGACCGCAGGGATTTTGACGCCGTAGCTCTTGTGAATGTGGCCGTGGACGAAGTACCGGGGCTGGTACTTGTCCAGTAGGTCACGGAAGGTCACAAAGCCCTGATGGCAGGGGGAGTCAAAATCGTTAATCCGGTAGGCGGGGGCATGGGTCAGTAGGATGTCAAACCCCTTGTTCCGCCACAGAGGGTACCAGAGGCGGTTTACCCGCCGCTGCATCTGCTGTTGGGTGTACAGGTAAGGCCCCTCCCGGTAGCGGTGGGAGCCGCCAAGGCCCAGGATGCGCACGCCCCGGTAGCAGAAAATCTCGTCCTCAATGCACTGGCAGCCCTCCGGGGGCTGGAGGTCGAAGCCAGCGTCATGGTTGCCGTGGACGTACAGCAGCGGGCACCGGGCCATGGTGACCAGAAATTCCAGATATTCCCTGTGCAGGTCGCCACAGGCCAGAATCAGGTCAAATTCGGCCAGCGCCCCCGGCGTGTAGTAGTCATAAAAGCGCGGGGCTTCCTCATCAGCGACGGCTAAAATTTTCATGGCGTTCCCGTTCTCTTCTTCTCTTTCAGTGTGGGGTGGATGGTCAGAGGTTCCTTAGAGCTGTGTATCCTTGACCAGGCGGCTGATGCCCACCATGTCCACGGTGGCCTTGCTCTCATCGGTCAGCTCGTCATAGGCAGGGATGGTACCTACGATACCGTCTACCAGCCAGTCCATGTTGATGATCTGCTCCACGCTCAGCACATGGTTCTGGTTGCAGTCCCCGTCGATGATTTGGCCGTCCTGGGTGTGCAGCGGCCCCCGGAAGGGGTGGAACTGGCCGCTGCAAACGCCCTGCCGCAGCAGATCCACCAGCTGCTGGGTGCCGTGGGGCAGCTTGTCAGAGCAGACCACATCCACCACCCCGGTGGACATCCCCCAGTAGTAGTTCAGCGCCTTGGCCTTCTTGGCGTCCTCAGACTGGAAGGTACCGGCAAAGATGCTGCGGAGGATGTTCTCATAGTAAACGCCCCAGTGCCACATGGGGGCGGCCAGGTTCACCCTGCTGTCGCCCTTCACCTGCACCAGCCCCAGATCGGTCAGCTTGCCCGTTTGCAGCATGGCCATGTCCTGATAGGAGATCAGCTCGACGCCCTGCTGGGTCAGCCGCTGGGCGGCGGGAACGGGATTGTCTGTGGAGGACCACTCCAGATACACCTTTGCCCGGGGATTCACCATCTGCACCCCCAGGGCGAAGGCGTTGACCCCAGCCATCATGCCGTAGATGGGGTAGTCGCACAGGTACCCCACCCGTCCGTCCTGGGACAGTGTCCCCGCAATGGCGCCGATGATAAACTTCGCCTCGTAGATGCGGGCGTAGTAGGAGGGAACATTGCGGTGGGACTTATTCAGGGAGCAGTTCAGAATGGTGATGTTGGGATGGTCGATGGCCGCCCGGAGGCTGGCGGGCAGCAGGCGGGGGGAGGTGGTAAAGAGGATGGTGTTGCCATCGGCGATGGCCTGCTCCAGCGTTTCCTCCGCCCCCCGCTTCAGGGCGTTATAATAGGTGGTGGTGGTGATTTTGTCCTGGAACACCCGCTGCACATGGTCCCGGCCCAGCTCGTGGGCGCGGGTCCAGCCGGAGGTCTGGGCGTCCTTATCGTGGATGAAGGCCACCTTCCGCTTCTTGGGGGCGGGGGTCAGCACCTTGGAGAGGAGCCCCTTCTTGTCCCCCTCCGGGTTCAGCTTTACGTCGATGGGGTCAGGCTCCTGCTGGAGGGTGAGTTCCTTCCACGCCTTGGTCACGGACTTTTTCAGTTCCTCCAGGCTCTGCTGGCGCAGCTGTTGATAGCCGAAAATCTTCATATAGGCCAGCATGGCGTCCCCGGTGGTGATGCTCAGTTTCCCGCCGCCGCACTGGCGGAAGGCCTGGTCAAAGTAGTAATAGGCGGTGCGGAAGCCCACCGCGTCGTCCTCGCTCCACGCCTCGTCGGGCTGCTTCCCCATCAGGCGCTGCAGCATGGCATAGCCGCCAGGCTTGGTCAGCTCCAGGCAGTTGAGTTTGCTGTATTTATAAAATTCTACAAATTCGTAATAAAGCTCCACCGCCTTGTCGCCAGTCCGGGCAGGCAGGATGCGGGTGACCTTGGCGGGGATGTTCACAGCGTCAAAGAATTTCAGCACGCTGACCCGCTTGTTGCCCTCCTCCACATAGTAGCGGTTCATGTATTCATAGACCTTGATGGGTTCCCGGATGCCCTCCTTCAGGTGGGCGGTGCAGAGGGCGCACCATTTGATGGCAAATTCGGTTTGCCCGCCCAGCAGGGGCATAAAGTTCCGGGCGAAGGCGGCGGTGCGCCCTGCGGTCTTGGTTCCGACGATGTGGTCTGCGGGGATTTGGACGAGGCCCAGTTCCACCCCTTTGGGGAGGGTGTCCTTGCCCAGCATTTCGTCCAGCGCAGGCAGATAGGGATAAACGCCGCTGCTGACGCAGGCGCGGTATTCCTTTTGGGCCAGCTTTTGCGCGTCCTTATAATACTGTTCAGGCATGAGGAATCCTTCCTTTCCGGTTCATGCGGCCAGGGCGAAGCGCCGGGGCCGTGCTGCTTAGTACGGCATTATCATAGCGGCTTCCTCCAGCGCCGTCAAGAAGTGAATGTGGAAAATTTATCCTGAAATAGGACAAATGCACCGGCATTTTGCCATAGAAAAACGCATAACAGGGCAGATGCCCCGTTATGCGTTTGGAATTGCGCGGTTATGCGTTTTGCGGTTCAGTATTCTTCTGGTTGTCGGAAATCAGGTAGCCCAGGGCCAGCAGGGAGTCTGCAAAGTGCACGCTCTCCACCGTGACGCCGCTGCCCCGCACATTCAGCTCCGTGTTGGTAAAGTTCCAAATACCCTTCACCCCGCCGTCAATGAGCTTTTCCGCCATGGGCTGGGCGACGTTCCGGGGGACGGTCAGCACCCCCACCTGAATGCTGTTGGCGGCCATGTAATCGGGCAGCGCCTCCAGGGCAAACACCGGCACCTCCCCGATGGTGGAGCCGATGAGGGCGGGGTCCACATCAAAGGCAGCCCGGAGGGTGAAGCCGTTGGAGGAGAAGGAGAAGTTCCGAATCAGTGCCCGCCCCAGGTTGCCCGCGCCCAGGATGATGGCGCTGTAGTGGTTATTCATCCCCAGGATGTCCGCGATTTCCCGCAGCAGACCGGCAATTTCATAGCCATAGCCCTGCTTGCCAAACTCGCCGAAGCAGCTCAGATCCTGGCGAATCTGGGAGGCCGTGATGCCCATGCTGCTGCCCAGCGCGGAGGAGGAAATGCGTTCATAGCCCTCCTGTTCCAGCAGATAGAGGGTACGGTAATAACGGGGCAGGCGGCGGATCACTGCGTTGGAAACCTTCTCCTTTTTCATGGGTCGAACTTACACCTTTCTGCGGACACCGTACACCGCCCAGGTTCGGCGGCGCAGTGGGACACGATTCTTTTACATTCATTTTAGCAGTTTTTAACAATCTCGTCAATATGTGAGAAGGGGAAACTTCTAGCAGAAAATAACGGAAAAGTGTTAAAAAAGTGCGCCGCCTGTGGGGCGGCGCACTTTGGAAGCGAAGTCATAAATCAGAAGTAAACCAGCGCATCCTCCGGCGCTTTGGCGGGTTTGACCTCCGTGGTGTAGAGGACGGGGCCTTCGCCCCCCAGCACCTTCAAATTCTTAATGCGGACCTTTGCGGTGACAGTGACCCAGTCCCGGCTTTTCAGGTTCTTCTGCTCCTTGCCGTAGCACAGCATCCCCAGGAAGGTGGTGTCCTGGGCGCAGCAGACCATGGCGAACCGGCCCACGGCGTAGGAGCCACGAGGGAACTTTACGCTCTGGGCCACCATGCCGGAGAAGCGGACGGTCTTGCCGTCGTAGCGGTTGGGATGATCCATGCAATCGGTGTACCAATAGCCGTAGTCCTCCAGGGACAACTCCAGCACCGGCGTGGACAGGTCGAAGGGGCAGACGCTGCCGTCGTCATACTCCTCCATGCGCTCACTGTCGTACTCCAGGTAAATCTCCGCCCGGCGGTTCAGAAGCTTGATGTTCCGCTGGCGCAGCAGCTTGGCCAGGGCATCGTTGCAGCGGTTAAAGACGATCAGGTCGGAGAACCGCAGTTTCTCCATCATCAGGCTGGCCATATTCTTGGCGTAGGAGTCAAAGGTGGTGGCCTCCACGATGGCGACGATTTGATACAAATCCCAGTTCTGGGGGAAGACGTCCTGGGTGTCCGCCAGCTGCCACATGCCGTTGTACTCCATGACGATTTGGGTGGGTTTATACTTTTGGAAAATCCTGGTCAGGTTCTCCCGGTTGAAGCCGTCCTCGTCAATGCACTCCGGGAATACGCTGTACTTGCCCAGTTCGGCGGGGTCGTACTCCTCCTCCCCCTCCTCGGTGATGAGCAGCAGGGTGCGCTCCCCCTTGGTGAAGTCCTCTCCGGTCAGCATGGGCCGGATGAAGTTGGTCTTGCCTGCGTCCAAAAAGCCGCAAATCAGATAGACAGGAATCGGATTCGTTTGCATAGCAGCCACCTCATTTTACAGCTGGAACAGGGCCTTGATGTCGTCCTCCTTCAGCTCAGAGCCGATGACGCACAGGCGGCCGGTATAGTCCGCACCGCCCCGGCGGATGTCGATTTCACCGGGGACAAAGTCGTAATGAATCCAGCCACCGTCGGTGGCGGGCACGATGCCCTTGGCACGGAGGACAGCGCCATACTTGCCGGTGTCCAACTCCTCCAGGGCGGTGCGAATCTCCGCCTCGGTGAACTTCCGGGGCGACTCCATGCCCCAGGAGGTGAATACCTCGTCGGCATCGTGGCCGTGATGGTGGTGGTGATGATGGTGGTGCTCGTGCTCGTCCTCGTCCTCATCATCGTCATCCTCGTCATGGTCGTGGTGATGGTGATGTTCGTGCTCATCGTCCGCATCATCATCGTCATGGTGATGCTCGTGCTCGTGCTCGTCCTCGTCCTCATCCTCGTCATGGTGATGATGGTGGTGGCAGCACTCGTCCTCGTCCTCATCCTCGCCGTTGTCGGCGGCGTGGAGCTGACGCATCAGCTCATCGGCCAGGGAGTTGCCCCCGGCGATGGCGGAGAGCATCTGTTCGCCGGTCAACTCATCCCAGGGGGTGGTGATGATGGTGGCCTCCGGGTTCTTCTCCCGCAGCAGGGCAGTGACCTCGGCCAGTTTCTCCTCCGTCATGTCCTGGGTGCGGCTCAGGATAATGGTTCCTGCGTGGGCCACCTGGTCAATGAAGAACTCGCCAAAGTTCTTCATATAGGTTTTGCACCGTTTGGCGTTCACCACGGTGACGGCGCTGCCCAGCACCATGCCGGTCTCCTCGGCCACCCGACCCACAGCGGTGGACACGTCGGACAGCTTGCCCACACCGGAGGGCTCGATCAGGATGCGGTCGGGGTGGTACTGCTCCAGCACCTCCCGCAGGGCGGTGGAGAAGTCGCCCACCAGTGAGCAGCAGATGCAGCCCGCGTTCATCTCGGTGATTTGTATGCCCGCGTCCTGGAGGAAGCCGCCGTCAATGCCGATTTCGCCAAATTCGTTCTCAATCAGCACCAGCTTCTGGCCCTGATAGGCTTCGTTGATCAGCTTTTTGATCAGTGTGGTTTTACCGGCTCCCAGGAAGCCGGAGATAATATCAATCGTGGTCATTGTAAAAACCCTTCCCTTTTAGTATGAATTCTACTCCTATTTTATCCCTTTAGAGGAAAAATGCAAGGGGCAGACTGTGAATATTTTGTGACAAAAAGTGAGAACTGTCGTGTAAGCTGCTGAATTTTCGTCCTTTCTCTGCCCTTATCCCTGGAAAAAGGCGGTGACCAGCCGCTCCAGATGGTACTGATCCTCCGCCCCCATCAGTTCCCGGGCGGAGTGCATGGCGGCGATGGCGGCCCCCGCATCCTGCACCTGCATGGGCAGATAGGTGGCGGCGATGGCCCCCAGGGTGGCCCCGCCCCGAATGTCGGCGTTGTTCACGAAGGTCTGGCAGGGAATGCCCGAGCGGGCGCACAAAGCCTGCACCACCGCCGAGGACTCGCAGCTGCCGATATAGGACTGCCGGGCCGCCTGCTTGATGGTGACGCCGCCGTTCATCCGCACCCGATTGGTGGGGTCGGCCTTCTCCGGGTAGTTGGGGTGGCTGCAATGGGCCACGTCCAGGGACAGGGCGAAGCCGTCGGTCATATCCCGCAGATAAGCCTCCCGGCTCAGGCCGAAGGCGGCATAAATGCGCTCGATGACGTTGGGGAGGACGCTGCCCGCCGCCCCCTGGCGGGTGCGGCTGCCCACCTCCTCATGGTCGAAGAGGACAGCCAGGTTGACGCCCCGTTCCCGCCGGGCGTGGGTCAGGCCGTAAATGCAGGCTTCTGCGGAGGTCTGGTTGTCCAGCCGGGGAGAGGACAGCATGGTCTCCTCCAGCCCCACCAGACAGCCCTGCTCGCACTGGTAGACGTACAGCTCGTAGTCCAGAATATCCTCTGGCGCCGCGCCGCACTCCTCAGCCAGGGCCTTCCGGAAGAAGGCTTCCCCGCCCAGAGCCTGCTCCAGCACATCCACGATGGGGAGCATATCCTTTTGCAGGCTCAGATGCAGGTCGTCATTGGCGCTGCGGTTTAAATGAATGGCCAGGCTGGGGATGGTGGCCACCGGGCGGCCAAAGTCCACAAAGACCCGCCGGGGGTGGAAGGGGTCTTTCCCCTTCAATGCCACCTTGCCCGCGATGGACAGGGGCCTATCCAGCCAGGAGTAGCGGAGCATCCCGCCGTAGCCCTCTACATTCAGCTTGCCGCAGCCGCCCCCGTACAGCTCCGGGCTAGGCTTCACCCGGAAGCAGGGATAATCGGTGTGGGCCAGGGCCAGGCGCAGGTTGCCGGAGTCCGCCATGGCGGAGCCGATGGTAAAGGCAATCAGGGTAGAGTCGTGAACGGGGACGTAGTAACGCTTCCCGTAGTCCAGCTGCCACCGGTCGGAGAAGTTCAGTGGGGTAAACCCGGCCTCGTCCAGCGCCTTCTGCGCGGTCAACACGGTGTGGAATGGGGTGGGGGAATCCCCGATCCAGGTGAGTAGCCGTTGGGCCGCTTCGAGACAGGGGAGATTGGTTGACATAAAGAAGTCCTCCTTATATGCAAGTATGCAAGATTTCCGTCAGCGCCCATTATACCCCGTTTCTCCTCAAAAGGCAACTGTTACAGATGGAAGCCCTCGCTTTTGAACGTCCCTCCGCTGGAAACATAGAAATTTTAAAAATAGTGCTGTTTTGGAAGATTGGGGCTGGAAAAACAGCTCCACATCCTGTATAATAAAGGTCAGCTGTTCAGCGCCGTTATGGCGTATTAAAATTTGACAAAGGAGTGTATCGCGTATGAGAACGTATGCCTTTGGCGTGGACATTGGCGGGACAACGATCAAGATGGGGCTGTTTAAGACGGACGGCACCCTGCTGGAGAAGTGGGAGATCCCCACCCGCACCGAGTTGGATGGTGTGAACATCCTGCCGGACATTGCCAAGGCCGTCACCTTGAAGATGAAGGAAAAGAGTATTCCTACTTATGAGGTCAAGGGAATCGGCATTGATGTGCCCGGACCGGTGAGCGAGGACGGCACAGTGTACAAGTGCGTCAACCTGGGCTGGGGCGTCTTTAACGTGGTAGACCGGATGAACGAGCTGCTGCCCACTATCCCCAACGTAGCCTGCGGCAATGACGCCAATGTAGCCGCCCTGGGCGAAATGTGGATGGGCGGCGGCAAGGGCCATGACAGCATCGCTATGTTCACCCTGGGTACCGGCGTCGGCGGCGGCATTGTGATGAACGGCAAAATCGTAGCCGGCAGCAACGGTGCCGGCGGCGAGGTGGGCCATATGTGCGTCAATCCGTCGGAGACGGTGCCCTGCGCCTGTGGCAACTACGGCTGCCTGGAACAGTACGCCTCCGCCACAGGCATCGTGCGGATGGGCAAGCTGATGCTGGAGGCGTTGGACGGCCCCTCCATGCTCCGGGGGATGGAGGATATCTCCGCCAAGGACATCTGCGACGCCGCCCGGGAGGGGGACGAGGTGGCCCTGAGCATCGTGGACCGCTGCGGCGAGTATCTGGGCCGGGCCATGAGCGCCGTGGGCGTGACCATGGACCCGGAGGTCTACGTCATTGGCGGCGGCATGAGCCGGGCCGGGGCCGTCCTGATTGACGCCATCGTGAAGTATTTCGAGCGCTATGCCTTCCACGTCTCCAAGTCCACCCCGGTGGTGGTGGCCGAGCTAGGGAACGACGCCGGAATCTACGGCTGCGCCCGGTTGATTTTGTAATCAAGTCCAACCGCGTTTGGGGCGGCATGGCAAACTGCCATGCCGCCCTGTTCTATCCTTCGGCAGACGATTCCGCTTCCAGAATCCGGGCGCGGATAGAAAAATAGTCCTCCTCCTGACCGCAGCTCCGGGCCAGGGTGTCGTTATACTCGACGTAAAAGCAGTCCTCCAGCCGGAGCTGCCGGACGGCGGCCTGCGTCCGAAGGGCCTCCGCCTGGCGGTTCAGGTAAACGGTCTGATTTTCTCCTGCCGGAATCCGGCTGTACCGGCAGAGGTAGTCTCCGGCGGGGATGCGTCCGTTGCCGTCCCCCCGCTTTTGGAACAGAAATCGCCTGCCCTGCCGGATGCATAGGCCGGTATAAGGGCCGTCCGTCAGGTAGTTCACCACCACCATTTCCCCTGGCGCTCGGGACGGCTCCGCCTCAAAATCCAGCAGAAGTTCATAAGCCTCCTCCGGGAAGGAGCGGACGGGATACCCCTTGTCCAGGTACCGCTGAAAGTCCCGGTTGCTGTCCAGCACGCTTTGGAGCAGCCCCTTCCGCTGCTCCAGCTGCCGGATCAGCCGGTCGATCTCTCGATTCTGCTCCTCTAAAAATTGGCTGAAAAGCGCGGGATCCCCGCTCTCCAGGCAGGTTTTGATGTCCTTCAGGCTGACCCCCAGATCCCGCAGCGTCACAATCAGCGCCAGCTGATCCAGCTGGTTGACGGCGTAATAACGGTAGCCGTTTTCCCCGACATGACTGGGGTGGAACAGTCCTATCTCATCATAATAGTGCAGGGTGCGTTTGTTCACCCCGGCCAGCTCCGCAAAGTCGCCGGTCTTGAAATAGAAGCCGGAAATTTTTTTCACGATTTGTCCACCGCCCCTTGACCTTACAGTAACTGTAGGGTTTATGCTCTCGTTGTAAAAGGAGGCGCTACAAAATGCAAGAGAAATCTTTGACGGAGGGCCCCATCGGCAAATCCCTTCTGGGCTTCGCTTTGCCGGTGGTGCTGAGTATGCTGGCCGCCCAGTGCTATACCATTGCGGACACCATGATTGTGGGACTAAAACTGGATGCCAACGCCTTGGCAGCGGTGTCCAACGCTTCCACCCTGCTGATGTGCTTCCTGTTCCTCTCCGGCGGCATGGAACTGGGGGGCAACCTGCTGGTGGCCGCCCGCAAGCCGGTTTCCACCAAAGAGGAACTGACCGGGGTGGTGTACAACTTACTCTTTGTGGATGCGGTCATTGGCCTGGTCATGCTGGCCCTGGGGCTGGCGGCTTTCCGCCCCCTGCTGCTGCTCATCAACACGCCGGAGGAAATCGTGGCCCAGGCGCTGCTGTACGGCAGCATCTACCTTATCGGCCTGCCCTTTCAAATGGTCTACGACCTCTCGCGGCAGATCCTCATCGGCTGCGGGGACTCCAAACTGCCGCTGTACCTCGTCCTGTTCACCTCGGCGCTGAATATCGGCCTGGATTTCGTTCTGGTGGCGTGGCTGGGCGTGGCCGGTGCGGCGCTGGCCTCCGCCCTGGCCCAGCTGACGGGCTGTGCGGGGGTGCTGCTCTGGCTCCGGCGGTCTGTCCTGACCTCCGGCTTCCGCCGCTCCATGCTGAAAGTCAGCTATATGAAGGAAATTGGCCGCCTGGCGCCTCCCAACACCCTCCAACAGATGTCCGGCGCCATCGTTTCCGTCCTGAAGCAAAGCCTGCTGGGAGGGCTGGGCGTGGCCGCCATTGCGGGATTCAGCTGCGCCAGCAAGGTGTCCACCTTTCTGATGATTTCCGTCTATGGCACGGCTCAGGCGCTGGTCACCTTTATCGCCCAGAATGCCGCTCTGGGCCGGACGGAACGCATCCGCGTGGGCATCCGGACGGCGTATCGCATCCTCTTTGTGCTGACCGGAGGGCTGGTGCTGCTCTGTGTGCTGCTGAACAGGCCCATCCTCCGGCTGTTCTCCGGGGACAGTCAGGTCGTTGCCTACGGCTCCGCCCTTCTGACCTTTGAAGCGCCGTCCTATCTGTTCGCCGTGGTGCGGCACGTCCAGGAGGCCCGGCTCCGGGGGCGGCAAAAGATGCTGCTCTACCTGGTTTCCAGCATCTCCACCATGGCGGTGAATGTTGCAGCCTGTATGCTTCTGGTGCCGCGGGCAGGATACGCCGGGTTTTACCTCGCTACCTACATCAGTACGGCGTGGAGCGTGGCGTTGTCCGTCCTGCTGGTACGGCGGGCCGGGGCGTAAAGCGATGCTGTGATTTGGCCGGAACCCTGAACCGCACCTGTCATAAAACGTAAAAAGCGGGAGGAACACCCATGCAGGGTGTTCCTCCCGCACTTTTTTGGGAAGGAAAGCATGAAAGCAACTGCTTTTGTTCAGTGCCTCCCTAAGGTGCGGTCACTGTAGGCCAGAGTGCCCAGGCCCTCTACATACGTCTGGTACTGGATGCCGCGAGGGGTCTCCTCCCGGCTGACCCAGCCGTGCTCCGGGTCGGCCAGGGCCCGTGCGCAGGCGTCCGCCATGTGCTGAACGGCCACATTTTCCAGGTCGGTGACAAAGTGCCCGCTGAACACATGGTCAAACTCGTCCATGCGGGCGGCCAGCCGCTGCATGGCGGCGCCCATGGTCGCTACAGAGGCGTATTCGCTGTAGGGCGCGTCGGGCCTGCCGCTGCCGACACCCACCCGCATACTGACGATGTCGTCACCGGCAAAGAACACCTTGTCCTTCTTGTCCAGGTAACCGGCGTGGCCGGGGGTGTGGCCCCCAAGGTGGATCAGCTCTACCTCATGGCCGCCGCCCAGGTCGAAGGTATAGCCGTCCGGGCAGCCCACGATTTCGTAGGGCCGGAAGCCAATCAGGTCGGCCCGGTCAAATTCCGTCCAAATGCAGCGGCCGGTGTCCTCCTCAAAGAGGTAATCCCACAGATGTTCATCCAGGGCCCGCATACTGGGGACTTCGTATTCGTGGCAGTAGATCCGGTCAAACTGGGAGTTGCCATAAGCGTGGTCAAAGTGGCAGTGGGTGTTGACCACATAAAGCTCCTTGCCACCGGTGAGTTTGTCGCACAGCCCTTTCAGGTCGCCCAGGCCGAAACCGGTGTCCACCAGCAGCGCCCGCTCCGGCCCCACCACCAGATACATCCAGACGTCGCCCATGCCGTCCAGGCTCTCCGTCAGAAGGCCGTAGATGTTTTCCCGGAACCGATAGACCTCCACATAGGGGTCGATGTCATAGACCGTTTTCGTCCTGTCCCGCTCCCGCAGAAGCTTCATATAGGCCCAGCAGGTGTCGGAAATGGGCTCCGCCTGATAGACCCGATGGGTCTGCACCTCGGAGCGAAGGGGCAGATTCTGGCGGCGCCGCTGTTCCTCCGGAATGCGGTGCCGCTCCTTCATAAAGCCAGACTGCTTCGATTGATTGCTCATGTTGCTACCTCCGGAAAATCACTTTATTATATAATGTATAACTCCATTCTACACGGATTTTCCGGAGACTGCAAGCAGTTTCTGAAAAATGAGGCGCAAAAAAACGGCTATTTCATAAACTGGTCGATGGCATTCTCCAAATCCTCGATGGCCTGCATATTGCCCTCCTCCACGGCGTCCACAATGCAGTGGTCGATGTGGTCCTTCAAAATCACCCGGCTGGTGCTGGTCAGGGCGGAGCGGACGGCGGCCAGCTGAATCAGCACCGCAGAGCAGTCCTCCCCGTCCTCCACCATCTGCCGGACGTGCTCCAAATGGCCGATGGCCCGGGAGAGGCGGTTCAGGACGGCTTTCGTGCTGGTATGCTCGTGCTTGTGGGGGACGCCCGCCTCGTGCAGTTCCTTGTGTTCTTCCTCTGTCATTTCAGCACCTCCCGGAATGGTTTCCAACTTTATTGTATCAGAATCTGCGGATTTTGCAAGCCCCGGCGGCTTAGGTGTCCTCCGCCATCAGCCTGGCCCGGAGGCCGCTGTACCGCCGGGTCTGGCGGTCATTGGCCACCATTTTGGCAATGACGGCCTCTTCCCCCACGATGATGAGCAGATCCTTCGCCCTGGTGATGGCGGTGTAGAGGACGCCACGGGTCAGCAACTTGGGGGCCCCGTTGACGGCGGCCAGGATGACCGCCCGGTACTCGCTGCCCTGGGCCTTATGCACCGTTATGGCGTAGGCCGGCTCCAGCTCGGACAGCATATCGGAGGTGTAGTCCGCCACCCTGCCCTCAAAGTTGACAGTCATTAGCTCCGTGCGGCTGTCAATGGACTCTATCACACCGATGTCCCCGTTGAAAATGCCCATGCCGCCCTTGTCGCCCCGGCGCTCCCGCCACAGGATGTCGTAATTGTTCCGAATCTGCATGACCCGGTCTCCCTCCCGGAAGGTGAAGCCGCCGTACTGCTTCTCCCGCTTGTCCGCCCCCGGGGGATTCAGCGCCGCCTGGAGGGCCGTATTCAGGTTGCCTGTCCCGGCGATGTACTTCCGGGTGGGGGAGAGCACCTGAATCTGGTCGGCGGGGATGCCCATATTCTGGGGCAGCCGCCGGACGCACAGGTCTACGATGGTCTCCACCGCCTGCTCCGGGTCGGGCCTGCGGAGGAAAAAGAAATCCTTCCCCCGGTTATGGAGGTCGGGGCACTCCCCCTGATCCACCGCATGGGCGTTCATCACGATGGCGGACTCCCGGGCCTGACGGAAAATCTCCGTCAGCCGCACCAGCGGGAGCTTGCCGGAGCGGATCAGATGGTCAAAGAGCTGCCCCGGCCCCACGCTGGGGAGCTGATCCGGGTCGCCCACCAGCACCAGGCGGCAGCCGCCCTTCAGTGCCCGCAGCAGGGAGGCCATCAGGGGGATGTCCACCATGGACATCTCATCCACAATGACCGCCTCCGCCTCCAGCGGGTCGTCCTCATCCTTGGAGAAGGCCAACTGTCCGCTGGCCGGGTCGTACCCCGCCCCCAGCAGGCGGTGGATGGTGGTGGCCTCTACGCCGCACAGGTCGCTGAGCCGTTTGGCGGCCCGGCCCGTGGGGGCGGCCAGGTCGGTTTTCACCCCAGTGGCCTCAAAAAGGCCGAGAATCCCCCGGAGAGAGGTGGTTTTGCCGGTGCCGGGGCCGCCGGTGAGGAGCATGATTTGGCTCCGGGCCGCCAGCCGCACCGCCTCCCGCTGCTGAGGGGCATAGGTCAGGTGCTGCCGCTGCTCCACCTGGTCAATGAGTTCCTCGATGTTGGCAGGAGGAAGCAGCTCCCGGCCCAGCATCTCCTTCAGGCGCAAGGCGATGTAACACTCATCCTCATGGAGGTCGGCCCGGTAAACGGCGGTGAGCCCGGCGATTTCGTCAATCACGATTTCGCCCCGCAGCTGCAAGGCGTCCAGCGCCTCCTCCATCGTCTCCAGAGAGGGGGTTCCCTCGCTGCTGCGGAGCAGCCGGGCGGCCACCGGCAGCAGCTTGTCCCTGGGCAGGAACACATGGCCCACGTCCAGGTTGTGGGTCAGGGTGTAGAGGATGCCCGCCTCCACCCGCTGAGGGTCGTCCGCCCGGATGCCCAGTTGGGCGGCCAGGCGGTCGGCGTCGGCAAACCGTACCCCCCACTCCGGGTCCACCAGAAGGTAGGGGTCGCCCTGTACCATCTCGATGGCCTTTGGCCCGTAGTCGTGCCACAGGGGCAGGGCCAGCCCGGCGGGCAGGCTGTGCTGGGACAGGAACTCCAGCAGCGTGCGCATCCCCGCCTTTTGCAGGAACTCCGACTGGATGGCCCGGGCCTTTTTCAGGGAGAGGCCCTTGAGTTCCGCCAGCTTCTCCGGCTGGGATTCCAGCACCTCAAAGGTTTGGGTGCCAAAGGTACTGACCAGCGTTTGGGCCAGCTTGGGGCCGATGCCCTTGACGACCCCGGCGGAGAGGTAGGCCAGAATGGCGTCCGTCTCGGTGGGGAGCTGCTGCTCCCCGCGCTCCGCCCGGAACTGGCGGCCATAGCTGGGATGGCTCTGCCAGCTGCCCTCCAGCAGCAGGTGCATTCCGGTGCAGACCCCCGGCAGGATGCCCACCACCGTCACCGCCTCCCCGCGGCCCGCCTTGAGCCGCAGCACGGAGTAACCGTTCTCCTGATTCTGGAAAATCACGGCGGAGACGGTTCCCTCCAGCTGCTCCAGCTCAGTCTTCTCCATTGCGTTCACCATCCTAACCGGCCGCGCCGGGAATTCAGCATTGCTCCGAATCCGCCTGCGGCGTTCGTATCAATATGTGGGGCTTCCCCCGGACGGCCCGCAGCAGGCGGGCGCGCCCCTCCTCCGTCAGCCCGTCGTCCGTTACTTCAATGCGGGCGTCCAGCAGGCGGTCGGCGGCCAGCCAGCCCAAGGCGCGGAGCGCAGCTTCGGCTTCCGAGCCGTCCCCAACGGCGGAGAGCCGGACGGAGACGCCGCTCTCCCGCGCCCCGCCCAGCACCAGCCAGCCATAAATCACCCACACCAGGCAGCACAGCCCGAAGGCCGCCCCCAGCGCCAGCAATGCAGTCAGCATAAATCGTCACCCCCAAAGCATCCTATGCACTCTGGGGGCGGATTGCGCGTGGGTTGGTAGTTAAAACAGCGACGCCACGCCGTAGCTGACGACGCTGACGACAGCCCCGGCGGCCAGCACCCCCAGGGTGATGGCAGGGGCGGCGTTGCGGATGCGTACCCCGGCCAGGGCGGCCAGCATGGAAGCCGTCCAGGCTCCGGTGCCGGGCAGCGGGACGGCGGTCAGGACGAACAGGGCGATGCCCGCGTAACGGTCCAGGAAGCCCCGGTGCTTGGTGCAGTGGTGCTCCAGCCACAGGGCGAAGCGGCCCACCACGCCGCCCCGATGGCGCATCCACCGCAGTACCCGCTGGAACAGAATCAGGATGGGGATGATGGGGATGCAGTTCCCGATGATGCAGATAGGGATGGCCAGATTTGGCGCGAGGCCGAACCCCACCGCGATGGGGATGCCGCCCCGCAGCTCCACCACCGGCAGCATGGAGACGAAGCAGGAGATGAGGATCTTACCGGCGATGGTAGAGGTGAACCAAGCCCACAGGCTTTGGAGCGCAGCAATCATAAACGTGTGACCCTTTCTTTCTGTCAGGCGAATACTGGATGGAAGTTGCAGAAGTGCTTTCCTGGAAAGCGTTCGCTACGCCAGGCTGGGAAATGCCCGATGGAGCTGGGCCTGGCAATGCTCGATGGCGCAGTGCAGCGTCAGCGGGGACAGGCCGCTGAACTTGTTCTTGCAGTCCTGCTGGGCATAGCTGTCCTCGTAGCCCATCAGCCTGTCCAGGGCGTAGGTGCTGTAAAACTGAAAGCAGGTCTGGTAATGCTCCGCCACCCAGTCGGTGTTGGGGAACAGTAGCGGGGCCAGCCGCTTTGCCAGACCGGCGGCCTCCTCCAGCCCGCCGGGGAACAGCCTGACGGCAAACTCCGGCCGGAAACCATCATAGGCCAGGCTGATTTGCTGCATCTGAAATTGTTCCATATAATCCATGGCTTACTCCCTGTCCCGCTGTAAAATCGGCGCCAGATATTGCCCGGTGAAGGACGCCGGGCAGGCGGCCACCTCCTCCGGCGTGCCGGTGCAGACGATTTGCCCACCTTGGTCGCCGCCCTCTGGCCCCAGGTCGATGAGGTAATCGGCGCACTTGATGACGTTCAGGTTGTGTTCGATGACCAGCACCGTGTTGCCCCCGTCCACCAGCCGCTGCAAAACGTCAATGAGGCGGCGCACATCGTCGGTGTGGAGGCCGGTGGTGGGCTCGTCCAGAATATAGAAGGTCTTGCCGGTGGAGCGCTTGGAAAGCTCAGTGGCCAGCTTCACCCGCTGGGCCTCGCCGCCGGACAGGGTGGTGGAGGGCTGGCCCAGCTTGATATAGCCCAGCCCCACGTCATACAGCGTCTCCAGCCGGTGGTGGACTTTGGGCAGCGCCTCGAAGAAGCCCATGGCCTCCTCCACCGTCATGTCCAGCACCTCATAGATGTTCTTGCCCTTGTAGCGCACCTCCAGCGTCTCCCGATTGTAGCGCTTGCCCTTGCACACTTCGCAGGGGACGTACACGTCGGGCAGGAAGTTCATTTCAATTTTAATCAGGCCGTCCCCCTGGCAGGCCTCGCACCGTCCGCCCCGGACGTTGAAGGAGAAGCGGCTGGCGTTGTAGCCCCTGGCCTTGGCGTCCGGCGTGGCGGCAAACAGGTCACGGATGTCAGTAAACAGGCCGGTGTAGGTGGCGGGGTTGCTCTTGGGGGTGCGGCCAATGGGGCTCTGGTCGATGCAGATGACCTTATCCAGGTACTCCTCCCCTTCTATCGCCTCATGCTTCCCGCTGCGGCATTTGGCCCGGTTCAGGTCTGCCGCCAGCCGATGGTGAATGATGTCGTTCACCAGGGTGGACTTGCCGCTGCCGGAGACGCCGGTGACTACGGTGAAGGTGGACAGGGGAATGCTCACGTCGATGTGTTTCAAATTATGCTCCGTGGCCCCCCGGACGGTGAGCCATTTGCCGCTGCCGGGGCGGCGGGCGGCGGGGAGGGCGATTTTCTTCCGCCCCGCCAGATAATCTCCGGTCAGGCTGCCGGGAGTGTTCATCACCTCGTCCACCGTACCGGCGGCCACGATTTCGCCGCCGTGGATGCCGGCCCCCGGCCCCACGTCGATGAGGTAGTCGGCGGCCCGCATGGTGTCCTCGTCATGCTCCACCACCAGCAGGGTGTTGCCCAGGTCCCGGAGGTCCTTCATGGTGCCCAGCAGCAGGTCGTTGTCCCGCTGGTGGAGGCCGATGGATGGCTCGTCCAGAATGTACAGCACCCCCATCAGGGAGCTGCCGATTTGGGTGGCCAGGCGGATGCGCTGGCTCTCGCCGCCGGACAGGGTGGCCGCCTTCCGGGACAGGGTCAGGTAGCCCAGCCCCACGGAGTTCAGGAAGCCCAGACGGGTCTGAATCTCCTTTAAAATCTGCGCACCGATGAGCTGCTGCTGATGGGTCAGCTGCAAGTCCTGCATGAATTGCAGTTCCTCCTTCACCGGGAGGCCGCAGAACTGGTCGATGCTCAGTCCGCCCACCGTCACCGCCAGCACCTCCTTCCTGAGGCGGCGGCCCTGGCAGTCAGGGCAGGGGCACTCGCTCATGCAGTCCTCAATGTCGGACTTGGAGGCGTCGGAGGTGGTCTCCTGATACCGGCGCTCCAGGTTGGGGACGATGCCCTCCCAGGGCTGGAACAGGGTGCCCTTGCCCCGGGCGTGGTCATAGTGGAGCTTCAGTTTCTTGCCCTTTGAGCCGTACAGCACCACGTCCATAATGTTCTTCGGCAGCTTCTTCACCGGGGTGGACAGGTCAAAATCGTACTCCTCGCTGAGGGAGTCAAAGTACATCTTGGCAATGGAGTCCCCCTTCACCTTGTTCCAGCCGCTGGCCTGGATAGCGCCGTCCGCAATGGACAGCTCCTTATTGGGAATCACCAGGTCGGGGTCTACCTTTAACTGGCTGCCCAGGCCGGAGCAGGTGGGGCAGGCTCCATAGGGGGCGTTGAAGGAGAAGGCTCTGGGGGACAGCTCCTCGATGGAGATGCCGCAGTCCTCACAGGCGTAGTTCTGGGAGAAGGTCAAATCCCTGTCCTCCCGCACCAGGTTCACCACCACCAGCCCGCCGGACAGCTTGCTGGCGGTCTCGCAGGAGTCGGTAAGCCGCTGGGTGATGTCAGGGCGCACCACCAGCCGGTCAACAATCACATCAATGTGATGCTTCTGGTTCTTGTTCAGGGGGATGTCCTCGGACAGGTCGTACAGGTTGCCGTCCACCCGCACCCGGACATAGCCGGACTTGCGGGCGTCCTCAAAGACCTTGGCGTGTTCGCCTTTCTTCCCCCGAATGACGGGGGCCAGGATTTGGATGCGGGTGGCCTCTGGCAGGGCCATCACCTGGTCTACGATTTGGTCAATGGTCTGCTGCTGAATCTCCTTGCCGCAGTTGGGGCAGTGGGGGGTGCCCACCCGGCTCCAGAGGAGGCGCAGGTAGTCATAAATCTCCGTCACCGTCCCCACGGTGGAGCGGGGGTTCTTGGAGGTGGTTTTCTGGTCGATGGAGATGGCGGGGGAGAGGCCGTCGATATAGTCCACATCCGGCTTGTCCATCTGGCCCAGGAACATCCGGGCGTAGGAGGACAGGCTCTCCACATACCGCCGCTGGCCCTCGGCATAAATGGTGTCAAAGGCCAGGGAGGACTTCCCGCTCCCCGACAGGCCGGTGATGACCACCAGCTTGTCCCGGGGAATGGAAACGTCCACGTTTTTTAAGTTATTGGCGCGTGCGCCTTTCACATAAATATGGTCTTGCATGGAAACTCCTTGGTTTTCATTTCAGGGAATCCGCTGAACCGCTGGGGTATGATAAGGGTCAAGGTCCCATTTGAGCGGGTTTTCATCAATATATTGAACTGTTAAAAGATAGTCATTCTCATTGCGCAGAATATGGTCGTAGAAAGACTTTTGCCAGACGGAATAGCCCAGTTGTTTTGTGACGGCTCCCTTTAGCTGCTTGACAATCCTGGAAACCGTAGGGGCGCACAGTGTGCGCCCGGCTGGCGTTTCCTCCTGCCGTATCCATAAAATCACATGAATATGGTTGGGCATAATGACAAACCGCTCTACCGATACAGCGGGATAATGTGAGGGAATCTGTTGAATAGCAGAGTTCACCACTCGGCCGGTAGCACTTAAGGGCACCGCAGCGGCGGGCGCACACTGTGCGCCCCTACGGTGATATGGGAGAGCAGATTCCTTGTCCCAAAACAAATGCTCTCTGTTTTTTGTGCAATTGTGATAAAATATGCGCTTTTTGCAGCATAATTCCAGCTGCCCAATCGCAAACTCTTTCGGACAGGCGATGATGCATTACCTTGTTCCGTCATTTCTTCAATTTTCCCCGCAGCTCGATGATCTGGTCCCGCAACGCGGCGGCCAACTCGAACTCCAGCTGCTGGGCGGCCTTGCGCATCTGCTTCTCCAGCCTGTCGATGGCGGCCTTTATCTCGGCCTGGGTCATCTGTTTGCCGCTGAAATCGTCAGTGTCCTCCACCGCCTTGGAGATTTCCAGCAGCTCCCGCACATCCTTCCTGATGGTTTTGGGGACGATGCCGTGAGCCTTGTTGTAGGCGTCCTGGGCCTCCCGGCGGCGGGCGGTCTCGTCCATGGCATAGGCCATGGAGGGGGTGACGGTATCCGCGTAGAGAATGACCTTGCCCTGAGCGTTCCGGGCGGCCCGTCCGATGGTCTGAATCAGGGAGGTGCCAGAGCGCAGAAAGCCCTCCTTGTCCGCGTCCAGAATGACCACCAGGCTGACCTCCGGCATATCCAGCCCCTCCCGCAGCAGGTTGATACCCACCAGCACGTCAAAGGTGCCCAGCCGCAGGTCGCGTATCATCTCCGTCCGCTCGATGGTTTCAATGGAGTGGTGCATATACTTCGCCTTGATGCCGGAGGAGCGGAGGTATTCCGTCAAGTCCTCCGCCATTTTGATGGTCAGGGTGGTGACCAGCACCCGCTCCTTCCGCTCGATGCGCAGGTTGATTTCCCCGATCAGGTCGTCGATTTGGCCCTCCACCGGGCGCACCTCAATTTCCGGGTCCAGCAGGCCGGTGGGCCGGATGAGCTGCTCCACCACCTGGCCGGAGCGCTCCTGCTCGTACTGGCCGGGGGTGGCAGAGACGTAAATCACCTGGTTGATGCGCTCCTGGAACTCGTCAAATTTCAGGGGGCGGTTGTCGTAGGCGCAAGGCAGGCGGAAGCCGTAGTCCACCAGGGTGGTTTTCCGCTGATGGTCGCCGTTGTACATGGCGTGTACCTGGGGGAGGGTGACGTGGCTCTCGTCAATGAACATCAGAAAATCCTTCGGGAAGTAGTCCAGCAGCGTCAGCGGCGGGGAACCCACAGGCCGGTCGGAAATCACCCGGGAATAGTTCTCAATGCCCTGGCAGTAGCCCAGCTCCCGAATCATCTCCATGTCGTACTGGGTGCGCTGGCGGATGCGCTGAGCCTCCACCGCCTTGCCCTGGGCCTCAAAAAAGGCCACCCGCTCCCACATCTCACGCTCTATCTCCACCAGCGCCTTCGCCAGCTTCTCCTTGGAGGTGACATAGTGGCTGGCGGGGTAGATGGCCACATGGTTCAGGATGCGGGTGGGGGTGCCAGTGACCACGTTGACCTCGCTGATGCGGTCGATTTCGTCCCCCCAGAACTCCACGCGGATGGCGTGGTCTTTCGCGTACACCGGGAAAATCTCCACCGTGTCCCCCCGGACGCGGAACATATTGCGGTCAAAGGCGATGTCGTTGCGCTCGTAGCGTATCTCAATCAGCTTACTCAGCAAAGCGTCCCGGCCATACTCCATGCCGGTGCGGAGGCTGATGACCATGTTTTTGTAGTCAATGGGGTCGCCCAGGCCGTAGATGCAGGAGACGGAAGCCACCACAATGACGTCCTCCCGCTCGAACAGGGCGGAGGTGGCGGAGGAGCGGAGGCGGTCAATCTCGTCGTTGACGCTGGCATCCTTCTCGATGAAGGTGTCGGTGTGGGGGATGTAAGCCTCCGGCTGGTAGTAGTCGTAGTAGGAGACGAAGTACTCCACCGCATTCTCCGGGAAGAACTCCTTGAACTCCGCGCAGAGCTGGGCGGCCAGGGTCTTGTTGTGAGCCAACACCAGGGTGGGGCGCTGCACCTGCTCGATGACCTTGGCCATGGTGAAGGTCTTGCCGGAGCCGGTGACGCCCAGCAGGGTCTGCTCATCCAGCCCCAGTTCCACCCCCTGGGCCAGGGCGGCAATGGCCTCCGGCTGGTCGCCGGAGGGTGCAAAGGGGGCGTGTACTTTGAAAGGGGGCAAGGGGATTCACCTCCCGTGGTGAAGTGCGTGGGTGCGCGGACGGCTTACGCCTTTGCGCCGTACTGCGCCAGATAGGCTTCCATGCTGGCCTTCATGGCGTCGTCAATGTAGACCTTCCCGTCGATGGGGCGGTTGTGGAGGAAGGCAATGATTTCCTTTACGGTGACGATGGGACAGACCTTGATGCCGTAGTCCTGCCGCAGTTCGTCCAGGGTGGAACAGTCTCTGGTGCCACGCTCCATCCGGTCCACGCTGACGAACAGGTAGGTCAGCTTCGCGTCGGCAACATGCTTGAACAGCTCAATGCTCTCCCGGACGGCGGTACCGGCGGTGACTACGTCCTCCACAATGGCGATCACGTCCCCGTCCTGGGGCTTGTAGCCCACCATGCTGCCGCCTTCGCCATGATCCTTGGCCTCCTTGCGGTTGAAGCAGTAGGGCAGGTCGATGCTATAGTTGCGGTACAGGCTGGCGGAGGCAGTGACCACCAGGGGGATGCCCTTGTAGGCGGGGCCGAACAGGGCGGTGACTTCCCCGCCCAGGTTCTCCTTCAGGCAGGCGGCGTAGTAGTCCCCCAGCTTGGCGGCCTGGGCGCCGGTTTTATAGTTGCCGGTGTTGATAAAGTAAGGGGTTTTGCGGCCGCTCTTTGTGGTAAAATCACCGAAGGTCAGCACGCCGGAGCGTACCATGAAGGTGATAAATTCCTCTTTGTAGGTCATAACGAAGCACTCCTTCTCAATTCATCCCGGTGGGGACATTCACATCGGGTACAGTATAGCACATTTGTTCCCAAGAGACAAGCGATTCCTGAAAAATGCCTCCGCCGTTCGGCAGCGCCTCACACCCCGGCAGGTGCCTCTGCGGCGGCGGTCACGTCCGCCCAGTGTCGCTCCTCCAGCGGCTCATAGGCCGCCGTCTTGCGGATGATGGCCTTCAGCAGGCTGTCCAGCTGGGAGCCCTCCCGGTAGTCGGCGGGGGCGAAGTAGCGGATGCGGTCGTCCTTCATCATCTGGAACACTCTGGCCCGGTCACCGGTGTCCGGGTCGTAGACACCGATGGCGTGGCCGCCGTAGGAGTTCACCAGCTTCATACAGGGGATGTCCGTGATGCTGTCCCCGATGTAAACCATGTTGCGGAAGGGTACCCGCACATTCTCCGGTGGAAAGTAATCGTTCACGGCAGCGTCGTTCACGTCCAGCACCCCCTTCTTGATGCGGAAGAGGAACTGGGTCTTGCTGGTGTAGTTGATGGCCTGGGCGGGCCACTCCGCCTCCCCCTGCTCATTAAAATAGAAGGAGCTGGCGTAAATCTTCTCAAACGCCCCCTGCCGGGCGATGGAGGAGCCTTCTATCATCTCCTTGAGCCCGGAGGAGATGATGTAATGCTCCACCAGGACGCCCTGGGCCTGGCCGTAGGCCCGCATCCGGTCAAACCAGCCCTCCACGCCGGGGAAGAGCTGCACCTTCGCCCCGTACTCCATCAGGGAGGAGCGGGTGAAGGGGAGCTGCTTCTCCCTGGCCTTTTGCACCATCTTATACATATAGGACAGGTTACTGTCCATATCGTACTTCTGGGCGAAAACGTTGGTCTCCTCCCAGAACTGCTCCACGTCGTAGCCCACCGACTGAATGTAGCCCTGGGCCTGCATATCGTCCGGCGACAGGGTCTTGTCAAAATCGTAGCAGATGGCCAGCACGGGCCGGGATTCCTTATGGCGGCGCTCAAACGGCTTCATTGCGGTACCTCCTGGAAAGCGTAATCTTTCCTCCACTATACCCGCACCGATTGGGAAAGTCAACGGTTTTCCGGCACGCTTTCTTTTTGCAAAATTTTTCAACTTTCGGTTGACAAAGCCGTATGAGTGTGTTATTGTATTATTAACCTAATACAATAAGGAGGTGGGACAATGGAGTGGAAGCTGACCTCAGACCGCCCGATTTGGCTCCAGCTAAAGGAAGAGTTGACCCGGCGCATCGTCACCGGCGACTATCCTATGGGCAGCCGGTTCCCCACCGTGCGGGAACTGGCGGCGGAGGCGGGGGTCAACCCCAACACCATGCAGCGGGCCCTGTCGGAGCTGGAAAAGGACGGCCTGGTGGAGAGCAACCGAACCGCCGGGCGGCTGGTGACCTCTGACGCCCAGCGGGTCGAGGAAGTCCGCAGCCAGCTGGCAGAGCAGCTCATGGAGGCGTTCTGCCAGGGCATGGAGGGCCTGGGATATACCCCGGCTCAGATACAGCAAAAATTGAAGGAGGAGAATCCCTATGAATGAACTGGTACACCTTTCCGGCGTCACCAAAGCCTACGGCAGGCAGCCCGCCCTTCTGGACGTGAGTCTGGACTTGCAGCCGGGCCGCATCGTGGGCCTGCTGGGCCCCAACGGGGCGGGCAAGACCACCTTAATCAAGCTCTTAAACGGTCTGCTCCAGCCCGACGCGGGCGTGGTGGAAATCGACGGCACCGCGCCGGGGGTCTACACGAAAGCCATCGTCAGCTATCTGCCCGACCGCCCCTATCTGGCGGAGTGGATGAAGGTATCGCAGGTGCTGGATCTGTTCCAGGACTTTTACGCCGATTTTGACCGGGCCAGGGCTGAGGCCATGTGCGGGAGCCTTCATATCGCGCCCACCATGAAAATCAAGACCATGAGCAAGGGAACGCTGGAGAAGATGCAACTGGTGCTGGTGATGAGCCGCCGGGCCATGCTCTACCTGCTGGACGAGCCCATCGCCGGGGTAGACCCCGCCGCCCGGGACTATATCATGGATACGATTTTGTCCAACTACAACCCGGAGGGCACCGTCCTGATTTCCACCCACCTGATTGCCGACGTGGAACAGGTGCTGGATGAGGCCGTGTTCCTCCAGGAGGGACGCGTCGTCCTCCACGACACGGTGGACAATATCCGCGAGCGGGAAGGCAAGAGCGTGGACGAGGTGTTCCGCGCCATGTTCCGCATGGTCTGAGAGGAGGGGGAACCGATATGTTTGGAAAACTATGTAAATTAGAGCTGCGCTACATGATGCGCAACTTCCTGCCCCTCTGGGGCGTCGCCCTGGCGCTGGCGCTGGTGAACGGCCTCCTGCTGCCCGCCACGGATTGGGAGGACAGCGGCCTTCTGCCCGGCCTGCTGCTGTTGGTGCTGGTGTGCGTGATGATTGCCATGGTTGTCCTCTGCGTAGTGCTGATTGTCCAGCGGTTCTACCACGGTCTGCTGAAAAACGAGGGCTACCTGATGTTCACCCTGCCGGTGAAAACCGGCTCCCTCATCCTGTCCAAGGGGCTGGCGGCCCTGGTGGCCATGGTGGGCAGTGCCCTTGTGGGGGCGCTGGCGTTCCTGCTCCTGATGGGGGAGGTGCTGCTCGGTTCGGGCATAACGGGCGTGTTCTACAACCTGTACCTGGCCAGCGGTATTTCGGCAGGGGCGTGGGCTGCCATCCTTGCCTCCGGCTTCCTCTACCTGCTGGCCAGCGTGGCCTTTGGGATTCAGACGATTTACCTGGCCCAGGCCGTGGGCCACATGGCCAGCAGCCATCGGGTGGGCGTCAGCGTGCTGGCCTACATCGGGCTGGCCATGGTGCTGTCTATCCTCGGCGACCTGGCAAGCAGCGTGCTGACGGCTTTCATCCCGGACGGCTTCCTGGTGGAAGCGACGGTTGAGGTGGAGACACTGGCGGAGGCAGTGATTGAAGTGGAGACGCTGGCGGAGGCCGTGCCACTGCTCACAGGGGGGATGTTGGTGGAAGCCGCTCTCCAAATCGTGGGTACAGTGATTTTCTTCCTCATCACCCGGTACATCCTGGACACCCGGCTGAACCTGGAGTGACGGGCTGCTGATTTCCCCGTTTGGAACGGCGCTTTCTGCTTGACAGTGGGGGTGTCCTGTGCTACTATAATAAAAGATGCATGCTGAAAGAAGTATGCTCGGAGGGTACCTCATCCCCGGTAAAAAATAACCCCGTATTTTTGACAAAGGCAGAAAGGATGTAATCACTATGGTCAATCGTTTCGTACTCAACGGCATTTCCTATCACGGCAAGGGCGCTATCCAGGAGATTCCCGGCCTGGTTCAGGCCAAGGGCCTGAAAAAGGCGTTCATCGCCTCCGACCCCGACCTGGTCAAGTTCGGCGTCACCAAGAAGGTCACCGACCTGCTGGACGCGGCGGGCATGGCCTATGAGGTCTATTCCGACATCAAGCCCAACCCCACCATTGAGAACGTCCAGACCGGCGTGGAAGCCTACAAGGCCTCCGGCGCGGACTATATGATCACCATTGGCGGCGGCTCCTCCATGGACACCGGCAAGGCCATCGGCATCATTATCAATAACCCTGAGTTCGCGGACGTTCGCTCCCTGGAGGGCGTGGCTCCCACCAAGAACCGCACCGTCTACACCATCGCCGTCCCCACCACCGCCGGCACCGCCGCTGAGGCCACCATCAACTACGTCATCACCGATGTGCAGAAGAAGCGCAAGTTCGTCTGCGTGGACGTGAACGACATTCCCGACATTGCCATCGTTGACCCTGACATGATGTCCACCATGCCCAAGGGCCTGACCGCCTCCACCGGCATGGACGCCCTGACCCACGCCATCGAGGGCTACACCACCAAGGCCGCCTGGGAGCTGGCCGACTGCCTGAACCTGGAGGCCATCAAGCTCATCTCCAAGAACCTCCGCGCCGCCGTCAAGAACGAGCAGGAGGGCCGCGAGGGCATGGCTCTGGGTCAGTTCGTCACCGGCATGGCCTTCTCCAACGTTGGCCTGGGCATTGCCCACTCTATGGCTCACACCCTGGGCGCTGTCTATGACACCCCCCACGGCGTCGCCTGCGCCATGATGCTTCCCATCGTCATGGAGTTCAACCAGGAGGCCACCGGCGAGAAGTTCAAGGACATCGCCGAGGCCATGGGCGTTGACACCACCGGCATGGATCAGGCCACCTATCGCCAGGCCGCCATTGACGCCGTGAAGCAGCTCTCCGCCGACGTGGGCATCCCCACCAAGTTGCCCGCCATGAAGGAGGAGGATCTGGACTTCCTGGCCCAGTCCGCCGCCGCCGACGCCTGCGCCCCCGGCAATCCCAAGGAGGCCAGCATTGAAGACTTCAAGACCATGTTCCGCAAGCTGATGTAAGCTCCGTTTCCCCAAGGGCCGACCTGCCATGGCAGGTCGGCCTTTTTTGGCTTGCCGGAGGCAGTCAGCTGAGCAGCGCCTCCAAATCCTCCAGGCTCAGCCCTTTTTGCAGGGCCATGCTGATACCGTAGCCCAGCAGCCTGGACACGTCGGCCACCAGCGCGTCGATTTCCTTGGGTGTCACCAGCAGGGAGGCCAAATCGTTCTGCCCCTCCGGCTGGCCGCCCCACTGGGCGGCCAGCACCTCCGCCCGCACCACAGTGGGGACGCCTACCGCCACCACCGGCACCCCCAGAGTCTCCTCCGTCAGCGCGAAGCGGGCGTTGCCCACCCCGCTGCCCGGGGCGATACCGGTGTTGCTGAGCTGCACCGTGGAACCCAGCCGCCGGACGCTGCGGGCGCACAGGGCGTCCACCGCAATGACCGCGTCCGGCTTCAGCGCCCCGACTACGGCCTGCACCACCTCGCCGCTTTCCATGCCGGTATTCCCCAGCACCCCCGCAGCCAGGGCGGAGACCGGGCGGAAGGCACCGAAGACCTCCGGCATCTGGTCTACCAGGTGCCGGGTCACCAGCACCGTGTCTGCCGTACGGGGGCCTACGGCGTCCGGCGTCACCGCCCGGTTGCCCAGGCCCACCACCAGCACCTGCTCCGCCTCCGGCGGCAGGAGCCGCGCCACCTGCTCCGCCACGGCCTCCGCCGCCGCGGAAAACCGGGCGGTGCGCCGGTGCAGCAGCGCATCCAGGGTCAGGGTCAGGTACAGCCCCTCCGGCTTGCCCACCTGCTCCGCCCCCTGGGGGGTCAGCACCTCCACCTCGCTGAGGGAGAAGGGGCCGCAGGAGCGTTCCTCCGAGCGGATGCCGGGCAGGTGGCCGGGGTCGCCCTGCCGGGACTGCCAAAGCTCCCTGGCCTCGTCGATCAGGTCTGAATCATGCGTTCGCATCGTCAAAGTCACCTCAAACTAGCCTTGCCCGCAGCGGAGAAAATTATGAAATCTCCCAACAAAAAAACGAAAAAACCAGTTGCAAAGGATATTGTTTCATGGTATAATATGTGACTGCGCAGGTGTAAATTTGACGCGCCTGCGATGCTGGTACAGGAGGTGTTAGATTTGCCGAATATCAAGTCCGCGAAGAAGCGTGTTCTGGTTGCGCAGAGCAAGACTGCACAGAACAAGGCTGCAAAGTCTGAAATGAAGACTCTGATCAAGAACTTTGATGCCAAGGCTGACGAAGGCGACCGCGCCGAGGCCGCTACCGCCTACAAAGCCGCAATCAAGTGCGTTGACAAGGCTGCTGCGAAGGGTCTGATTCATCGGAACAAGGCCGCTCACAAGAAGAGCCAGATGACCATTAAGTTGAACGCAATTGAGTGAGCATGAGCCATTGATTGGTTAGCATAAGCCGTCTGCCCGATTTGCAGGCGGTTTTTGCTTTTGCTGTCGCCCGGTGATAAACGGAGGGCGGAGCGCATATCATACCCGGGGAAGGCACAGCGCAGATGCCCCGGGAAAGAGGTGCTGATATGGAGAAGAGGGTAAACGGCTGGGTGGACCGGATGTCCGAGCGCTATTATCCGGTACGGCTGCTCTACTGTGTTGTCGGCGTGTTTCTGGATCGGCGGATCTCCCGCTCCGGCGCGGAATTCGCCTACTATGCTCTGAT
This sequence comes from Clostridiales bacterium, assembly GCA_021201475.1. Lineage (GTDB taxonomy): Bacteria > Bacillota > Clostridia > Oscillospirales > Oscillospiraceae > Onthomonas. Next base: position 50,001 of record JAJQEV010000119.1, read on the forward strand.
GACGATTTTTCCCCTGCTGATCATGGTGATCGGTATCATCGGCGTACTGCCTGTCAGCGACGCCCAGGTGCTGAGCGTTATAGAGGCCATCCTGCCGGAGCAAATCTATGTGCTGCTGGAGGAGTATGTGGCCTACGTCCTGAACAATCTGAGCATTGCCCTGCTGATTACGGGGCTGATTTCCATGCTGACCGCCGCCTCCGCCGCTTTCCGGAGCCTGATTTCCATCTCCGGCGAGATATATTGTCGGAAGGTGTTCCGCGGCGTGAAGTATTTCCTGTTTTCCGTGCTGTACTCCGTCCTGCTCATCGTGTTTATTTACTTCACGATGGTCATTGTCTTTACCGGCAGTTGGTTCATCCAAATGGTCAACGACATCTTCTCCATCTCCATCCCTACCAAGCTGTGGAACTGGTCCCGGGCGGGCATCATGTTCGGCCTGGCCATGCTGCTGCTGATGCTCATTTACCGCATCACCTCTCCCGGCGGCAGACACCATCCGCCGGTGGCCAGCGGTGCGCTGTTCGCGTCTCTGGCGCTGACGCTGTTCACCTGGCTGTTCTCCTTCTTCATCACCCTGTCCAACCGCTATTCCATGATTTACGGCTCCCTGGCCTCCATCGTGCTGCTGATGATGTGGCTGTACTTCTGCGGCACCATCGTGATTTTAGGGGTCGTGGTGAACTATGTGCGCTGGCAGCATAAGCAGGGCCTTGAGGTGCGCTATATTTTGGAGCATATTCTTTAAAACAAATCAACTCGGGCAGAGGGCCGTTTGTCTGTGAAGCGGCCTCCTGCCCGAGTTGTTTTTACACAATCGGACGAAATTTTACAGCATTAAGAGTTGTTTCCCGCTTGTCCCCATGGAAGGAATATGCTACAATAGGGCTACAGTAAACAGCCCCCAGGCAAGCGGCAGATGGGGGAAATCAGGAATGACAACCGCTTGCGCAATCATGATACAGGAGGAACAGCTATGTTGACAATCCAAGAGCTGCGGGAGCAGTTGGCAGGCGGGGCGTACGACGAACGCCTGTCCTATCTCTATTGTCGGCCATCCGGGGAGGTGGCCGATTTGCGGCAGCGTATCCTGCACGTCACGGAGGGCTTTCAGACTGCCTTTTCCAGGGGGGACGAGACAGAGGTGGCCGTCTACTCCGCTCCGGGCCGGACAGAGTTGGGGGGCAACCACACCGACCATCAGAGAGGCAAGGTGCTGACGGGCAGCGTGGACCTGGACGCCCTGGCCTGCTGCGCCAAGAACGGCACCTCCCTGGTCAATATCCAGTCGGAAGGCTACGGCCTGCTCACGGTGGACACTGAGCAGCTGGAAAAGGTGCCGTCGGAGGAGAATACCACCCAGTCCCTGGTGCGGGGCATTTTGGCCCGGGTCAGCCAGCTGGGGTATTCCGTCAGCGGCTTTGACGCCTATGTGACCTCCAGTGTGCCGGGGGGCAGCGGCCTGTCCTCCTCCGCCTGCTTTGAGGTGCTGGTGGGCGTGGCGGTGAACGCGCTGTTTTGCGGCGGCGCCCTCTCCATGGCCCAGGTGGCTCAAATCGGGCAGTATGCGGAGAACGTCTACTTCGGCAAGCCCTCCGGCCTGCTGGACCAGATGGGCTGCGCCATCGGCGGCGTAGTCACCATTGACTTTGGGGACGCCGATAACCCGGTCTATCATGCGGTGGACTTTGACTTCGCCAAGGAGGGCTACGCCCTCTGCATTGTGGACACCGGCGCAGACCATGCGGACATGACCGCCGACTATGCGGCGATGCCCATCGAGATGCGGGCTGTGGCGGCCTGCTTCGGCAAGGAAGTCCTGTCCCAGGTGGAGGAAGAAGAATTTTACAAGTCCATCCCCGCCCTGCGGAAGCAGTGCGGCGACCGGGCGGTGCTGCGGGCCATTCACTACTTCTCTGACTGCCATCGGGTAGAGCAGCAGGTGGCCGCCCTGGAGGCGGGGCAGTTTGACCGGTTCCTGGCGCTGGTGTCGGAGTCCGGCCGCTCCTCCTTCATGTACTTACAGAACATCGCCACCTTCCGGGACAGCGCCTCCCAGCCTGTGGCGGTGGCCCTGGCCATGGCGGAGCATCTGCTGGCAGGAAAGGGGGCCTTCCGGGTTCATGGCGGCGGCTTTGCCGGCACCATTCAGGCTTTCGTTCCGGTGGAGCAGGTGCCGGACTTCCAGGCGGGCATGGACGCCCTGCTGGGGGCCGGGGCCTGCCGGGTGACAGCCATCCGCCCGGTGGGCGGCTGCACCTTAATTGGCGACGCGGAATTGCGATAAGATAATCAGGAGGGTATCACAATGCTGGAACTTGAAATTTCTCAGTTGGTAGAATATGCGGTGCAAAAGAACTGGCTGGAGGAGGTAGACCGGCTCTGGGCGGCGAACCAGTTCCTGGCCGCCCTGCACCTGGACGGCTTTGACGGCCTGGTGGAGGTGGACAGCCTTCCCCCCATCCAGAGCATCCTGGATAAGCTCTGTGACTACGCCTATGAAACCGGCGTCATCGAGGGCAACTCCACCACCTATCGGGATTTGTTTGACACGAAGCTGATGGGCCTGCTGACCCCCAAGCCCTCCGAGGTCATTGACGAGTTCCTGAACTTCTACGACGAAAGCCCGGAGGCCGCCACCGACTGGTATTACGCCTTCTCCGGGGACACCAACTATATACGCCGTGACCGCATTGCCAAGGACCAAAAGTGGACGGTGGAGACAGAGTACGGCACCATTGACATCACCATCAACCTGTCCAAGCCGGAAAAGGACCCCAAGGCCATCGCGGCGGCGGGCAAGGCCAAGAGCACCACCTACCCCAAGTGCCAGCTCTGCGCGGAGAACGAGGGCTACCAGGGGCGGCTGAACCACCCTGCCCGGCAGAATCACCGCATCATCCCCCTGGAGTTGGGGGGGAAGGACTACTTCCTCCAGTACAGCCCCTATGTCTATTATAATGAGCATTGTATCGTCCTGTGCAAAGACCATGTGCCAATGCACATTGACGCGGACTGCTTTACCAACCTGCTGGACTTCGTCACCCTGTTCCCCCACTACTTTGTGGGCTCCAACGCCGACCTGCCCATCGTGGGCGGCAGCGTCCTGAGCCATGACCACTATCAGGGCGGACACTATGAGTTCGCCATGGCCAAGGCCCCCTGTGAGGAGCTGTTCACCGTCTCCGGCTATGAGGAGGTCACCTGCGGCCTGGTGAAGTGGCCCATGAGCGTGATTCGCCTCAAGGCGGCAGACCCGAAGCAACTGGTGGCCCTGGCCGACCACATCCTGACGGCCTGGCGGGGCTATGACGACCCGGAGGCGGACATCCTCCATGAGACGGAGGGCACCCCCCACTCCACCATCACCCCCATCGCCCGCCGGAGAGGGGCGGACTTTGAGCTGGATTTGGTGCTGCGGAACAACCGCACCACGGAGGAGTATCCCCTGGGCATTTTCCATCCCCATGACGAGAAGCACCACATTAAAAAGGAGAACATCGGCCTCATCGAGGTGATGGGTCTGGCAGTGCTGCCCGCCCGGCTGAAGGACGAACTGGAGGTGCTGGAGGACGCCATCTCCGAGGGCAGAGATTTGATGGCGGACGAAAAAACCGCCAAGCACGCGGTCTGGGCCAACGAGGTGCAGGCCCGCCACCCGGAAATGACCGACGGCAACCGGATGCGTATCCTGCGGGAAGAGGTCGGCCAGGTCTTTGTGGGCGTGCTGGAGGACGCAGGCGTGTTCAAGCGGACGGACGCGGGGAAGGCCGCCTTCCACCGCTTCCTGGAAACCCTGTGAGGCGGCCCATGAAGAGGCGTGTCTGTGCGCTGCTGCTGGCTCTGTGCCTGCCGATGGGCGCCCTCACCGGCTGCGGCGGCGGGGATGAGGCAGAGCAGTCCGCTGCCAGCGCCGAAGCCCTCTGCGCCTCTGCGGAGGCCATCAGCGAGGCCACCGGCTTTGTCATGCAGGAGCTGACGGTGGCGGGGGCGGAGGCTGTCAGCTATGCCGTCTTGGGCGGCACCATCGGGCAAATCGACTATGACTATGAGGATACCGTGATTGAACTGCGGATGTCCGCCTCGGAGGAGGACTACGAGGGCCTGTCCGGCCTCCTGAACGGGAAAAGCGCCGGCGGTATTCAGTGTGCGGACAGCCGGTTCAGTTCCCTGGACGTGTGGCTGCTGGAGGACACCTATTACTGCGAGTTCAGCTACGACGGTGAGGACGGCACACTGTACTACTCCCTGTCTCAGACGGACACCAGTTTCACCGCCTTTGCGGACGTTCTCCTGACCCTGGTGGAGCAAATCATGCCCGCCGCAGAGGAGGAGCCGGAGGAAGCGTCGTCAACGGATGCGGAAGCGGAGGATGGGGCCGCAGGGTGACGGCCGGACGCCGCCCGGAACACGGCTTGCATTTTGATGCTTCCTATGCTAAACTGTGAAAAAGTTAAAAACCGTTTTTCGGATAAGAGAGGGGCGTGATGCGCCATGCTGCGGATAGCTATTGCAGAGGACGAAGCGGAATCCCGTGCGCAGTTGACGGAGTTCTTGCAGCAATATGAGGAGGCCTACTCTGTGGAGATGGAGGTTTCCTGCTTCCCCAGCGGGGTGGATTTGGTACAGGACTATCGGCCGGAGTATGACATCATCCTGCTGGACATCGCCATGCCGGATATGGACGGCATGGAAACAGCCCGACACATCCGACAGGTGGACGAACAGGCGGTGCTGGTGTTCATCACCCAGATGGCCCAGTACGCCATCAACGGCTACGAGGTGGACGCGCTGGACTTCCTGCTGAAGCCGGTGAACTATGACGTGTTCGCCATGAAGCTGACCAAGGCCATCCGTCGGGCGGAGAGCCGGGAGGGGAAGCGCATCGTCCTGACGCTGGCAAGCGGCGTCCAGGTGCTGCAAACCAGGGACATCTACTATGTGGAGATTCAGAATCATATCCTGCACTATCACACCAATCAGGGTGAGTTTGCCCTGCGTGGGACAATGCAGAAGGCGGAGCAGGAGTTGGCGCCCTACCATTTCAGCCGGTGCAGCAACTGGTGCCTGGTGAACCTGGCCTATGTGTCCCAGGTGGATAAGAACGTGGTGACTGTGGCGGGAACGCCCCTGGACATCAGCCGCCGGAACCGGACGGCCTTCATGGCGGCGCTGACGCGGTACATGGGGGGCAGCACATAATGGTGATGCAAACCTACTGGATAAACTTTTGCTCCTATATATTTTGCTGGGGGTTCTGCCTGGTGTTCCTGCTGCCTCTGCCCCGGAGGAGGGGGTTCCCGCTGTGGGCTGCGGCATTTCTGCTCTGCAACGGCCTGCTCTGCCTTGGTACGCTGTATCTGACGGCGGAGCAATGCAACTGGCTCATCCCTGTGGAGCTGCCGGCCTCCGCGGCGCTGATGGCGCTGGCCTGCTGCAAGGTGAAGGCCAGCATTGCCCTGTACTTTGGTATATGGTCGGTGCTGTGCGTGGCGCTGCTGGAGGAGCTTTACGACCTGCCCTACCTCCATCTGCGCTTCCCGGTGCTGGACGGGGTGCTGTACCGGGTGGCGATTTTGATGGCTGTCATCTGCATCGTCGGCGGGGCGCTGGCCCTGACGGAGCGGAAATGGATGCCGGTGTATGGCAACGACCATGTGGGGCCCCGGCAGTTGACCTCCGCCGTCATGCTCTACATGATATTCATGGTGCTGCTGGTCATCTTCTACAACCACCCGGAGCTGACCCCCATCAGCCTGTTGATTCTGATTGGGCAGGCATACTGCGTCACCCTGCTGTACCTGCAAACGGCTCTGTTCCAAAAGAGCGCCCTCCAGCAGGAGGTGAACACCCTGAACCTGCTGTGGCAACAGCAGAAGCGGCAATACGAGTTCTCCAGGGAAAGCATTGCCCGGGTAAACCAAAAGTACCATGACCTGAAGCATACGCTGGCGGCTGTCCGTAGCATGGAGAGCAATGAGCAGCAGCGCCGCGCCTTGCAGGATATCGAGGACTCCGTCCACGGCTACGACCTGAACGTCAACACCAACAATGAGACGCTGAACACCGTCCTGACGGAGAAGCAGCTGGAGTGCGACCGGAAGGGTATCACGGTGAACTGCGTCGTGGACGGGGCCAGCGTGGACTTTATGAACCCCGTTGACCTGTATACCATTATGGGCAACGCCATGGACAACGCCATGGAGGCCGTCTCCAAGTTTGAGCGGCCCCACCTGCGCATCATTGACGTGCTGGTGCACGTCCGGCAGCGCTTCCTGGTCATCAGCATCACCAACCCCATGAAGGAGCCTCCCAGCTTTGAGGACGGGCTGCCTGTCTCTACAAAGGAGCAGGACGGCTTCCACGGCTTCGGCATCCGCAGCATTCGCTCCACCGTACAGAAGTACGGCGGCGAAACGGTGATCGACACCAGGGACGGGTTCTTTTGCCTGAGCATCACCATCCCGCTGCCGGAGAAAACGCAGGGCGCATAGAAACGATACCATCCATCGTCGGTAAGGAAGAATTATCCCCCTTCCTTACCGTTTTTTTTGTGCATTACGACCACTTACGTCGTGAAAACGACCACTTCGGGCAGCGACCTTGAAAAAATTTAAGGAAAAACGTATAACACTTTTTATAAAAGCCCCGAGTGCGATTGCGAGGCGGAGCATCAGAAAAAGGATGGGAGAGACGATATGAAAAGAAGCATCAACATGAATCAATCCTGGCAGTTCACCGGGAAGGACGGCGTTGCCATCGCGGTGGACATCCCCCACACCTGGAACAACATTGACGGGCAGGACGGCGGAAACGACTACTATCGCGGCACCTGCGTCTATGAAAAGAGCTTCCCCAAGCCGGACTTTGACCCGGACACCGAGCGGGTCTATCTGGAGTTCCGGGGGGTCAACGCCTCAGCGGAGGTCATTTTGAACGGGGCCGCCGCCATGACCCACGACGGCGGCTACTCCACCTTCCGGGCGGATGTCACTGACGTGCTGGCGCCGGACAACGCTCTGACCGTCAGGGCGGACAACAGCGTCAATGACCGGGTCTATCCCCAGAAGGCAGACTTCACCTTTTACGGCGGCATCTATCGGGACGTGCTGCTGCGGGTGGTGAACAAGGTTCACTTTGACCTGGACTACTTCGGCGGCGAAGGGCTGCAAGTCACCCCCAAGGTGGAGGGCGCTGACGGCAAGGTACAGGTCAAGACCTGGCACAACGGTGAGAACGCCGCCGTATCCGTCCGGCTGCTGGACGGTGAAGGGGCCGAGGTGGCCTCCGGCGCGGGGGACGACGTGACCCTGACCATCCCCTCCGTTCACCTGTGGAACGGGGTGAAGGACCCTTACCTCTATACGGCGGTGGCCACCCTGACGGTGGACGGCGAGGCTGTGGACGAGGTCAGCGCCCGCTTCGGCGTGCGCACCTGCCGGGTAGACCCCAATGAAGGATTCTTCCTGAACGGGCAGCGGTACCCCCTCCGGGGCGTCAGCCGCCACCAGGACTGGAAGGGCCTTGGCAACGCCCTGACGAAGGAGCATCACGAAACGGACATGGCCATCATCCGGGAGATGGGGGTCAACACCATCCGCCTGGCCCACTATCAGCACGACCAGTACTTCTATGACCTGTGCGACCAGTACGGCATGGTGGTGTGGGCGGAAATCCCCTACATCTCGGAGCATATGCCCAACGGTCGGGCCAACACCATCAGCCAGATGACCGAGCTGATCGTGCAGAACTACAACCACGCCTCCATCGTCTGCTGGGGCGTCTCCAATGAAATCACCATCAGCACCAAGGACAAGGCGGATATGCTGGACAACCACCACGTCCTGAACGACCTGTGCCATAAGATGGACCCCACCCGGTTCACCACCCTGGCCTGCTACGCCATGTGCGGCCCCTTCAACAAAGTGGCCCACATCACCGACGTGGTCAGCTGGAACCTGTACCTAGGCTGGTATGTGCCGGGGCTGTTCCTGAACGACCTGTGGATTGACTTCTTCCACTGGAAGTATCCCAACCGCTGCCTGGGCTATTCGGAGTACGGCTGCGAGGCCATGCCTAACCTCCACAGTGACCATCCCAAGCGGGGCGACCAGTCTGAAGAATACCAGGCCATTTATCACGAGTATCTGCTCAAGTGCTTTGAGAAGCGGCCCTTTATGTGGGCTACCCACGTCTGGAATATGTTCGACTTCGCGGCGGACGCCCGTGACCAGGGCGGCGAGCCGGGGATGAACCACAAGGGCCTCGTCACCTTTGACCGCAAGACGAGGAAGGACAGCTTCTACCTCTACAAAGCCTACTGGAGCGACGAGCCCTTCGTCCACATCTGCGGCAAGCGGCAGGAGGATCGGGTTGGCACGCAAATCGAGCTGAAGGTCTACTCCAACCAGCCGAAGGTGGCCCTCTACGTGGGGGACAAGCAGGTCTCCGAGGCCCAGGGCGACAAAATCTTCCGCTTCACCGTGCCGATGGAGGGCGACGTTGCCGTTCGCGTAGTGGCAGGGTCGTGTGAAGATACCGCCGCCTTCCATAAGGTGGATACCCCCAACCCCCGGTACAAGCTCCAGGCCGGGGACGGCAACGGCGGCAACTGGGTGTAACAGGCATCCGATCGGAACGTCTATTTTGCGCGCTGTTTCAGGGTTGTTTCGGCGCGTGTGAATAGAAAGCGACGGCCTCTGTATACGGGGCAGAGGCCGTCGCGCAGCAGAGGAAAGGAGGATTAGTTCCCGGAAACACACAGATAATTTTCATACAATGATTAGGATTGGAGGAATCCAAACATGGCAAAAAAGGAAAAGAAGAAAGGCACTGGCATCGTCAAGTGGTCGGTGCTGACCGCAGTGATGGCAATCATCATGGTCGGCGGCTTTGTTGCCAACTATTTTGGCGGCATTTATGCCACGACGGTGAACATCTACCTCGGCACGTCCACCTATAAGGTGGTGAACGGCAACGACGAGGCCGTGTACTTTACCAGCGACTTCTCCAGCCAGGAAGAGCTGGAGGCCTATGAGGCAGAGCTTTGCGCTACCGTGGAAGCGGAAGGCGCAGCCCTGCTGACCAACGAAAACAACGCCCTGCCTCTGGCCTCCGGCGCCAAGGTCAGCCTGTTCGCCCGCGGCTCCGTGGATCTGATGTACGGCGGCACCGGCTCCGGTTCCGTTGACACCAGTGCCGCCCCCCACCCTGCTGGAGGCCCTGACCGATTACGGTATTGAGGTCAACCAGACCCTGTGGGATTGGTATGTGTCCGTGGCGGACAGCTATAGCCGCGTGACCCCCGACGCCATCTCCGACGTGCTGGAAGCCAACACCCAGTATGCCGTCAACGAGGCTCCCTGGTCTGAGGTCGAGGCTGGTGCCGGCGACTCCTTCGCCGAGTATGGCGACGCCGCTATCGTGGTGTTCTCCCGCTCCGGCGGTGAGGGCGCTGACCTGCCCGCCGGCGACAACGGCGCCGACCTGTGGTACAGCTCCGGTACCGAGGGTGACGGCAACTACCTGGAGCTCTCCGCTGAAGAGCTGGAGTTGCTGGCCGGCTTGAAGGAGCTGAAGGATGAGGGCGTGTTCCAGTCCATCATCGTCCTGCTCAACACCTCCAACGCCATTGAGCTGGACTTCCTGAACCCCGACGTTTGCGGCGTGGATTACGGCGTGGATGCCTGCATGTGGATCGGCGACGTGGGCCAGACCGGCGCCAACGGCGTGGCGCAGCTCCTGTCCGGCGAAGTGTCCCCCTCTGGCAGTCTGGTGGATACCTATTGGTATGACAACCTGGCCAACCCCGCTGTGACCAACTTCTACTCCAGAGAGTATTCCGGCGCCTCTGACTATGGCTTCTCCTCTGACGACGCCGACTACGGCAACCAGGCCATGTACAGCGTCTATCAGGAAGGCATTTACCTGGGCTATCGTTATACCGAGACCCGTTATGAAGACGTAGTGATGGGTACCGCCAATGCCGGTGATTTCGACTATGCCTCCACCGTGGCCTATGCTTTCGGCTATGGCATCAGCTACACCACCTTCGAGTATAGCGACTATTCCATGACCGCCACCGACGACGGCTTTGAAATCACCGTCACCGTCACCAACACCGGCGACACCTACTCCGGCAAGAAGACCGTTCAGGTCTACTTCCAGAGCCCCTACACCGACTATGACAAGGCCTATGGCATTGAGAAGGCCAGCGTGGAGCTGTGCGGCTATGCCAAGACCGACACCCTGGCCCCCGGCGAATCCGAGACGGTTACTATCACAGTGGACAAGTCCGAGCTGCGCTCCTATGACTCCAACAACGCTCAGACCTACATCCTGGACGCGGGTGATTACTACTTCACCATCGGCGACGGCTCCCATGACGCTGTCAACAACATTCTGGCCGCCAAGGGCTACACCACCGAGGACGGCATGACCGCCGACGGCAACGCCGACCTGGTTGCCACCTGGACTCAGGACACTCTGGACACCGAAATTTTCGCCACCTCTGAGGCCACCGGTACCGCCATCACCAACCTGTTTGATGAGGCCGACCCCAACAAGGCTTCCTATAGCCCCGGCGAGGTCACCTGGCTGTCCCGCTCCGATTGGGAGGGCACCTATCCCACCGGCACCTTCGACCTGACTATGAACGATGAACTGGCCGCCGAGCTGGCCACCACCCGTTACGATTCCTCCGAGGTGGAGGAAATGGATATGCCCACCCTGGGAGCGGACAACGGCATGAACCTGTCCTCCATGATCGGCAAGGACTATGACGATGAGGATTGGGATCTGCTGCTGGATCAGCTGACCTACTCCGAGATGGTGGAGACCATCACCCTGGGCTTCCATAACACCAAGCAGGTCAACTCCGTCTCCAAGCCCGCCACCAGCGACGAAAACGGCCCCCAGGGCCTGACCGCCTCCCTGACCGGCGGCGACTCCGCCATGTGCTACACCTCTGAGGACATCATGGCGGCCACCTTCAACGACGAGCTGATCTATCAGATGGGTCTGTGCATCGGTGAGGACTGCCTGGGTCACGGTTACTCCGGTCTGTACGGCCCCGGCATCAATATGCACCGTACCGCTTATTCCGGCCGTAACTTCGAGTATTACTCCGAGGATCCCTTCATTGCCGGTTCCATCTGTGCCAGCGAGGTGCAGGGCATCCAGTCCAAGGGCGTCTATGTCTATCTGAAGCACGTTGCCCTGAACGACTCCGAGACCAGCCGTGAAGGCGTCAGCACCTGGATCAACGAGCAGGCTGCCCGTGAGATTTACCTGGAAGTGGCTGACAAGGCCATCGTGGACGGCGGCGCCTGGTGCGTCATGTCCGGCTTCAACCGCTGGGGCGCTTACTGGTGCGGCGAGTACTACAACCTCCAGACCGCTTTCCTCCGGGATGAGCTGGGTCTCCAGGGTATGTCTCTGACTGACTTCTCCGGCTATAGCCACTACATGGATCTGCCCGACGCACTGATCGGCGGTACCGACATCTATGACAGCCCCGCAACGCTTATCCACACTGCTGATGCTTACGCAGCTGCCTATGATGAGAACGACCCCTACATGATTGCCGAGATGAAGGAGGCCATGCACCGCATCCTCTACACCGTAGCCAACTCCAATGCCATGAACGGCTGGGATGAGGATACCTACATCAAGACCGTCACCCCCTGGTGGCAGCTCGCCGTCTATGCGATCATCGTGGTCGGCATTGTGGGTACGATTGCCTGCGCGGTGATGCTGGTTCTGGCCATCCGCCGGAAGCAGGCCGCAAACGCCAAGAAGTAACTTCATCAAACGTTCCCTTCCATCCCTGCCCCTCCCCGGAGGGGCAGGGACCGCCCACAGTCAGACAGTTTTGAGGTGAATCCTATGAGTGAAAAAACTGAAACAGCGCCTGCCGGTGTGAACCGCGCGAAAATGTACCAGCTGGTGCTGTTCCCCATGAACAACGGCGCCACCAACGTCTATTTCGTCCTGGTGCTGTCCTATGTGGCGCAGTTCGGCTCCAGCGTATTGCAGCTGGGGATGTTCGCGTCCATCATGGTGACGGTCATGCGTCTGGCTGACGCCGTCACCGACCCCATCATCGGCGCACTGATGGACCGCACCAGCACCAGAATCGGCAAGTTCCGTCCCTTTATGATTCTCGGCAGCGCCATTATGGCTGTCAGCGTCCTTGTAATGTATGTGCTGCTGCCCTTCATCCCGGAGAGCATGATGGCCCTGCGGTACATCGGCTTCGTGGTCATTTACTTCATCTGGGTAATTGGCTACACCTTCCAGACCTCCTGCACTCGTGCAGGCCAGACCGTACTGACCAACGACCCCAACCAGCGGCCCATGTTCACCATCTTCAACACCATCGGCTCCATGCTGGGCATGGGCGTCATGCAGCTGCTGATTCCCACTATCAAGAATATGTACAACGTCTATGACGACGCGGGTAACCTGATTACCTCCGGCTACGCCCGTCCGGAGCTGTACCGCATTATCGCTCCGGTAGGCATCGTGGTGTCCGTTTGCCTGACCATTCTGGCCATCATCGGCATCGCCGGCAAAGACCGCCCCGAATTCTACGGCATCGGCGGCGGCAAGCAGGAGAAGGTCAAGGTCTCCGAGTATGTGGAGATCATCAAGCACAATAAGCCCATGCAGCGGCTGATGGTAGCCGGCGCGGGCTGCAAGCTGGCCCTGGCCATCGCCACCAACACCACCGTTTTGCTGGCCCTCTACGGCATCATGATGGGCAACTACGACAGCCTGTATCTGCCCATGATGATTCTGGGCTACGTCTGCGCGGTGCCCTTCTTCCTGCTGTCCGTCCGCACCTCCCAGAAGCTGGGGCAGAAGGCATCTCTGACCAGGTACGTCTCCGTGGCGCTGATTTGCTACGTCGGCGTGTTGGCCCTCCTGCTGCTGTGCGACCACACCAGCGGCAGCGCCCTGACCCTGTCCTTCCCGTATAACGGCGGCGGCGCTATCAACCTGTACACCATCCTGTTCATCCTCTGCTTCGGCATTGGCTATGGCGCGTATTACGCCACGGCGGATATGCCCATCCCCATGGTGGCGGACTGCTCCGACTACGAGACCTATCGCTCCGGCAAGTACATCCCCGGCATTATGGGAACCCTGTTCTCCCTGGTGGATAAGCTAGTGTCCTCTCTGGCCCAGACGCTGGTGGCCTTGATTTTCCTGATCTGCGCAGGACTCAGCGAGCTGCCCACCGACGCCACTCCCTTCTCCGGCGGCATTAAGGTGGCAGTCATCGTCATGTTCTGCGTCATCCCGATGCTGGCCTGGGCGGCTACCCTTTGGGCCATGCACGGCTACAGCCTGACCGGCGCGAAGATGAAGGAGATTCAAGCCGTTAACGCCAAGCGCAAGGAAGAGGTCGCCAACGGTATGACCCTGGAAGAAGCCATGAAGAAGTGGCCCGGTGAGGACTGAGCCGTTTCCTGCATCTCCTGACAGCAACGTAATACCATTCACCATCCCGAACGCTCCGGCGTTCGGGATGCGTTTGTCTCCGTCCACTTCGCAAACCGTCCGGTCTCCCGAAAAAACTGCGAAAAATCCTTGACAGGCCGGGGGAAACTCATTATAATAGGCGTGTATATTGAAAACGTTGATGGGGAGAAGTATGCGCTTCCGAAGGCGAAGAGACAGGGCGGCTGGTGTAAGCCCTGGCGGAGGTGCGCAGAAAGGTCGCCCCGGAGTTCTGCGGCTGAACGGCAAATCTGCCCACTAGGCCGTGGCGGTGTCCCCCGTTACCGGGAGTATGAGTGTCCTCACCCGTTGGGCGGGGAAATTCAGGTGGTACCGCGGAAAATGCGCCCGTTTTCGCCCTGAACCGAGAGTTCAGGGCGTTTTCTTTTGGCGGCGAGGCCCCAAGCGAAGCCAGGGCGCGCCGCCACCGAGAGGAAGGAGTAAACAACATGGCAAAAGAACTGCCAAAGGTGTACGACCCCAAAGAGGTCGAACGCCGCACCTATGAGACCTGGGAGTCCAGCGGCTGCTTCCGGGGCCATCGCGACCCGGACAAGAAGCCCTACACCATCGTCATGCCGCCCCCCAACGTGACCGGGCAGCTCCACATGGGCCACGCCATGGACAACACCATGCAGGACATCCTCATCCGCTTCAAGCGGATGCAGGGCTACGCCGCATTGTGGGTGCCGGGCACCGATCATGCCGCCATCGCCACCGAGGCCAAGGTGGTGGAGGATATGCGCAAGGACGGCCTGACCAAGGAGGATTTGGGCCGGGAGAAGTTCCTGGAGCGGGCCTGGGCCTGGAAGGAAAAGTACGGCGGCCGCATTGACCAGCAGCTGCGCACCCTGGGCTCCTCCTGCGATTGGGAGCGGGAGTGCTTCACCATGGACGAGCAATGCTCCGACGCGGTGAAGGAGGTCTTTGTCCGGCTGTACGACCAGGGCCTGATTTACCGGGGCAACCGGATGGTGAACTGGTGCCCCCACTGCAACACCTCCATCTCCGACGCGGAGGTGGAGTATGAGGAGCAGGACGGTCACTTCTGGCACCTGCTCTACCAGGTGAAGGAGACCGGGGAATACCTGGAGCTGGCCACCACCCGCCCGGAGACCATGCTGGGCGATACCGCTGTGGCCATCAACGAGGCCGACCCCCGCTATGCCCACCTCCACGGCTGCCACGTCATCCTGCCCCTGCTGAACAAGGAGCTGCCCATCGTCTGCGACGAACACGCCGACATGACCAAGGGCACCGGCGTGGTGAAAATCACCCCCGCCCACGACCCCAACGACTTTGAGGTGGGTCAGCGCCACAGCCTGCCCATCGTCCGCTGCTTCACCTATGACGGCCACATGACCGGCCCAGAGGACGTGGCGGCCTATCAGGCGCTGGTGGACAGCGGCCGGCTGGCGGAGAACGAGCCGGAGGTGCTGGACTGCGGCAAGTACGCCGGTATGACTACCCAGGAGGCCCGGAAGGCCATCCTGGCCGATTTGGAGGCCTGCGGCGCGCTGAAATCCGTGGAGCCACTGAAGCACGACGTAGGCACCTGCTACCGCTGCCACACCTCCATCGAGCCCATGGTGTCCAAGCAGTGGTTCGTGCGGATGAAGCCCCTGGCCGAGCCCGCCATCGAGGCCGTGCAGAAGGGGGAAATCAAGTTCGTCCCCGAGCGCTTCACCAAAATCTACCTGAACTGGATGAACAATACCCGGGACTGGTGCATCTCCCGCCAGCTGTGGTGGGGCCATCAAATCCCCGCCTGGTACTGCGACGCGTGCGGTGAGACGGTGGTAGCCAAGGAGGCCCCCTGCGCCTGCCCCAAGTGCGGCTGCACACATCTGACCCAGGACCCGGACAGCCTGGACACCTGGTTCTCCTCCGCCCTGTGGCCCTTCTCCACCCTGGGCTGGCCCAATGAGGACAGCGAGGATTACAAATACTTCTACCCCACCAATACCCTGGTCACCGGGTACGACATCATCGGCTTCTGGGTTTCCCGGATGATTTTCTCCGGCCTGGCCTACACCGGCAAGGCCCCCTTTGACACGGTGGTGATTCACGGCATCGTCCGGGACAGCCAGGGGCGGAAGATGTCCAAGAGCCTGGGCAACGGCATCGACCCCCTGGAGGTCATTGACCAGTACGGCGCGGACGCCCTGCGGTTCATGCTGATTCAGGGCAGCACCCCCGGCAACGATATGCGCTACAGTGAGGAAAAGGTCACTGCCATGCGCAACTTCTGCAACAAGATTTGGAACGCCAGCCGCTTCGTGCTGATGAACCTGACCATCGAGAAGTGCAGCCTGCCGGAGCAGCTGGAGCTGGAGGACAAGTGGATTCTCTCCAGGCTGAACACCTGCATTGCGGAGACCACCGCCAACCTGGAGAAGTACGAGCTGGGCGTGGCCACCCAGAAGGTCTACGACTTCATGTGGGACAGCTTCTGCGACTGGTATATCGAGCTGACCAAGGCCCGCCTCACCGGGGCGGACGAGGGAGCCAAGACCCAGGCCCAGCAGGTGCTGTGCTATGTACTGACTGAGACACTGAAGCTGCTGCACCCCTTCATGCCCTTCATCACGGAGGAGGTCTGGCAGGCCCTGCCCCATGAGGGCGACTTCCTGATGCTCCAGTCCTGGCCGGAATACCGGGCGGAGTTCGACTTCCCGGAGGACGCCGCCGCCATGGAGAAAATCATGGACGCCATCAAGGCCGTCCGCACCCGCCGGTCGGAGATGAACGTGCCTCCCTCCCGGAAGGCGGACATCCGCATCGCTACCAACCAGCCGGAGGTGTTCGCCCTCAGCGTGCCCTTCCTGAAGCGGCTGGCCTCCGGCGCGGAGGTCACCGTCACCGCCGACGCCCCCGCCTCCGTGGAGGGGCTGGTCAGCGTGGTGACGGCGGACGCCAAGCTGTTCATGCCCCTGGCGGAGCTGGTGGATTTGGACGCGGAGCGGAAGCGCCTGACCAAGGAACTGGAGAAGAAGCAAAAGTACCTCTCCGGCATTCGGAATAAGCTGGCCAACGAGAAGTTCGTCTCCAAGGCCCCGGCCAACGTCATCCAGCAGCAGCGGGACAACCTGGACAAGACCGCCCGGGAAATCGCCCAGCTGGAAAGCTCCCTGGCAGCCCTGGGCTGAACCGGAAAATATCCACATTTTTCCGCAGGACGCCGGGATTTGACAAAATAATCGCAGCAGAACGACTATAATCACCTTGTACGGGGAGACCCGTACAGGGTGATTTTTTTCGCGCCCAGGGCGCGGCGGACTACAAAGGAGGCAGACCATGTCTGTAGTATGTAAGGAGGAGGGCCGCGTCCTCTACGCGGCCCTGTCCGGGGAAATCGACCACCACGCCGCCCGGAGCATCATGCTGGAGCTGGACCGGGAAATCGAGTCCCGCTTCCCCAGCGAGACGGTGCTGGATTTCGGCGGCGTCACCTTTATGGATTCCTCCGGCATCGCCATCGTCCTGCGCACCTGCCGCAGGATGCAGGAGTCCGGCGGCAGCCTCCGGGCGGTGGAGGTGCCGCCCCAGGCGGGGAGGGTGCTGCGGGCCGCCGGGGTGGAGCGGATGGTGTCCGTCACATATCAGCGGGATACGAAGGAGGAGAGCGCTACATGAAAAAGCCAGTCAACCAGGTAAAGCTGGAGTTCCTGAGCAGGAGCGTCAACGAGAGCTTCGCCCGGGCCAGCGCGGCCTGCTTTGCCGCCCAGCTGGACCCCACCCTGGACGAACTGAATGATTTCAAGACCGCCGTTTCCGAGGCGGTGACCAACGCCATCGTACACGCCTACCCGGAGGAGTTGGGGCGGGTATCCATGCGCCTGCGGCTCTTCGCTGACGGCCTGGTGGAGGTGCAGGTGCGGGACTGGGGCGTCGGCATCCCGGACATCCCAAAAGCCCGCACCCCTCTGTACACCACCGGCGGGGAGGAGCGCAGCGGCATGGGCTTCACCATTATGGAGAGCTTCACCGACGGCGTGCGGGTGCGCTCCACCCCGGGCAAGGGGACGACGGTGACGTTGACGAAGCGCATCGCCCGCCGGGCCCAGGAGGGGGCCGTGTGACGGTAGAGCAGGGGGCGCTGCTGGACGCCGCCCGGAAGGGCGACCGGGAGGCCTGCGCCCAAATCCTGGAGGAGAACGAGCGGCTGGTCTGGGCCATCGTCCGGCGGTACACAGGCCGGGGGGTGGAGCTGGAGGATTTGTTTCAGCTGGGGTGCATCGGCTTCCTGAAGGCGCTCCAGGGGTACGACCCGGCCTATGGCACCCAGTTCTCCACCTACGCGGTACCCAAAATCGCCGGGGAGATACGCCGCTTCCTCCGGGATGACGGGGCGGTGAAGGTCAGCCGGACGGTGAAGGAGCAGGCGGCCCGCATCTACTTGGAGGCGGAGGCCCTGCGGGAGACACTCCGCCGGGAGCCCACCGTCACCGAACTGGCCGCCGCCACCGGCCTGACGCCGGAGGAAATCGCCGCCACCGAGACCGCCACCTCCTCCGTCACCTCCCTCCAGGCGGAGAATGAGGACGGCCTGACCCTGGAGACCACCCTGGGGGACGAGGGCATGGAGGACAGCCTGCTGGAGCATCTGGCCCTCCGGGAGGCCGTAGCCCAGCTGCCGGAGCGGGAGCGCACCGTTATCCTCCTGCGCTACTATAAGGGCTACACCCAGCAGCGGGCCGCCAGGGTGGTGGGGGTCAGCCAGGTGCAAATCAGCCGTATCGAGCGCCGGGCGGTGGAGCGGCTGCGGAAGCTGCTCCGGGAGGAGTAGCGCGGAAGGTCAGGCGCACAGCGATTCAGAGGTTCCTAAAGATTCCATAGCGCAAACAGCCGCGCTCCAGGCGGAGGGTGTCCTCTGCCGGAGCGCGGCTGCTTTTGTGGGATGAACTTGTCAGCGGATGGCGTCCTTCATGGCTTTCACATACTCTGCCACGGGAGCGACGGCCTCTGTACCGTACTGGGCGATAAGCTTCACGATGGCGGAGCCGACGATAACGCCGTCGGCGCTCTGGCACATGGCCCTGGCCTGCTCCGGCGTAGAGACGCCGAAGCCCACGGCGGCGGGAATGTCGCTGGCCTCCTTCACCAGCCGAATCATGGCGGCGATGTCGGTGGTGATGTTGGAGCGGACACCGGTGACCCCCAGGGAGGACACGCAGTAGAGGAAGCCCTTCGCCTCGGAGGCGATCATCCGAATCCGGTCATGGGAGGTTGGGGCAATCATACTGATGAGCTCCAGCCCGGCTGCGGTGCAGGCCCCGTCGAACTCCCCCTTCTCCTCATAGGGGACGTCGGGGAGGATGAGGCCCTGTACCCCTGCCTCCGCCGCGTTCCGGAGGAAGCGCTCACTGCCGTAGTGGAACACCACGTTGGCGTAGGTCATGAACACCAGGGGGATGGTGAGGCCGTCCTCAGTGCGGAGGCGCTTCACCAGGGCGAACACATCGTCGGTGGTGCAGCCCTTGGCCAGCGCCCGCTCGTTGGCCTCCTGAATGACGGGGCCTTCGGCAGTGGGGTCGGAGAAGGGGATGCCCAACTCAATCAAATCCGCCCCGCTCTCCGCCATGGCGCAGACCAGTTTTTCCGTGGTGGCCAGGTCAGGGTCGCCGCAGGTCAGGAAGGGGATGAACGCCTTCCCGTTTTGAAATGCGTCAGCAATCTTAATCATCGTACAAATTCTCCCCTCTGTAGCGTGCCATGGCAGCGCAGTCCTTGTCGCCTCGTCCGGACAGGGTGATGACCATCAGCTTGTCCTTCCCCATGGTGGGGGCCAGCTTGATGGCCTGGGCCACGGCGTGGGCAGACTCGATGGCAGGAATGATGCCCTCGGTGCGGCTCAGGTACTCAAAGGCGCAGACGGCCTCCTCGTCGGTGATGCTGACGTACTCCGCCCGGCCGATGTCGTGGAGCCAGGCGTGCTCCGGGCCGATGCCGGGGTAATCCAGCCCGGCGGAGATGGAGTACACCGGGGCGATTTGGCCGTACTCGTCCTGGCAGAAGTAGCTCTTCATGCCGTGGAAGATGCCCAGGGAGCCGGTGTTGATGGTGGCGGCGGTCTCCTTGGTGTCAATGCCCCGGCCTGCGGCCTCGCAGCCGATGAGCCGCACGTCCTTGTCCTCCAGGAAGTTATAAAAGGTGCCGATGGCGTTGGAGCCGCCGCCCACGCAGGCCAGCACCACGTCAGGAAGCCGCCCTTCGGCCTCCAGCATTTGGGCCTTGATTTCCTTGGAGATGACCGCCTGGAAGTCCCGGACGATGGTGGGGAAGGGGTGGGGCCCCATGCAGGAGCCCAGGAGATAGTGGGTATCGTCAATGCGGCTCGTCCACTCCCGGAAGCAGGCGGAGCAGGCGTCCTTCAAGGTGGCGGTGCCGGACTCGACCCCGTGGACTCTGGCCCCCATGAGCCGCATCCGGTAGACGTTCAGGGCCTGGCGCTCCATGTCCACCCTGCCCATGTAGATGTCGCACTCCATGCCCAGGTAGGCCGCCACCGTGGCGGTGGCTACGCCGTGCTGACCCGCGCCGGTCTCGGCAATCAGGCGGGTCTTGCCCATCTTCTTGGCTAACAGAGCCTGGCCCAGGGCGTTGTTGATTTTATGGGCGCCGGTGTGGTTCAAATCCTCCCGTTTCAGGTAGATTTTCGCCCCGCCCAGGTCCCTGGTCATCCGCTCCGCGTAGTACAGCAGGGAGGGGCGGTTTGCGTAGTTGTTCAGGAGGGTGGTCAGCTCGGCCTGAAAGGCCGGGTCGTCCTTATATTGATTGTAGGCTGTCTCCAGCTCGATCACCGCATTCATCAGCGTCTCCGGGATATACTGCCCGCCGTGAATGCCGAATTTTCCGTTTGACATGGGGAATTGCTCCTTTACTTGTAGAATGGCCCCTCAGGGGAGGGCGCGGGCTGCGGCCACCGCCCGGCGCATCTTGTCCGGGTCTTTCAGGCGGTCGGTCTCGATGCCGCTGGAGATGTCCACCCCCCAGGGGTGTACCTGGGCGATGGCGGCGGAGAGGTTCTCCGGCGTCAGCCCCCCTGCCAGCAGGAAGGGGCGGGATACCCCCGCCACCAGGCTCCAGTCAAAGGTGACGCCGCAGCCGGTGCCGCTGTCTAAGAGGGGCATGGCCGCCGGAGTCTGGACGGCGGCGGCCACGTCCGCCGGGGTCTTCACCTGGAAGGCTTTCCAGACGGGCTTCCCGGCGGCGTCGGACAGGGCGCGGATGGTGTCCGCCGTCTCGTGGCCGTGGAGCTGGGCGATGTCAATGACCCCGGCCCGAAGCAGCCCTTCCATGTAAGGCAAATCGTCGTCCACAAACACCCCTACCAGGGGGATGGCGCTGTCCAGCGCCTCCCGCATCCGCCCGGCCTGCTCCGGGGAGATGGCCCGCCAGAATTTCGGGTTCCGGGCCAGAATCACCCCGGCGTAGTCCGGTTTGACGGCGTTGACGGCGGCGATGTCCTCCAGCCGCCGCAGGCCGCAAAGCTTGATTTTCGTCATAGGGCGGCACCCCTGAGGGCGTCCAGCATCCGTTTCTTATCGGCGGCACGCATCAGCGTCTCCCCGATGAGTACGGCATCCGCCCCGATGGCCCGCAGGGCGGCCACGTCCGCCGGGGTTTTCACCCCGGACTCCGCCACATAGAGGGCTTCCGGGGGAATCTGATCCCGCAGACGGGCGGCGTTGGAGAAGTCCACCGAGAAGTCCTTCAAGTTCCGGTTGTTCACCCCGATGATGGTCGCCCCAGCCTCCACGGCGGAGGCGATTTCTTTCGCGTCGTGGGTCTCCACCAGGGCGGCCAGCCCCAGCCGGTGGCACAGCTCCAGGTACCGGGCCACCGTGGCGGTGTCCAGAATGGCGCAAATCAGCAGCACGCAGTTGGCCCCCATGACCTTGGCCTGATAAATCTGGTACTCGTCCACCACGAAGTCCTTCCGCAGCATGGGGATGGAGACGGCGGCGCGAATCTCCCTGAAAATCTGGTCAGAGCCTAAAAACCACTTTGGCTCTGTCAGGCAGGAGATGCAGTCCGCCCCCGCCGCCTCATAGTCCCTGGCGATGTCCAGATAGGGGAAGTCCTTCGCAATGACCCCCTTGGAGGGGGACGCCTTCTTCACCTCGCAGATGAAACTCATCCCTTCCTTCCGCAGGGCGGCGTCAAAGGCCGCGCCGTTTGCCAGGCCGCCCTGCTGGGCCAACTCCTGCATCACGTCCAGGGAGTTCTCCTCGCTGTCCCGCAGCACCCGCTGCCGGGCGTAGTCGGCAATGGTGTCCAGGATGTTACTCACGGTTGGACTCCCGAATCAGCGCCTGGAGCTTCTCATAGGCCGCGCCGGAGTCGATGAGCTGGCCCGCCAGCTTGATGCCGTCGGCGATGGAGGGCGTTTGCTCCGCGATATAGAGGGCAGAACCGGCGTTCATCAGCACCACGTCGCGCTTGGGGCCGGTCAACTTGCCGGTGAGGATGTCGGTGACGATTTTGGCGTTCTCCTCCGGCGTGCCGCCCACGATGTCTGCCTTGGTGGCACGGGTCAGGCCGAAGTCCTCCGGCTTCAGAACGTAGCTCCAATACTCCCCGTCGTGGAACTCGCAGACGGTGGTGGGGGCGCTGATGGACAGTTCATCCAGCTTATCCTGCCCATGCACCACCATGCCCCGCTGCACGCCCAGACTGGTCAGCACCCGGGCCAGAGGCTCCACCAGATACTCGTCATAGACCCCCAGCAGCTCATAGTAGGGCTTGGCGGGGTTGGAGATGGGGCCGAGAATGTTGAACACGGTGCGGAAGCCCAGCTCCTTGCGGATGGCCCCCACATATTTCATGGCGGGGTGGAACCGCTGGGCGAACATGAAGCAGATGCCGATCTCCTGGAGCAGGCGGGCGCAGGTCTCCGGTCCCTCCTGGATGTTGACCCCCAGGGTCTCCAGGCAGTCGGCGGTGCCGCAGCTGGAGGAGGCGGCCCGGTTGCCGTGCTTGGCCACCTTCACCCCGCCTGCCGCCATGACGAACATGGAGGTGGTGGAGATGTTGAAGCTGTGGGCGTTGTCGCCGCCGGTGCCCACGATTTCCATGGTTTTCAGCCCGCCGCCGTCCACCGGCACAGCCAGCTCGCTCATGGCGGCGGCGCAGCCGGAGATCTCATCGGCGGTCTCCGCCTTGGCGCTCTTGGTGGAGAGGGCCGCCAGGAAGGCGGAGGTCTGGGTGGGGGTGGTCTCGCCCCGCATGATTTCACCCATGACCTGATAGGCTTCGTCGTAGGTCAGGTCTTCCTTGATGACGATTTTCACGATGGCTTCCTTAATCATTTCAGTTACCTCCAGTTTTGATTTGAATTTGAATGAAATTTTGCAATATGATTTTTCCGCAGGGGGTCAGGATGGACTCCGGGTGGAATTGCAGACCAAAGACAGGATATGCGGTGTGCTGCACCGCCATGACCTCCCCGTCCTCCGTCCGGGCGGTGACCCGGAGGCAGGAGGGCAAGCTGCCCTCCACGGCGGAGAGGGAGTGATACCGGGCCACCGGCTCCGTCTCCCCGCACCCCCGGAACAGGGGGCAGGCCGGGTCGAGGGCGGCGCGGGACTGCTTGCCGTGCATCAGCTCCTTCGCGTAGCTGACGGTGCCGCCGAAGGCTTCGCAGATGGCCTGATGACCCAGGCAGACCCCCAGGATGGGGATTTTCCCGGCGAAGCGGAGGGCGGCCTCCTCGCAGATGCCCGCGTCCTTCGGCCGTCCGGGGCCGGGGGACAGGACGATGTGGGAGGGGGACAGGGCGGCGATTTCCTCCAGCGTGATTTGGTCATTCCGCACCACTTGAATATCGGGGTCGATGCCTCCGATGAGCTGATAGAGGTTATAGGAGAAGCTGTCATAATTGTCGATGAGCAAAATCATGTCAGTCAATCCCCCCTTCGCTGGCGCGGACGGCGTTGACGCAGGCCGCCGCCTTGTTGATGCATTCCTGATATTCCTTCTCAGGCACGGAGTCGGCCACGATGCCCGCCCCGGAGCGGACAAAGACCTTGCCGTTCTTCTTGAAGGCCAGCCGGATGGCGATGCAGGTGTCCATGTTGCCGGTGAAGTCGATATAGCCGATGGCCCCGCCGTAGATGCCCCGCTTGTTGTTCTCCAGCTCGTTAATAATCTCGCAGGCCCGAATTTTGGGGGCGCCGGACAGGGTGCCTGCCGGGAGGACGCAGCCTATGGCATCCAGGGCGTCGCAGTCCTCCCGAATCTCCCCCCGGACGGTGGAGCCGATGTGCATGACGTGGGAGTACCGCAGCACCTCCATGTACTGCTCCACCTCCACCGTGCCGAATTTGGAGAGGCGGCCAATGTCGTTCCGGCCTAAATCCACCAGCATATTGTGCTCGCTGCACTCCTTGGGGTCGGCCAGGAGACCCGCCTCCAGGGCTTTGTCCTCCTCCTCGGTGGCCCCTCTGGGGCGGGTGCCCGCCAGGGGGAAGGTGTGAAGGACGCCGTCCTGGAGCTTCACCAGCGTCTCCGGGGAGGCTCCGGCCATCTCGATGTCGTCCGACACCATGTAGAACATATAGGGGGAGGGGTTGCTGGCCCGGAGGAGCCGGTAGGTGTCAAACAGGCTGCCCTCCGCCTCCGCCTCCAGCCGGTTGGACAGCACCACCTGGAAGATGTCCCCCTCGTAGATGTAGCGCCGGGCCTTCTCCACCATAGCGCAGTAGGCATCCTTGTCAAAGAGGGGGCGGAAGTCGCTTTTCAGTACCAAAGGCTTATTCTGCTTCGGGGTGCCGTGCTGGATGAGCTGCACCATCTGGTCCAGCTCCAGCAGGGCCTTGCCGTAGTTCTCCTCCAGCTCGTCGGTTTTGATGTTGACGATGACGGTGATGGTCTGCCTGTAGTTGTCAAAGCAAATCAGCTTGTCGAACAGCATCAGATCCACATCGTTGAACCGCTCCTCGTCCTCCGCGTCCAGATTCAGGCTGGGTTCGGCGTACTTGATATAGTCATAGGAGAAGTAGCCCATCAGTCCGCCGGTGAAGGGGGGCAGCCCCTGGATGCGGGGGGCGCGGTTGTCGGCTACGACCTGGCGGATGTACTGGGCGGGGTCCTTCGTCTCCACCGTCATGGTGAAGCCGGAGGTGATTCTCAGCGTCCCGTCCTGGCAGGTCAGCTCCAGCTTGGGGTCATAGCCCAGGAAGGTGTAGCGTCCCCAGGTCTGCTGCTGCTCGGCGGATTCCAGCAGGAAACAGTGGCGGCTAACGGATTTCAGAATCCGCAGCAGTTCCACCGGTGTGCGGCAGTCGGAGAGGATGGTGCGGCTGACGGGGATGCAGTTATAATCGTCCCGGTAGCCTCTGGCCTCCTCCAGGGTGGGCAGGTAGGTGATACTCATGGTGTCGTCGCTCCTTTTTGTGACATGAAAAAACCGCCCATGAGAAGAACTTCTCAAGGACGGATTGCTCCGCGGTGCCACCTTGCTTCGTGGGAGACCCACGCACTTTTGAGATACCAGCATATCTCCGGCTGCTGACGTGAGCCGAACGTCGCGGCATACTGAGAGCGTTCCCGCTCCGTTCCCCGCGCCCTCAGTGGACCATTGTGACGCGCAGCCGCTGCCGACTTCCCAGCCCTGTCAGCTCTCTGTGAGTACCTCTCGCGCCTTTACTTCCACCTCAACGGTTTCATGGACGATATTTAACTATAGCCTATTATATGCGCCTCATCCGGTTTTGTCAACATTTATTTTAGAAACAGGGTGGGAAACTTTCTGCGGCTCAGGAAATCCACGGTGATTCGCCTGCGATGTTTCCCCGGCAGAGCTTTTCCAAAGCTGTGCAAAAATCGGTTGACAAACGTTTCGCTCTGTGCTATCATGGATACAGTTCCGGAGGGAACGCAAAACACTATTGCTATTGATTGGATGAGTCAATGGGGGTAGTGTTTCTCTTTTTGCTTTGCACTATGCCCTGTTGACCCACCATCAGGGCATAGTGCTTTTCTTTTGCACTTGCTCCAGCCAACAGCCATGCGCTGATTTTTTGGAGGTATGTGACATGGATATCTATGAAAACAACAAACTCTGTTCCATCGGCTACAAGCTGTCCTTCGCAAAGGAATTTCGTCTCGATACGAGAGACATCCCGGAGCACCTGGACGTTCCCACCGCAAAGTACGCGGTGCAGCGGTACCTGAAGCGGAACGACAAACTTCTCAGGAAACTCGTTCCCGAAAGCTACGCGCTGCGGCTTGCCTCCGGCAAGGTCAGGGCCAGGCGCCTGGTGTGCGTCTCCTCCGCTGAAAAGCTGGAACTGCCCGGCAACTGGGCGGAGCTGAAGCTCGTTGTAGACGCCAGGGGCATCACCGTCCAGAGGCTCCGCCTCACGCTGGACTACCCGGATCAGTGCGCCAGGAAGCGGTTCACCTCGTCCACCATCTCCTCCTGGACACCGGAGGACGGCGGAACGGGAACCGTATAATACGCCCCGGCAGCGGACGCCGCCAGCTTGAACCAAACGCGCAAAACAGCCCGCCGGGAGGCACCGAACCGGCAAGCCTCCCAGCGGGCTGCAAGTCAAAAAACAGTCGTCAGGCTTCTGCCGGGGTGTTATACTCCCACCCGGCGAGGATGAGCCGCTTCAACTGGGGGATGGTCAGCAGGCCACCCAGCACCTCGGAGCTGGAGACGCAGCTCGCCCCCTCAGCCGCGGCCAGGGAGACGCAGGCGTCAGGCCGCTCCCCGTCCAAAAGGGCGGTCAGGAAGGCGGCGACGCAGACCTCGCCGGCGCCCGTATCGGAGAGGAAGGGATCCGCCTTAAAACTGGGCTGAACGATTTCCCGATTGGCCCACTGGCGGGCGTTCAGCCCGTGGCCGTCGCAGAATCGGGAGACCCGCTCCTGGCAGCTGGTGCGCAGGTACAGGCCAGTGGTGCCGCTTTTCACCAAAACCGCGCCGCAGCCCTGCTCCAGCACCCACTGGGCCAGCGGGGCAGCGTCCCGGCGAGGCACCACATGATTGGTGATGTCCGACGGAACCCCATCGCCCAGCAGGGCGTTGTAGCGCTCCCGATCCAGAACCCAGCACAGGTCTACAAAGCGGGGGATGAAGAAGTCCACATAGGGTAGCACTGCTTTCAGGACGGTGGGCCAGTCAATCAGTCCGCCGTCAGAATCCGGGTCCAGGGAGGAGAAGTCCATACAGGTGATGCAGCCGAAGGTCTTGGCCCGCCGGAACAGCGTGACCAGTTCGATGCCGTCGTCCTGGTACATCCCCCGCATAATGGGCGGGTAGCCGAAGTGGAACAGCTCCGCCTCCAGCAGTGCGCTGTCCGGCACGTCAGTATTCATAAAAAACTCGTTGGCTCCGGCATTGTGAAGGATGAAGGGAGCGGTGCCGGGGACGGAAATGAAGATGGAGTAGGCGGTGGAGCTGCTCTTATCGACGATCAGATGGTCAGCCGCCTCGGCCTGCTGCAAATCGTTCTGGACAATGCGGCCAAAGGCGTCGGAGCCGATCTTTCCGATGAGCTGCACATCGCTGCCCAGCATCTTCAGGGCAAGCCCCGTGTTCCCCACGCTGCCGCCGGTGTGGACGGCGGCGCGCTTCACCTGGATGATCTTTCCCGGGTCAAGCAGCTCGGCGGGGTGCGCATAGGTTGTCAGGGGAGAAAAGACGGGACAAATATCCATGCAGATCTGTCCCGCGGAAATCACTTTATGCACGAGCCTTTAGCCTCACTTTCAAGCGGCGGGAAGGCCGCCTGCTGTGTACGGCGGCGACCCTGGGCGGAGCGCTTCTCTGTCTCACTGCTCCGGAAACGGGAACAGTATAGTATCCGGTACAGTTAATTGTAGCTGTTTTACAAGAAAAAGTCAATTTGAAATTGTGGTTTTCTATGGAAATTGCAGGATTTTATAAGCTTTGGTACCTTGACAACTGAAAACTGCTTTGGTATAATATGACAAAAGTAATTGCTGAAAGGAGCCACACCCGTATGAAAGAGGAATCGGAACGCCTGACAGGGGCGGGGCATGAGCACAAAGGGCATTCCCGGGAGGACAAAACGCAGGAGAGCCTGGGGACGAAGCTGGACCGCTGCGCCCATTTCCTCTATCATCGGCAGCACAGCGGCGGCCGGGGCCAGGGTAAGATTTTGAAGATCCTGTCCGTCAGCGGCCCCTTGACCCAAAAGGAACTGCAGGACAGGCTGGACATCCAGGCCGGCTCCATGAGTGAGATCGCCGCAAAGCTGGAATGCAAGGGGCTGATTACCCGCACTAAGGACGACTCCGACAAGCGCCGCATCCTGCTGACCATCACCGACGAGGGCCGGGCGGACGTGGCCCGATATGGAGAGGCCAGGAAGCGAGAGAGCCAGATGTTCGACGTGCTGACGGAGGAGGAGCAGCGCCAGCTGGACGCGCTGCTGAGCCGCCTGCTGGAGAGCTGGGAGGGCCAGTGGAAGCGCCCTCCCCGGAAGGGCCACGGCCATCACGCTCCGAAAGAGCAGGACGGCGAGGTAACAGAATAAGGAGAAAACAGGAAACGCCTGACAGCGGCCATTCAGCCAAGGTCAGGCGTTCTTTTGTGGGGCTGCGCAGGGTGCGCAGCCCCACAGATTCCGCTGCTCCGTCACAGGTCAGGCCCCATTACAGGCCCAGGGAGGAGCCGTCCTTCTGCTCCTCCAGCGCTCCGGTGAAATATTCCGGGCTGTTGATGCCGCCGTTCAGATAGCGCATACGGTCAAAAAGGTTGGTGTTGTGCTTTTTTACGGACTTATTATGGGAGAAGGAATTAGAAGTTTTCATCATAATCACCTTTCATTCAAAGAAATAGAAACATGGATTGGTTTCAGCGCCGAAGGGGGACGGGCCCGGACGGAGGGGCCGTGACCGGGGGCAAAGTCGGCAGCGGTTGGCTTTGCCTCGGCTGTCCGCTCCCTTCAGCATCTATAGGATAAAGCAATTCGGAGCGAATTTCCAGGGGGGTTATTAGCCAGTTTTGGGATGATATTGACCAAAGAAGCGGGGGTGTCCCGCAATATTTAAAAAAATCTTAAAAAAAGCTGTGAACTTGTCGGGGAATGTGATACAATAGAAAGCAGAGTGTATAGAGCAGAGGCGGGAGGCTTTCCCGTGGTTACCCTGAAAGGATGCTTAAACTATGGTAAATAAATTGGCCGGCCCCGGCGGGAAAGAGAACTGGAAGCGGGAGTATTTTTCCATTCCTAACCTGATGGGATACTTCCGCATCCTGCTGGTTCCGGTGTTTGCAGTCCTCTACCTGCGTGCGGAGACCTCCAGAGATTATCTGGTGGCAACCGTGGTGCTGGGCATTTCGGCGCTGACGGACTGCTTTGACGGGAAAATCGCCCGTCGGTTCAATATGGTGACGGAGTGGGGCAAGTTTGTCGACCCCCTGGCGGATAAAATCACCCAATGCGTTGCGGCCCTGTGCCTGACTACCCGGTACCCGCTGATGGTCTGGCTGGCGGCGCTGCTGCTGTGCAAGGAACTGGTGCTGGCCGTGCTGGGGGCGGTCTTCCTGCATATTGGGAAGAAGATGGACGGCGCCCAGTGGTGCGGCAAGGTGTCCACTGTGATTTTGGACTGCTCCCTGGTCATCCTCCTGCTGCTGCCCGGCATCAGCTACAGTACGGCGAATCTTCTCATCTATATCTGCATGGCCGCCGCCGTTTATGCGCTGGTGGGCTACGGGCTCGTTTACCGCCGTATGTGGCTGGACATTGAGCAGGAAAAGGGGAAGAAGCGCCGTTGGCGTATCGGCATTCTCAGCGGTGCCGGGGTGCTGGTACTGTTCCTGATTTATGTGCTGGTGGGAGCCATCCTGCCGGTGTCCGGGCAAAAAGAGGTCAGCGAGGACTATCAGTCCTCCTTCTCGGTGGACGACTTTTACAGTGAAGAGGTCTCCGGCGACCGGGCCACCCTGCTGATGGACAATGAGGAGGCGCTGGAGAGCCGCATCCGCATGATTGCCGGCGCACAGGAGCGCATCATCCTCTCCACCTTTGACATCCGCTCCGACGATGCGGGGATGCAGGTGCTGGCCGCTCTCTACGCCGCCGCAGAGCGGGGGGTGGAGGTAAAGCTGCTGGCGGACGGGATGCGCTCGCTGACCAATATGGAGGGCAACCCCTACTTTTACGCCCTGTCCAGCCACAGGAATGTGGAGATTCGCATTTACAATCAAATCAATTTTCTGCGGCCCTGGACGATTATGGGTCGCCTTCACGACAAGTATATCATCGTGGATAACGATCTCTATCTGCTGGGCGGGCGGAATACCTTCAACTATTTCCTGGGAGATACCGACGGGTGGCGGAACTTCGACTGGGATGTGCTGGTGTACTATACTGGCCAGGGGGCAGGCTCGATGGAGCAGCTGGATGAGTATTTCGAGACCGTTTGGGCCTCGGAGAACTGCACCGTGTTCCATAACAGCACCCGCCTGGCCAATACTGTCAGTGTAAAGCGTGCCGCCGCCGAGTTGGAGAAGGTGTACCAGGCGCTTCAGGAGGAACAGCCGGAGCTGTTCACCGCGTATGACTATGAGGCCAACACGGTGGAAACGGATAAAATCACCCTGCTCTCCGGCGACACCACGATTTTCTCCAAGGAGCCGAAGGTGTACTACGCCATCTGTCAGCTGATGGAGAACGCCACGGAAAACGTCAGCATCCATACCCCCTATGTCATCTGCAACGATGCCATGATGGAGGAGTTCGGCGTCCTGACCAGCCTGGTGCCCACGGTGCAGTTGATGACCAATTCCCCGGCCAACAACAGCAACCCCTTTGGCGCGGCTTACTATCAGGCGGACCGGCTCAAGGTGCTGGAGCAGGGGGTCACTCTGCTGGAATATCACGGGGACTACTCCTACCATGGGAAGGCGATTGCCATTGACGATGACCTGTCCCTGGTTGGCTCCTTCAATTTCGATATGCGCAGCGTCTATCTGGACACGGAGCTGATGCTGGTGGTGGACAGCGAGGACTTCAATGCCATGCTGCGGGAGGATATGGCGAACTACGAGGCGAAAGCCGCCACCGTGGTGGACGAGGATACTACCGTCCTCCCCAACGGGGAAGCGGTGGACCAGTCTGTGTCTCCCATCCGGCAGGTGGTACTCAGCGGCATCCGCCTGCTGTTGGGCTGGGCAAAATTCCTGATGTGATGCGGCGCAGCAGTTGCAGAAAGGAGCGCACCCTATGAAGAAAGAGCATATATGGATCTCCTCCCGGGACGGCAAGCGCAGTCTGCACTGCGTCCTGTGGCAGCCGGACAGCGGTGAGGTGCGTGCGGTGGTGCAAATTGTTCACGGTATGGAGGAGTATGTGGAGCGCTATGAGGACTTCGCCCTCTATCTGACAAGGCGCAGCATTGCGGTCATCGGTCACGATATGCTGGGCCACGGCCAGAGTGTGCGGGAGCCGAAGGAGATGGGCTTCTTCACCGAGCAGGACGGCGACCAGGTCATCGTGGACGACGTGGAGAGCGTGGCCCTCCGTGCTCAGGGAATCTTCCCCTTTGCGCCGTTGGTGCTGATGGCCCACAGCATGGGTTCCTTTGTGGTGCGGCGCTATATCACTCAGTACACCGGAAAGGCCAGGGGCGTCATTCTGCTGGGCACCGGTATCGTGTCCGAGCACGCGGCCAGGGTCGCCGGTGGAATTGCCGGCCTGCTGTGTTTGATTCTGGGGTCCACCTACCACTGCAAGTGGCTGGAGAATCGGGTGATGGGGCGCTTCAACCGGCAGTTCACCCCCGCCCGAACCCGCTGCGACTGGCTCAGCCGGGACGTGGAGAATGTGGACCGTTACTTACAGGACCCGCTGTGCAGCAACTGCTTTACCGTCGGCGGATACCGGGATTTTTTCAGGCTGGCGGGCTGCCTGGCCCGTCAGGAGGACTTTGAGCAAATCAACACACGGATACCCATGGTGCTGGTTTCCGGCGAAAAGGACCCGGTGGGCCACATGGGAAAGGACATTCCCAGGCTCACCCAGCTCTATCAGAAGTGCGGGGTAACGGATGTCACCTACAAGCTGTGGAAGGACGACCGGCACGAGCTGCTGAACGAGCCTGACCGGGAGGACATCTACGGCTGGCTGCTGGGCTGGATTGAGAGCCACGTTCTACAGGAATACAAATAACCCCTCAATAAAAAACAAAGCGCCGTACCGAAGCATTGCTTCGGTACGGCGCAGTTCTGTAAAGGGTTCAGCGGAACCTGGTTTTGCGCTGGGGGTCGCGGCCCAGGGGTATCTCCGGGTGTTGGGCCATCAGGGCGCGCACCTCGGCCTCCGGCGTCCGCTCGTTCAGGTTGGCGCTGTACTCCCCCAGGGAGGCGGCCCACTCCCCCTCCGCCCCGTAGTTCACCACAAGGCGGTAGCTGTGGAAGGTGGCCTCTCCGCCGGTGGCCTCCTTCAGCTGGATATACCAGCGGACAATGTCCCGATAGGGGATGTAGCGCCCGCCCAGCCCGGCAAAGCGGCTCAGGTAGAGGCACTCCGCCCCGAAGCGGACGCTCTTAATGCGGCGGGCCTGGCGGAAATCCCGCTGCCACTCCTCCTGGGGAAGGGGGGCGGTCAATGGCTGATAGGGGAGCAGCATGGCAAACTCCTTTCTGTTGTGGGCAGTCCCCCGCAGGGGGCGCAACCCTGGGGCGGACGGCGCATAAACTGGGAGAGGAACGGCGGCTTTCGACCGGCCTGCGCAGGCGGATAGGAGCAGATATGTCAAACGCAGCACAGGGGCCGTCAGGGGGCGCGCTGGTGACAGCGGCGGCAGCCATGGCCCTGGCCATCGCCGAAGGGCGCAGCCAGGAGCAGCTGGAGCTGCTGTCCCTGTTCCTCACATCGCTGGCGGACAATCTGGCGCTGTACGCAGCCCAGCTGCCCAGCGAAGACGGGAATAACGACACCCTCCTGACGCAGTAAAAGCCGGGGCGGAGGCACAGCCTTCCGCCCCGGCTGTAATGGTTCAGAGATTCAGGAGCGGCCAAAGTCCCGGAAGAACTTGTCATGCACCACCTGCACCGCCCGGTCAGCGTCCGCCTCGTCCACCAGGACGGAGACCTTGATTTCGCTGGTGGAAATCATATTGATGTTGATGCCGGCGGCATACAGGGCCTCGAACATGGCGGCGGCCACGCCGGGATTGCCGATCATACCGGCCCCCACGATGGAGACCTTGGCGATATGGTCATTGATGGAGATGTCCTCAAAGCCCAGGCTCTCCCTGCGCTCGTCCAGCAGCTGCTTGCACAGCTCCGTATCGCTGCGGGCTACGGTGAAGGAGATGTCCTTCTCGTCCCCCCGGCCGATGGACTGCAAAATCACGTCCACGTTGACATTGTTCCTGGCCAGCAGGGAGAACACCTTAAACGCCACGCCAGGCTCATTTTTCAGGCCCACCAGCGCCAGGCGGGCAATATTTTTATCCTTTGCGACACCGCTGACATGAGAATTTTCCATCGGTTTTACTACCTCCTTAACAATCGTACCCGGGTTCCCGGTGAAGCTGGACAGCACTTCCAGGTTGACATTGTACCGCTTCGCCATCTCCACGCTGCGGTTGTGCAGCACCTTGGCGCCCAGGGTGGCCATTTCCAGCATTTCGTCATAAGTGATTTCGTCGATTTTCCTGGCCCCATCCACCTTGTTGGGGTCTGCGGTGTAGACGCCGTCCACATCGGTGAAAATCTGGCATTTGTCCGCATGGAGGACGGCGGCCAGCGCTACGGCAGAGGTATCGCTGCCGCCCCGGCCCAGGGTGGTGACATCGTCATACCGGTTGATGCCCTGGAAGCCGGTGAAGATGACGATTTTGTGGGAATCCAACTCTGCCTGGAGGCGTTCCGTGTCGATGCGCTTGATGCGGGCGTCGCCGTAGACCCGGTTGGTCTTAAAGCCCACCTGCCAGGCGTTCAACGAGATGACGGGGTACCCCATCCCCTCAATCACCATGGCGCACAGGGCCACGGACTGCTGCTCGCCAATGGTCAGCAGCTGGTCCAGCTCCCGCTTGGACGCCCGGGGGTTGTACTCCTTCGCCATCGCAATCAAATGGTCGGTGGTTTTGCCCTGGGCGGACAGGACGACTACCACGTCGTTCCCCGCCCGATAGGTATCGGTGATGATTTTGGCGACGTGCTGCACCCGTTCCAGGTTCGCAACAGAGGAGCCACCAAACTTTTGCACGATCAGAGCCATTGTAAAAAAGGACCTCCCTCATATGACCTGCCGGAGCGCAGACTGCGCCTCCGGCTCACTCTCAATTTATGCGCCTGCCTGCCAGGGGGCGCAGGGCTTACAGCACCCGGTACAGGGCGCGAATTTCCAGCCCCTTCGCCCAGGCACGGAGTTGGGGCGGGGTCATGGCCTCATCGGTGATGAAGGCGCTCTCCCCGTCCTTGGCGTCGCCGTTGCGCAGGCGCTTGGCCCCGTCCACGAACAGGTCGCCTGCCACCCGGAGGTACCAGCGGTTGGCCACTTCGTCCACGGGATAGGTGGTGTCGCTGCCCCCATCTTCCCAGGTGATGAGTTTCTTGCCCTTGGCCCGGACGATGTCCATCACGTCGGCCACCACGGCGGAGGCGGTGGGCATTTTGCCCGCCCCGCGGCCATAGAACATGACATCCCCGATGGAGTCACCGGTGACGAGGATGGCGTTGAACACGTCCTCCACGTTGGCCAGGGGGGACTCCTCATCCACCAGATGGGGGGCCACATAGGCGCAGACCTTGCCGTCGCTCTCCCGGCGGATGGAGCGGCCAAACAGCTTGATGCGGTAGCCGCCGCTGCGGGCATAGGCCACGTCGGACAGGGTGATGTTGGAGATGCCTTCCGTAGGCACCTGCTCCGGGTAGATGTGCCGCCCGTAGCCCAGGGAGGACAGGATGCAGATTTTCCGGCAGGCGTCGTGGCCCTCGATGTCGGCAGTGGGATCCTTCTCGGCATAGCCGTTGTCCTGGGCCTCCTTCAGCGCCGCGTCAAAGGACAGACCGGCGCGAATCATCCGGGTCAGGATATAGTTGGTGGTGCCGTTCAGGATGCCGACGATTTCCTGGAGTTCATTGGCAGCCAGGCAGTTGCTCATGGGCCGCAGGATGGGGATGCCGCCGCCCACGGAGGCCTCGAACAGGTAGGAGCAGCCGTTGGCCTTGGCCAGCTGGAGCAGCTCATAGCCGTGGGTGGCCACCAGCTCCTTGTTGGAGGTGACGACGCTCTTGCCTTTGGACAGGGCCCGCTTCGTGCAGTCATAGGCAAAGCCCACGCCGCCCATGGTCTCCACCACCACGGCCACCTCAGGGTCGCTTTCAATGATGGAGAAGTCGTGAATCACCCGGTCGGCATAGGGGTCGCCGGGGAACTCCCGCAAATCCAGGATGTATTTCAGATTGACTTCGTTGGCCACCCGCTCAGAGATGTGCTGGCCGTTTTTGTAAAAAATCTCGCCAACACCGCTGCCGACTGTGCCGTAACCCAGAATCGCTACATTTACCATAATGATAGACAC
The DNA here is from genome assembly GCA_021201475.1 of Clostridiales bacterium. Lineage (GTDB taxonomy): Bacteria > Bacillota > Clostridia > Oscillospirales > Oscillospiraceae > Onthomonas. Next base: position 85,032 of record JAJQEV010000119.1, read on the forward strand.
CTCACTCTATATTGCCGCGAACGGCTGCCCCGCGGCTGCCAGCCTGGGTTCCTTACCCGGCCAGGATCTCAAACTTTAACACGCCCTCCATGGAGGACGCCTTGTGAACCAATTCCTCCAGCGGCATAATCAGCCCGGAGGTCTCGGTGGACAGGGTGACGGCGGCGATGCCGCCGGTGGGGATGGACTGATTGATGGTGAGAATATTCCCGCCGGAAGCGGCAAAAATATTCAAAATGGAGGACAGCACCCCAGGCTCATCCTTTAGCATGGCCTGTATGGTGACAATGTGGCCCCGCATCATGTCACTGAGGGGATGCACCGCATCCCTGTACTTGTAGAAGGCGCTGCGGCTGATGCCCACAAGGCGGGTGGCCTCGTTGACGGTAGCTGCTTCCTTCCACTCCAGGGCCTGCTTGGCCCTGGCCACCTTTAAAATGATCTCCGGCAAGGCGGACGCCTCTACGATATAATACTTGGATTCCTGAGCCATAGCACCCCAGCCTCTCTCCCGGTTTGCCATCCGAAGGGCGCGGAAACCGGGGGGAAGCCGGAGGGAATGCTTTGCTTCACGGCCATATGTCCGCGCACGGTGGCCACTTGTACTCGTGCATCGACTATTCTAGCATACCTGCCCCCCATTTACAACCGTTTTTTCTTCCAAAATTCTCGTGATTTCCCATACCGCCTTTGACAAAGGGGCGGAGTTTGGAGGCTCGCCTATGGAACGGAACTGGAAAACGCTGGGCCTGGCCCTGGCGGGTGCCGCCGTACTGCTGACGCCGGTGCTGCGGCAGACAGCCCTGGTGGCCGGGGCGGCGCTGTTGCTGGCGGCGGCGCTGAACGTACCGGTCTCCGCCCTGGAGCGGCGAGGGCTGAGGCGGGGCTGGGGCGCGGCGGCGATTTTGGCAGGCGGGGTCATCGTTCTGGCGGCGCTGCTCCTGCTGTGCGCCACGGAGGGGTGCAAGGGCATTGCCGCCTTCCCGGTCGGCGGCCTTTTGGCCAGGGTCAGCGGGGCCTTGCAGCCGGTGCTGGCAGTGCTGCCCACGCCCCTGTCCGACCCGGCCCGGCAGGGGCTGCGCTGGCTGACGGCGGAGGAGGACGGATTGTGGGCCAAGGCCGGGGCGTGGCTGGCGGAGTGGGCGGCGGCGGTGGCTGGCAGACTGCCGGGGATGCTGCTGACCGGGGCGGTAACGGTGTTCGCAGCGTTCTACGCTGTGACGGACTGGCGGCGGGTGACCGGGGAGCTTGCCCGCCTGCTGCCGGAGCGCTGGCAGACCTGGGGTCGGAGGATGCTGGGCCACCTGAAACGCGGGGCTGCCGGGTGGCTGGCGGTGCAGGGGCGGATGCTGCTGGTACAGTTCAGCCTGCTGGCGGCGGGGCTGGCCCTGCTGCGGGTGGAGGGCTTCCTGCTGGCGGCTGCCCTGATTGCCCTGTTGGACGCGCTGCCCCTGCTGGGGTGCGGAACGGCCCTGGTACCCTGGGCGCTGCTGTCCCTCCTGGAGGGGGACAGCGGCAGAGCCCTGGGCCTTTTGGTGCTGTGGCTGGTGGTCTGGCTGTGCCGGACGCTGCTGGAGCCAAGGCTCATGGGGAAACGGGTGGGGGTCAGCCCAGTGTGGACGCTGCTGGCCGCCTACCTGGGGGCGCAGGCCCTGGGGCTGGCGGGGCTCATCGCCGCACCCATCCTGCTGGCGGCAGCGGCGGCGCTGCTGCGGGGCGGAGAGGGCCAGGCGGAGGTCGGGGGATAGGGGCGGCGGTTTCGTTCAATTTTCCGCCGTTCCCCCTTGCCAAACAAGGGGAAATCCGGTAAGATAGGTACCATAAGGGCAATGTCATCAACTCAGGATACAATTTATCCTTTCGTTGAGGGGAATCCTGATGGGTCAGCCAGATTTCCGCGACCAAATGATAACAGAATTGACGCCTGTCCCGCCGTAAGGCAAGGGACGAGGCGGCAATCCCCGCCAGCCGCCATCGGCGGCAGTCTCACCAGTGAGAAGTTGCATCGTCTCTGACGGGATGAACCACCTATGGATTGGATAGCGCGAAGCCCCGGGGCTATAGGAGGAGGGTTCTTAGGGGGGAGCGAGGCCCCGAAGCTCCCCCTTAAGCCGCCCTCTTTTGCTACTTTTCTCGGCGGATCGAGAAAAGTAGGCCATGCCCTGGCAAGGGCAAACACCTATTTTCTTTATCGGCCTTTGCCTAAGAAGGAAAACACTCAAATTAACAACATTGCCACAGGGAGATGATACGATGAACAACCGAACCATACTGCTGCTGGTATTGGCCTGCTTATGCGTCCTGCCCCTGACGGCCTGCCAGGTGGAGTTTTCCGAGCCGACCTCGGTTTTGGCGGCGGAGCAGAGTACATCGGACGGGGAGAGCAGCGGGAACCTGGCCCCGGAGGCGGAGGAGACGGAAAGCGTCCTCCCCAACGGGGTGGACAGCACCACCGAGCGCACGGAGACCGTCACGGTCAATGACGAGGAGGTGGAGGTATCCCTCTTCACCTTCCAGTGCAGCCTGGGCTTCACCATGGAGTATCCCTACGAGACGTTCCGCTACAGCTGGGATGACGAAAGCCAGTCGGCGATTTTCACTTCCGACCTGACGGATGAGGACGGCCTGGCCCAGGGGGTGCTGACCGTGTCCAGAGGGGAGGAAACGGTGGAGGCCACCGTGGAGGCGGTACGCGCCGCCGCCGGGGACGCCTCTGTCTCCACCGATGAGGCCACCGTAGGGCAGGCTGAGTACGCCGCTACCAAGCTGCAATATACGGACAGCCAGCGGGGCTACCATGTGGTGGTCTTTGTATTCGAGAACGAGGCGGGGGAGCCCTTCCAGATGGAGCTGTGCTATACTGACAGCGCCAGCACCTTCCTCCTGCCCCGGATGCGGCTGATGCGGCAGCTCTTTCAGTTTGTAACATAAAATGCAGTTTTTTCACTCGCCGCTCCGCCGGGGCAGGACGCCGCGGGCGGCGGGTTCTGTCGCTGCTTTTTACGAAAAATGGCAAAAATGAAGGAAATTTCCGGCCATTTGCGGCGCAGTTCCGGCGCTTTTATCAAACAAGGCAAAAACGCTCCTGTTAAATATGAACAAAATTACAAAAATACAGGAGGAATGTCCTAGAATCCTTTGTTGATTTTTCCATGAAATTGGAGTAAAATCAGTAAAGTAGATAAAATAAGTTTCGGAGTTTGTATGTCCTATTGCAGAAATCTGTATATTTCACGTGAGGCAACCCGTGTTATATAAAAATGAAAAAAAGGGGGGATTGTGACAGTATGCTGACAGCGCCATGCCGAATTTCTCAGACGGTTATGGCGCAGTTGCCAACCCGAAAGGAGATCCCTGAACCAATGGCAAAACAACCCTACAACACTGCTGCGTCCGCCGCGTCAGCGTGCGGAAGAAAGGAGAGGCAAACCAATGAGTGATCCTTCAAAATACATGGGCGAAAATGGCGTCCATCGCGTACCTGTCTGGCGTATTCTCGGCTTCTGCCTGAACAATACCGCCACCAACACCTATCTGTTCCTGATGAACTACGTCAGCTATTATCTGATGGGCTTCGTCGGCGTCGGCATGGTGATGGCCTCCAGCTTTTCCATGATTATGCGTATCTGGGACGGCGTGACCGACCCCTTCGTCGGCTTCATGGTGGATAAGACCAACGGCAAGTTCGGCAAGAACCGTCCCTTCATGGTGATCGGTCAGGTCATCCTGTGTGTGGCCAGCTTCATCCTGTTCCATGTGACCCATCTGCTGCCGGAAATCACCGCCGTCCGTCTCGTATTCTTCATCATCATTTCCGCCTTTTACTATCTGGGCTACACCTGCCAGTGCGTGGTCACCAAGTCCGCCCAGTCCTGCCTGACGAACGACCCGAAGCAGCGTCCGCTGTTCTCCGCCTTTGACGCGGCGTTCAACACCCTCCTGTTCGCCGGCTTCGGCATCCTGACCCCCATCATCGCCAACAACTATGCTGATTACGGCGGATACAGTTCCACCCAGTTCTTCCATACCCTGTGGATGATCACCGCCATCATGGCCGGTTGCTTCACCATCATCGCCGTCATCTCCATCGCCCCCAAGGATCGGGTGGAGTTCTTCGGCACCGGCAAGCCCGTCAAGGTGGGCCTGCGGGATTACTGGGAGACCCTGAAGGGCAACCGTGCCATTCAGATGCTGGTGGTCTCCGCCTCTACGGATAAGCTCGGCTCCCAGGCCAAGACCAGCGCCGTCACCGTGGCCATGTTCGCCTGTATCGCTGGGTCTACATTGCTGCAATCCAACGTCACAGGTCTGCTGACGATTCCCAACGCCGTTGTCGCCTTCGCTGCCGTCTCCCTGCTGGCGCCCCGGATGGGCCAGAAGGAGGCCATGCTCTTCGGCTCCTATGGTGGCCTTGCAATCAATGCCTTGCTGATTGCGCTGTGGCTCATCGGCGACCCCACCACCATGACCTCCAATGCGGAAACCGGCGCGATGAATTGGGGCTACTTCCTGATTCTGTACTGCGTGCTGACCGTGCTGCAGGCCGGCTTCCAGGGCATTTCCGGCAACCTGGTCATCCCCATGACCGCCGACTGCGCCGACTACGAGGTCTATCGTACCGGCAAGTACGTCCCCGGACTGATGGGTACCCTGTTCTCCTTCGTGGATAAGCTCGTTTCCGCATTCGCTCCGATGATTGCCGGTCTGGTCTTCGCCGCCGTCGGATTCTCCGATCACAACCCCGTCATGGGCGACACCGTCACTTGGGGCCTGCGTGTCGGCGTGGCCTTCCTGGCCTATGGCCTGATTATGTGTGGCCTGGTCTGCAACATCATCGCACTGCACTTCTATCCGCTGACCAAGGAGAGAATGGCGGAGATTCAGGGCGAGGTGGCCCGCATCAAGGCGGAGGCTGCCGCTGCTGACGCTGCCGAGCAAGCCTGATTGCGTCACTACATCCCTATTCCCGGAAAGAGGTAATCCTAACAAGTGAAACGTTCAGAACGTAAAAAGCTGGAGCGCGAACAGCGCGAGGCAAACCGGGTCAGCTTTGCCGAAATGGCCGCCGCTGAGGAAGAGTTGAAGCGGGTCAAAGCGGAGTACGGCGTCGAGGATGATTACGTCATCGACCGGCACGGCAACCGCCGGAAAAAGCGCAGGAACCCCATCGCCATGTTCTTTGACCGTCAGGACAGCCGGGTGAAGGTGACGGTTTCCAAGAGGAACTATATCCTGCTCCTGATTTTCACCGGATGGGCCGGCGGGCACCGCTTCTATGTGAAGATGTGGCCTACTGCCATCCTCTACCTGGCGCTCTGCTGGACCGGGTTCTCTCTGGCCATGTCGGTCATTGACCTGATGGTCGTGATTCCCATGAAAAAGGACGAGAACGGTATGATTACCATCTGACCAAGCAGCTTTTCAAACGGCTGCAACCGTGCTACACGGTTGCAGCCGTTTTCTTTTCCTCAGGGCTGGAAAGAAATAACAGCCAACATTCCGCCGCCTTTTCCGCCAAACCGGGCAGACTAAACCCTGTATCGCAAACGGCAGAAAAAGGAGCAAACCACATGGCACGCAGCAGACCGACCACTCCCCGCCCCTTCGGCATGGCGGACAAGGTGGGCTATATGTTTGGCGACTTCGGCAACGACTTCACCTTCCTCCTGTCCTCCTCCTTCATGTTAAAATACTACACGGACGTGATGGACATTTCCCCCGCCCTGGTGGGCGCGCTGATGATGCTGGCCCGCTTCCTGGACGCCTTTACCGACGTGACCATGGGGCAAATCGTGGACCGCTCCCACCCCACCAGGGACGGCAAGTTCCGCCCCTGGATACGGCGGATGTGCGGGCCGGTGGCGGTGTCCTCTTTCCTGATTTATCAGTCCGGCTTCGCCGGGGCGCCCTACCCCTTCCGGGTGTTCTGGATGTTCTTCACCTATCTGCTGTGGGGCTCCTTCTTTTACACCGCCATCAACATCCCCTATGGCTCCATGGCCTCCGCCATCTCTCCCCAGCCCAGAGACAGGGCCGACCTCTCCACCTGGCGCACCGTCGGCTCCACCCTGGCGGGGCTGGTGATCGGCGTGGGCGTCCCGCTGGCAGCCTACGTCACCGTAGATGGCAACCCGGTGATGTCCGGCAGCCGCATGACCGCCATCGCCGGGGTGTTCAGCGTCCTGGCCGTGGTGTGCCATCTGCTGTGCTTCCATCTGGTGCGGGAGCGGGTGGAGGTACCCGCCAATCAGGAGAAGCTGGACATCCCCAAAATGCTGCGGAGCCTTGCCACCAACCGGGCGCTGCTGGGCATCATCGCCGCCGCCATCCTCCTGCTGCTGGCCATGCTGAGTATGCAGGGGATGGCGGGGTATGTGTTCCCCAACTTCTACCGCAGCACCCGGGCCCAGTCCATGGCCTCCCTGACCGGGTCGCTGGCGGTGCTGCTGATTTGCGCCCCGCTGGCCTCCCGGCTGGCGGAGCGGTTCGGCAAGAAGGAGCTGTCCGCCGTGTCCTGCTTCTTCGGGGCGCTGGCCTATCTGGTCTGCCTCCTGCTCCGCCCGGAGAACGCCTATGTCTATGTCGCGTTCTACACCCTGGCCTTTGTGGGGCTGGGCTTCTTTAACACGGTCATTTGGGCCATGATCACCGATGTCATTGACGACGCGGAGGTGCGCAGCGGCGTCCGAGAGGACGGCGCGATTTACTCGGTGTACTCCTTCGCCCGGAAGCTGGGGCAGGGCTTCTCCTCCGGCATGGTGGGCGGGCTGCTGGCCGTCATCGGCTATACGGAGGCCACCCAGTTTGACCCGGACGTGACCGAGGGCATCTTCCGCATCTCCTGCATCGTCCCCATCCTCGGCCTGACCTGCGTGGGGCTGGCGCTGCTATTCCTCTACCCGTTGAACAAACGGCGGGTTGCGGAGAACGCGGCGGAGTTGGCCCGCCGCCGGATGGGGAAGGGCTGACGAACGACGGAACGGCTGCATCGTCTATCTCGACATGGTGCAGTCGTTCCACCTTGACAGTGGAAAAAAAGTGGGGTATGATGTGGAGGAAAGCGAGGAGAACACAATGAGGGTAGTTGTAAAGGTCGGCACGTCCACGCTGGCGCATCCGTCGGGATGCCTGAACATCCGCCAGGTGGAGAAGATGTGCAAGGTGCTGAGTGATATCAAAAACGCCGGGAATGAGGTGATTCTGGTGTCCTCCGGGGCCATCGCCATGGGCATGGGGAAGCTCCCCCTGCTGGAGCGGCCCAAGGATATGCCCACCAAGCAGGCCGCCGCCGCCGTGGGCCAGTGCGAGCTGATGTATACTTATGACAAGCTGTTCTCGGAGTATAACCACGTTGTAGCCCAGCTGCTGGTCACCGGCGAGGATATGGAGCATGAGGACCGCTGCCAGAATATTCAAAACACTCTGTTCCGGCTGCTGGAGCTGAAGGTGCTGCCCATTGTCAACGAGAACGACACCATCGCCACCCAGGAAATCGCCGTGGGGGATAACGACACCCTCTCCGCCATCGTGGCAGTGCGGATGAAGGCGGAGCTGCTGGTGATTCTCAGCGACATTGACGGCCTCTACACCGCCAACCCCAAGGAGGATTCCGGGGCGCGGCTGATCCCTGTGGTGTGGGAGCTGGACGAGAAGATTGAAAAGCTGGCAGGGGAGGGGTGCGGCCCTCTGGGCACCGGCGGCATGGTGACGAAGCTCCACGCCGCCCGGCTTGCCACCGCACAGGGAACGGACGTGGTGATTGCCAACGGACAGTCCCCGGAGCTGCTCTATGACATTTTGGATGGGGCAGCGGTAGGCACACGCTTCATCGGAAGGAGGACGGAATGACAACACAGGAAATCTTATCCGCCGCGAAAGCGGCAAAACCGGCCCTGGCCGCCCTGAGCAGCGAGGAGAAAAACGCCGCGCTGCTGGCTATGGCGGAGGAGCTGACCGCCCAGCAGGCGGCCATTCTCCAGGCCAACCGTGCGGACCTGGAGGCTGCGAAGGGTACCATCCCCGACGTGATGCTGGATCGCCTGGCCCTCAGCGAGGCCCGCATCGCGGGCATGGCGGAAGGGATTCGCCAGGTGGCCGCCCTGCCTGACCCGGTGGGTCAGGTGCTGAAACGGGTAGAGCGGCCCAACGGCCTGGTGATTGAGAAGCGCATGGTGCCCATGGGGGTCATCGCCATCATCTATGAGAGTCGGCCCAACGTCACCTCTGATGCGGCGGCGCTGGCCCTGAAGGCGGGCAGCGCCTGCGTCCTCCGGGGCGGAAAGGAGGCTTTTCGCAGTGGCTACGCCATCGTGCAGGCGTTGAAGGCGGGGCTGCGGCAGGTGGGCTTGCCTGAGGATCTGGTGAACATCGTGGAGGACACTACCCGGAAAAGCTCCACTGAGCTGATGACCGCCGTGGGCTATGTGGATTTGCTGATTCCCAGAGGCGGCCCCGGCCTGATCCGCGCCTGCGTGGAGAATGCTACCGTCCCCTGCATCCAGACCGGCACCGGCATCTGCCACGTCTACGTGGATGCCTCCGCCGATGTGGACATGGCGGTGAATATCATTGAAAACGCCAAGGCCAGCCGCCCCTCCGTCTGCAATGCGGAGGAGGTCTGCGTGGTGCATCAGGACGCAGCCCCCCGGTTCCTGCCCGCCCTGCAAAAGCGGCTGACTGAGGAGCGGGCCGCGGCGGGCAAGCCCCCGGTGGAACTGCGTCTGGACGAGGGGGCGGCCCTGTTGATTCCCGGTACCCCGGCAGGGGAGAAGGATTTCGACACCGAGTTCCTGGACTATGTGCTGGCCGTCAAGCTGGTGGACAGCGTGGAGGAGGCCGTCGCCCACATCAACCGTCACTCCACCGGCCACAGCGAGGCCATCATCACCCAGGACGCCGCCTCCGCGGAGCGGTTCGTGGCGGAGGTGGACAGCGCAGCGGTCTACGTCAACGCATCCACCCGCTTCACCGACGGCGGCGAGTTCGGCCTGGGCTGCGAGATGGGCATCTCCACCCAGAAGCTCCACGCCAGAGGCCCCATGGGGCTGGAGGAGCTTTGCACCTATAAATACATCATCCACGGCAGCGGCCAAATCCGCTGACGGCGTTGGCCCTGTGCGGGAGGAAACACCCGCGCAGGGCCTTTTGCTGCGGTGAAACGCCCACGGAAATCAATTTTGAAAATTCGTTTCACATAGAAACCCCTCCACCGGCTGCCGCCGGTTCCCCTCCCCTTTCAGGGGCGGCAAGAAGTTGTTGTAATCACTGCCGTCAATGGCTCCCCTGAAAGGCAATGTCATCAATTTAAGGGGGATTGTGCTCCTTAGACAAGGATACTATAAGGAAATAAAGCGTCTGCCCTCCCGGCGGGCCTGACTACCGCCTGCTGACCCTTTACGGTATCCGCCTCG
>JAJQEV010000096.1 GCA_021201475.1 Clostridiales bacterium
TTCTTTCCCCCATTTCTTGGCGGGACAAGAAATGGGGCCCGCCGGGAGGGCAAACACCTATTTCCTTTATCTATCCTTATCCAAGGAACGAAGCCCCCGGGCGGCCGAGGGCCGCCCCTACAGAAAAGCAGAAGTTCCCTATGCTTCGCCTTCTATTAGCAATCAATTCCGGTGTTCCGTTTTGCTTCCGGCCAGTTGCAAAGCCTTTGCGCTTTACAGCACCAGCAGACGCGGCTTTTTTTGTCCGCTTCGTAGAGCAGCCGCCCCAGGGGCGTGCCGTCCGCCGGGCCGCCGGTTTCGCCCCGGTGGGAGAGGATAGCGGCTGATATTTCAGCGGTTTCCCCCTCCGTATAGCTGCACTCCGGCAGGATAGCCCCCGCCAGGGCGGCGCTGGCCTCCTCGTGGGGGGTGCCCTGCCGGAGCTGGGCAACCCGCCCCAGGTCATGGAGCAGCGCGGCGGCGTAGACTACTTCCTTGTCAAGGGGAAGCCCTTGCTCCAGCGTCTGAATCCACATGATGCGGGCAACGTCCAGCAGATGGCTCAGTCCGTGGCGGCAGAAGATGCGCTCCTGCTCCAGCGCCTCCAATTCGGAGAGCGTCTCAGTGAACGTAGGATGCCGCAGCAGCGCGTTGACCCGCCTCATGGGCGCAGCATTTGGAAGAAGCGGGTTTGCAGCCCTTCCTCTGTCTCAAAGCAGCCCAGGGTGCTGACGGTGACGGTTTTGCTGCCCGGCTTCTTCACGCCCCGCATGGTCATGCACATATGCTCCGCCTCCACCATGACCATGACGCCCTTCGGGTGTAGCTCCTCCATGATGGCGGCGGCGATTTGGCTGGTCATTTGCTCCTGGATTTGGGGGCGGCGGGCGAACACCTCCACCGTGCGGGCCAGCTTGCTCAGCCCCACCACCTGCCCGTCCGGCACATAGGCGATGTGAACCTTGCCGTAGAAGGGGAGGAGATGGTGCTCACACATGGAGTAGAAGGTGATGTCCTTCTCCAGCACCATGTCGCTGCTGTCCACAGGGAAGCGCTTGGAGAGGGGCTCCGCCGCCGTCTGCTCCATGCCGCCGAACAGCTCGGTACACATCCTGGCGATGCGGTCGGGCGTGTCCACCAGGCCGGGGCGGCTGGTGTCCTCACCGATGGCCTCCAGAAGTTGGGTGACGGCTGCTTTGATTTTTTCTTGATCGATCACCGGGATCGCCCCTTTTTAGAATGAATCGGATGCCCGTTCTCAGGCGGTCAGGCTATCCACCAGGGCGGCCAGCGCAGCCTGGTTCTGCCCATTCAGCTTGCCCCGGAGGGTAATCACTGGCTCCACAAGGGTGCAGCCCTTGAAGCCCTCTACATAGGCCCGAATCAGTTTCCCGGCCATGGGGGCCCAGGAGCCGTTCTCCAGGATGGCGATGGTGCGCTTCTGGTAGCCCTTGGCTTTCAGGTGATACAGGAAGTCCTCCATGACGGGGAACAGGGCCGCGTCATAGGTGGGGGCGGCCAGCACCAGCTTATCGTAGCGGAAGGCGGAGGCCACCGCCTCGCTCATGCTGTCCCGGGCCAGGTCAAAGGCGGCCACAGCCACGCCCTTCTCCTCCAGCATGGCTTTCAGCTGCAAGGCTGCGGCGGCGGTGTTGCCGTGGATGGAGCAGTAGGCCAGGGTGACGCCAGCCGCCTCCGGCTGGTAACTGCTCCAGGTCTGGTACAGGCCGATGTAATGGGCCAAATCCTCCTTCAGCACAGGGCCGTGGAGGGGGCAGATGGCGGCGATGTCCAGCCCGGCAGCCTTTTTCAGCAGGGCCTGGGCCGAGGGGCCGTATTTGCCCACGATGTTGATGTAGTAGCGGCGGGCCTCGTCGTCCCAAGGCTCGTCCACGTCCAGCGCGCCGAACTTGCCAAAGGCGTCGGCGGAGAACAGCAGCTTCTCGCTGGACTCATACTCCACCATGACCTCCGGCCAGTGTACCATGGGGGCCATATAGAAGGTCAGGGTATGGCTGCCCAGGGAGAGAGTGTCCCCCTCCTTCACCACTACCTTGCGCTGGGCGAAGTCGAAGTCAAAGTACAGGGGCAGCATGGTGAAGGTCTTGGCGTTGCCCACCAGCTGCATGGAGGGGTACTTCTCCGCCAGGCGCTGGATGTTGTAGGCGTGGTCAGGCTCCATGTGGGAGATGATGAGGTAGTCCGGTGTCCGCCCGTCCAGGGCGGCTTCCAGCTTGGCCAGCCATTCCTCCGAGACCCGGCGGTCCGCCGTGTCCAGGACGGCGACCTTCTCGTCCAGAATGACGTAGGAGTTATAGGAGACGCCGTTGGGCACCGGATACTGGCTTTCAAACAGGTCGATTTGATGGTCGTCACAGCCGATATAGCGGACGGCGTCGGAAATGATTACATTGCTCATAAGTAAGCTCCTTTCAGGGAAACAGTGAGGGAGTGTCGCATCAGCCGAAGAAGCTGGAGATTTTGCTCATCAGGTCGGACAGCGTAGTCAGCCCGTCCATAATGTCATCCAGCTGGGAGAGGGAGCCGTCCAGCTCCTGGGCGTAGGCGGACAGCTGCTCCCCAAACTCCAACAGCATCATCAGCGCCAGCACGCTGGTGACGGCTGCCACCAGCGCCACTAGCAGCGTGATGACCAGCAGCACGGTCAGCCGCCGATTCTGCCGCTGCAGGGCGGTCAATTCCTGATTCATAAAACGCTCCTTTCCCGCCAGGCAAACGGACAGGGCCTGACGATAGACAGCTTCATTATAGAGCATTCCCCGCAAAAAGGAAACCCTCTCCAATAATTTTTCTCTTTTGCAAAATGTCTGACGGCGGGGCCGGAAGCCGGAAATTTGCGCCATCCCCACCTTGACAGGGGCGGGCGGGACGTGGTAAGATAAGAATAGGACAGTTAGAAGATGCTAACTCTCACACCCCGGCAGGAAAGGAAGATGCACGATGGCATTGCATATGTCAGGCGAGGATTATCTGGAAGCCATCCTCGTGCTACAGCGCCAGAAGGGCGAGGTGCGCTCGGTGGATGTTGCGCGGCATATGGGCTTTTCCAAGCCCAGCATCAGCCATGCGGTGGCGGCGCTGGAGAAGGGCGGCTACCTGCGGGTGGACGACCGGGCGCTGCTCCACCTGACGGAGGCGGGCCAGGCCGTGGCGGAGCAGATTTACGAGCGGCACCTGTACTTCAAGGCCCAGCTGGTCAGCGCCGGGGTGGACCCGGCGGTGGCGGAGCGGGAGGCCTGCCAGATGGAACACGCCATCAGCGCCGAGAGCTTCGAGAAGCTGAAAAAGTACCGAGGGGACGAGGCGGAGTGATTGCCCCGGACACAGGAGGGAATCCCATGAAAAACACCAGCCTATGCTATATCGAGCAAGACGGCAAATACCTGCTGCTCCACCGCGTCAAGAAGGCCCAGGATGAGAACCAGGGCAAGTGGATCGGCGTGGGCGGGAAGTTCGAGCCGAAGGAAAGCCCGGAGGAGTGCGTCCTCCGGGAGGTGCGGGAGGAGACTGGCCTGACCCTGACCCGCTACCGCCTGCGGGGCATCGTCACCTTCGTCTCCGACCGGTACGAGACGGAGTATATGTACCTGTTCACCGCCGACGGCTTCACCGGGACGCTGACCGATACGGAGGAGGGCGTGCTGCAATGGGTGGACAAGGGGGCGGTGCTGTCCCTGCCCCACTGGGAGGGGGACAGGCTCTTTCTGGAGCTGCTGGCAAAGGACGCGCCCTTCTTCTCCCTCAAACTGGAGTATCAGGGGGATACGCTGACGGCGGCAGCCCTGAACGGCGAGGCGTATCCGGTTTAGAGGCCACAGTTGTATGATGTAACATTGCGTCCGCTCCGACAGGGGCGGGCGTTTTTCGCGGTTTTTTGCGGTTTTTCTTGCGTATTTGGGAAAATATGGTATACTAAGGATAGTGAACTTTGCTTTGCGTTGGGGGTGATGGTATGAGCGTCAAGGATTATTGGGATATTTTACAGGATGTTTGGGAAACGCTGCCGGAGCAATTACAGTTTATTCTTACCTTGGTTATTATTATTATTCTGGCACCGCTGATAGCAATTATCATTGCCAACTTATATAAGAAAAATATAAAGGAACTGCTGGGTGGAGGAAAAAAGGGAGGAAAAGAGAACGCTACAACCCCAACTCAGCAATCTTCCCCGGAGCCGCAGGTGGTTACGATACAGGTTTCATCCCAGCCGCCCGCAGAAAATCCCGCTTCATCCTCCGATACTACCGTTAAACAGCTGACGCTGCCGCCGGTATACATTGTAAAGCCTCTATACCGTGAAAATCTGGTAGACGAGTTATGTCGAAAAATCAGTGTGGCGGCACAGGCCGAGGAGGATAACAAGTTCCTTCTCCACGGTTTCGGCGGGGTGGGGAAAACCACCGTGGCCCGTGCGCTGTATCACAAGCTGAAAAAACAGTGCAAGCAAATCGGCTGGGTGGAGTGCCGGGAAAGCGGCGCTCTGAAAGACAGCCTGCTGGCCGCCATCGCCACAGGTAGCGGGAACAAAACTGACGAGGAACGCTTTGCGGAAATCGAACGCCTGCTGCGGGATGCCACGGGGGAAACCGTTCTGTTCCTGGACAACGCTGACCGGAACGACCCGCTGCTGAGAGAACTGACACGCTATGACCTCACCCTGGTCGTGACCTCCCGGATGGAGCAGGTGGAGGGCTACACCTCCATCTTTATCCCCCAGCTGACGGAGGATGAGTGCGTGAAATTGTTCTGCACCTATTGCAACAGACCCCTCACTGAGCAGGACAAGTCTAAGGTGCGGGAGATGGTGAAGCTGGTCAGCTGCCACACCCTGTCGGTGGAGCTGCTGGCCAAGGGCCTGCCCGCAGGAATGGGCCTGGAAGCGTACCTGGAGCGGCTAAAGGCGGAGGGCTTCGGCTTCCCCGGCCTGACCTTCCGCACCGGCCACGATGAGGAAATTGGCACCATAACAGGCCACCTGAGAAAGCTCTTTAACATGGCCGGGCTGGGTCCGGAGCAGGCCCGCGTCATGCAAAATCTGGCGCTGATGGCGGACAGCCGCACCCTGCCCTTCGCGGTACGGAACTGGATTGGCTGTGAGGAAACCACCCTGGCCGCGCTGGTCAACACCGGCTGGCTGACCCAGACGGAGGAGGGGTACGAGGTACACCCCATTGTCCGGCAGGTCGTTCTGCTGGATGAGGTACCGCCGTCGGCGGTGGAGCACTATTTGAATTATGTGACCTGCAAGGCATACTTCCAGGACGGCGAGGACTACCGGACGGTACAATTCAAGCTGGGAATCGTGGAATCCGTGCTGGAGCGGGTGGAGGACAGGCTGGAGGAAAGCGAGGATAACGCCGCACTGCACAACAACCTGGGCAATGTCTACGAAGACCAGGGGCAGTATGCCCAGGCGGAGAAGTATTACCAGAAAGCGCTGGACATTCGTTTGGAACTGTTTGGGAGTAGGCATCCAAACACAGCCGATAGTTACAACGCCCTGGGCGTTGCCTGTCATGACCAGAGAAAATACGACCAGGCAAAGACTAATTACGAAAATGCGCTGAACATCCGCCGCAAGGTGCTGGGAGAGAATCACCAAGACACGGCCAGTTCTTACGACAATATGGGGTGCCTACATTTTGACCTGGGGAGGTATGATTTAGCAAAAGAAAATTTTGAGAAAGCGCGGGACATTCGCTTAAATGTACTTGGAGAAAACCACTTGGATACGGCGGGAAGCTACAATAACCTGGGCGCCATCTACAGCCGCCAATGGGAGTATGCCCAGGCGGAGGAACACGACCAGAAAGCGCTGAATATCTATCGCGCAGTGCAGGGGGAAAACCACCCGGACACGGCTACCAGTTACAACAACCTGGGCGTTGACTATAAAGGCCAGAAAAGATATGACGAAGCAGTAGAACAGTACTTACACGCCTGGAGGATTTGGCAGAGGACACTCGGCCCGGAGCATCAGGATACCAAACGGGCTGAACGCAACCTCCGCGACTGCTTCCCCCACATCGCCCACGGCGACGAGGACTTCGAGACCTGGCTCAGCCGCCAGCAGGCGGACTGACCCCTCCCGCCGCCGAACCGCCACCCGCAAAAAACAAAACACGGCGCAACCCCAGGAAACGGGGCTGCGCCGTGCTGCTGTCTCTGAACCGCCGCAGCGGTCTGTCACTTAAAACAATTTTTCAGGGTAGACGCCCTGATGGATGAGGGCCTGAATGCTGTCCACCACGCCCTGCTTGTCCTCCCGGTAGGTGACGCCGAACCACTTGTCGCCAGTGGGCAGCACCTTCACCGTGGCGGACTGGCTGGCCACCAGGCCGCCGATGATGGTGGGCAGCAGATACTCTTCCGTGCCGCCCTCCTGCTGGCCCTGGAGGAAGGTCAGGAAGCCGTGCTCCAGCACGTCCAGGAACTCCAGATCCAGCCCCCACATATTCATGGAAACCAGCGTGTCCCCCGGCACCAGCACGCCATCCACCATGGCGTCCACGCCGTTGGGGGCCTTGAGGATGTTCTTCGTCTCGACGACCTCCACCAGCTGGCCGGTGGCGTCCGTCTTGCAGATGCCTCTGGTGACGCTGCCGTGGTCAGACAGGGTGTTCCTGAGCCGGAAGCCCGCCATGCAGTAGGCGCGCTTCGCGACGCCTTCCGTCAGATACCGGTGCATCTGGAGGAAGGTCTCCTTGCCGTAGTAGTCATCTGCATTGATGACCGTGAAGGGGCAGTCCAGAATCCCCTTGCAGGAGAGGACGGCATGGCCGGTCCCCCAGGGCTTCACCCGGCCCGCCAGCAGTTGGGCGGCGTCCACCCCGTCGGGCAGATCGGACAGCTCCTGATAGGCGTACCGGACGGGGACGCCGGCCCTCATCAGCCGCTGACCGACGGCGGTGTGAAACGCCTCCGCAATGTCATGGCGGATGATAAAGACAACCTCGTCAAAGCCTGCATCCAACGCATCGTAGACGGAGTAATCTGTAATAATCTCACCGTTGGGGCCGACGCCCTCCAGCTGCTTGATGCCGCCCTTGAAGCGGCTGCCCATGCCTGCCGCCATCACTACCAATGCCGTTTTCATATAATATCGTCCACTCTTTCCATACAGAACCGGATTACATAGGAACAGGATATGAGGTGCGCCGCCCAAAACAGCTGGACTTTCAGAAAAAAGCTGCCATTTTGCGCCAAAAGCGAATCTCATGTCCTCGCACGAATTGTATCAGATTCTGCAAACGCTGTCAATATGCCCTTGACAAATTTGCGGTAAAAGGCGGATCTGACGCGGCAGAGTATGTATTGAAAAGTGCGGCGAAATGAGGTATAATTCTGATACTATGCGCTGCCTGATGTGGCAACGGTTCATTGTGGAGGAAACCAAAATGAAATTTTCAGAAATGAAGTACCAGCGTCCGAACCTGGAGACGCTGAAAGGGGAGCTCTCCGCCCTGACGGAGCGGCTGAAGCATGCGGCGGACTCCGAAGAGGCCAGGCAGGTGTTCCTGGAGAAGGAGGCGCTGGAGCGGCACATCTCCACCCAGGCCACCCTGGCCAGCGTCCGGCACTCCATCGACACCCGGGATGCCTTCTATGACGGGGAGTCCAGATTCTGGAACGCCGCCATGCCGGAGGTGCAGGCGGTGAGCCAGGAGTGGACGCTGGCACTGCTGGACAGCCCCTTCCGGCCTGACTTCGCCGCAGAGTACGGCGAGCTGATGTTCACCAACGCGGAGCTGGGGCTGAAAGCATTCTCCCCGGACATTGTCCCGGAACTCCAGCAGGAGAACGACCTGACCCAGGCGTATGAAAAGCTCCTGGCCTCCGCCCAGGTGCCCTTTGAGGGCGGGACGTACACCCTGAGCCAGATGACCCCCTTCAAGAACGACCCGGATGACGACCGCCGCCTGGCGGCCTGGAAGGCGGAGGGCCAGTGGTACAAGGACCATCAGCCGGAGATGGACCGCATCTATGACCAGTTGGTACACCTGCGGGACACCATGGGCAAAAAGATGGGCTATGAGGGCTACACCACCCTGGGCTACTACCGCATGGGCCGCAACTGCTACACCAAGGAGGATGTGGAGCAGTTCCGCGCCGCCGTGGTGAAGTACCTGGTGCCTGTGGCGGACAGCATCTACCGAGAGCAGGCCAAACGGCTGGGGAAGGAGTACCCCATGAGCTTTGCGGACAACGCCCTGGAGTTCCGCTCCGGCAACCCCCGGCCCCAGGGGGCTGCGGAGGACATTCTGGCCCAGGGGAGGAAGTTCTATGACGAGCTGAGCCCGGAGACCGGCGCCTTCTTCCGCACTATGCTGGACGGGGAGCTGCTGGATGTCCTCAGCACTGAGGGCAAGGCCGGGGGCGGCTTCTGCACCAGCATTCCGGACTACGGCGTTCCTTTCATCTTCGCCAACTTCAACGGCACCCAGGGGGACGTTGAGGTGGTGACCCACGAGGCGGGCCACGCCTTCGCCTGGTATACCAACCGGAATCGGGTGCCTATGGCCTACTGCTGGCCCAGCATGGAGGCCTGCGAGGTACACTCCATGTCCATGGAGTTCTTCGCCTGGCCCTGGGCGGAGGGCTTCTTCGGGGAGGATACCCGAAAGTTCTATTACAGCCACCTGGCCGGGGCACTGACCTTCATCCCATACGGTACGTTGGTGGATCACTTCCAGCACGTCGTCTATGACCAGCCCGACCTGACCCCCGCCCAGCGGCACGGGGTCTGGAAGGAACTGATGGGGGTCTATATGCCCTGGATGCGGTTGGATGGGGAAATTCCCTTCTACAGCGAGGGGGAGCATTGGCAGCTGAAGCACCACATCTACTCCGCCCCCTTCTATTATATCGACTATTGCCTGGCTCAGACGGTGTCCCTGGAGTTCTGGGCCATGATTCAGAAGAATTTGCCCGACGCCTGGCAGCACTATATGGCCTACACCGCCCAGGGCGGCTGCGCCACCTTCACCGAGCTGCTGAAAAACGCCGGTCTGGAAAGCCCCTTCGAGGAGCGCTGCCTCCGGGAGGTCAGCCAGGCCGCCCGGGCGTGGCTGGCGGACTTCGACCTGACGGGACTCGCCTGACAGAACAGAGCGCCAGAGCAGCCTCAGGAGCGCCTGCCGTCCCGCCATGTGCGGGAAAGGGCAGGCGCCTTTTTGACGGCGGCAGCACCGGACGGGCCGCCCTTGCAAAAGCAGACCGTTTATGCTATAGTAAGGGGAAGAATATTGGGGAACCTCTGAACAAATGCACTGCGGCGTCTTGCGGTAAATTTCCGCCACAAATGCGTTGAAAAGGCTTGAAATCCGTCAGGATTACCCTCAAGGGGTATGCCCGCGCCTAACGACGCTCCTGATCCTGCGCCTTTGCGCCTTTTGTAAAGCGCAGGCCGACAGGGAGGAGCGAAGCTCCGGAAGTGCCGCTTGACGGCGATGGCCAATTCCTCTTATGCGCGAATGCAGGGAGCAATGGCCGTAGGCCATGCGAGTCGCAGACGAAAATTTCCTCGCAATCCGCTCTTGCCCATTTATTCAGAGGTTCCCTGAAACAACTGGTGAATCGTATGAAAAAATCCGACAAAACGACCAAAAAGACCTCCCGCGCCGCCAATGACAGCGTGATGGGCCTCCATGCCGAGGTGGTGGAGCAGCCCGTCACCGAGACGCTGGAGATCAACTATATGCCCTACGCCATGAGCGTCATCATCTCCCGCGCCATCCCGGAAATCGACGGCTTCAAGCCCTCCCACCGGAAGCTGCTGTACACCATGTACCAGATGCACCTGCTGAACGGCCCCCGAACGAAGAGCGCCAACGTGGTAGGCTCCACCATGAAGCTGAACCCCCACGGCGACGCCGCCATCTATGACACCATGGTGCGCTTGAGCCGGGGCTACGGCGCGCTGCTCCACCCCCTGGTGGACTCCAAGGGCAACTTTGGCAAGGTGTACTCCAGAGACATGGTGTGCGCCGCCAGCCGGTATACCGAGGTGCGTCTCGCCCCTATCTGCGCCGAGTTCTTCCGGGACATCGACAAGGACACCGTGGACATGGTGCCCAATTATGACGGCAAGCTGCTGGAGCCCACCCTGCTGCCCACCACCTTCCCCAACGTGCTGGTGGCGGCCAACCAGGGCATCGCCGTGGGCATGGCCTCCAACATCTGCGGCTTCAACCTGGAGGAGGTCTGCGACGCTGCCATCGCCCGCATCAAGAACCCGGACTGCGACCTGCTGGAAATCCTGAAAGCGCCGGACTTCCCCACCGGCGGCCAGTTTCTCTACGACCGGGAGGCCCTGGAGGAGGTCTACCGCACCGGCCGGGGCAGCTTAAAGGTGCGGGGCCGGTGGAAGTACGACAAGAAGCAAAACGTGGTGGAGATTTATGAGATACCCTACTCCACTACGGTGGAGGCCATCATGGACAAGGTGGCCGAACTGGTCAAGACCGGTAAGGTCAGGGAAATCAGCGATATGCGGGATGAGACAGACCTCTCCGGCCTGAAGCTGGCCATCGACCTGAAACGGGGGGTAGACCCGGACAAGCTGATGGCCAAGCTGTGCAGGCTGACTCCCCTCCAGGATAACTTCGCCTGCAACTTTAATATCCTCATCGAGGGCACCCCCCACGTCATGGGGGTGGGGCAAATCCTGGAGGAGTGGACGGCCTGGCGCATCCAATGCGTCCGCCGCCGGGCCTCCTTTGACCGGGACAAGAAGGCGGAGAAGCTCCACCTTTTGAAGGGCCTCAGAAAAATCCTGCTGGACATCGACAAGGCCATCCGCATCATCCGGGAGACGGAGTCCGACGCAGAGGTCATCCCCAACCTGATGATTGGCTTCGGCATCGACAAGGTGCAGGCCGAGTATGTGGCGGAAATCAAGCTGCGCAACATCAACAAGGAGTTCATCCTGAAACGCACCGCCGAGGTGGACCAGCTGGAGGAGGAAATCGCCGACCTGGAGGACCTCATCAGCCACCCCAAGCGGCTCCAGCGGGTCATTGTGAAGGAGCTCCAGGAGGTCAAGAAGAAGTACGCTGTTCCCCGCCGGACGGAGATACTCTACGACTACACCGAGGACGTAGTGGAGGAGGAGCAGGAGCAGAACGCCTACCCGGTGAACGTGTTCCTGTCCAAAGAGGGGTACCTGAAAAAAATCACCCCCCTGAGCCTGCGGATGTCCGGCGAGCAGAAATACAAGGAAGGGGACGGCCCCAGCCAGCAGTGGGAGTGCCAGAGCACCGACGAGCTGATGGTGTTCACTGACCGGCAGCAGGTGTACAAGACCCGCCTTGACCAGTTTGCCGACAGCAAGGCCAGCCTCCTGGGGGACTACCTGCCCACCAAGCTGGGGATGGACAAGGACGAGCGGGCCGTCTGGGCCTGCCTGCCCGGGGACTACAGCGGCAGCCTGCTGTTCTTCTACGAGAACGGCAAGGCGGGCCGGGTGGAGCTGGTGAAATACCAGACCGTCACCAACCGGAAGAAGCTGACCGGGGCCTACAGCGACAAAAGCCCCCTGAAAGCGGTGTTCCTCCTCCGGGAGGACGCGGAGCTGGCGGTGTACTCCACCGAGGGGCGGTGCCTGCTGTTCAACACCGCTGTGCTGCTGCCCAAGACCACCCGGAACACCCAGGGGGTCAGCGTTCTGACCCTGAAAAAGGAAAAGTATGTGCTGGACACGGTGAAGCGGGCGGAGGACACCCCCATCGTCAACCGCACCCGCTACCGCACCCGCACGATTCCCTCCGCCGGAGCGCTGTTAAAGCCGGAGGACAGGGGAGAGGAGCAGTTGTCCCTGTGACCGCTGCCGGACAAATATAACCGAAAGGAGGCTTGCCCTATGGCGCTGGGAGACCCGGTGCTGTACACCGTTTTGAAGCTGGACGGCGACTATGCCTGGCTGCGCAGGCAGGACGCCCCCGCGGCGGAGCCTATCATGGTGGCCCAGGCCCTGTTGCCTGCGGAAATCACCGAGGGCTGCACGGTGCAGAAGGTGTTCTTTGACTACTCGATGGCGTGATTCGATTTCATACTAAACTGCGGCGTCTGCTTGGTATCTCGGCGGACGCCGCAGGTTTGCGCATCAGGAGCAATCATATCCTCTCGCAACAAAAATTTATCGACCGACGGGCAATAACATTGCCGCCCGTCCCGCCGCAAGGCTAGTAGAACGTGAAAACTAAAACTTTGTTTTGTTCAACCATCACAAAATGCCAACGGAACAGACTGCGGCATCACCCCTCAGTCAGCTTCGCTGACAGCTCCCCTTTCAGGGGAGCCAATGACGTAGAGATTATGACAACTTTTTGCCTCCCCTGAAAGGGGAGGTGCCTCCGAAGGAGGCGGAGGGGTTTGCAGCCGCCCCTACAGGATGGAGGAAGCTAAAAAGCCTCTTTGCGAAAGAAACCCCTCCACCGGCTGACGCCGGTTCCCCTCCGCCGTCAAGCGGCATTTCCGCTGCGCTCCCTACCCTTTCAGGGGCGACAAGGAGTTGTGAGAACCGCCACGTCAACAGTCCCCGGGCGGCCAAGGGCCGCCCCTACTGGATGTGAGGAAAAAGCGGCGCGTTCAACCGCCGATTTCTAAAAAAAAACAAAAAAGCGGCGGCCCCGATTGGGGCCGCCTGGAAAGGGGTGGGTATGAAACTGCGAAGGGAATGGGCGATTGATTACACCTCGAACATCAAATCGCCGTAGGTGGGGACAGGCCAGGAGTCCTTGTTCACCATCAGCTCCACCGCGTCGATGGGGGCGCGGAGGGCGTCCATGGCGGGGATGACCTTGTAGCGGTAATCCTTGGCCATGCAGGCGATGCACTCCAGCGCGTCAGTCTCCTGATAAATCTTGGTCAGATTATCCAGGGCGGCTTCCGCCTGCTTTAAGTAGCCGGTGATCTGTTCCAGACGCGCCCGCTGGACGGAGGCGTCGCAGCCCACCGCTTCCACAGTGGCCACGGATTCAGCCAACTCGGTGGTGCAGTTGATGATGGCGGGAATATACCGCTTACCGGCCAGGTGAATCATGGTCTTGGCCTCGATGCCGATTTGCTTGGCGTAGTTCTCATAGGAGATTTCGGCACGGGCTTCCAGCTCGGCCTTGGTGAAGATGTGGAAGCGCTCGAACAGCTCCACCACATCGTCATGGGTCAACACGGGGATGGCGTCCACCATGCACTTGATGTTGGGCAGGCCCCGGCGGGCGGCCTCTTCCACCCACTCCTCGGAGTAGCCGTCGCCGTTGAAGATGATGCGCTGGTGGTCAGTCATGGTCTTCTTGATGTAAGCCTTGCAGGCTTCCTCGAAGTCCTCCGCGCCCTCCAGGGCATCGGCGGCGTCGGCAAAGGCCTCGGCCATGACCGCGTTCAGGGCAGTGTTGGGGCCGGCGATATTGTCACGGGAGCCCACCATACGGAACTCAAACCGGTTGCCGGTGAAGGCGAAGGGGGAGGTGCGGTTCCGGTCGGTGGCGTCCTTCTTCAGCACAGGGACAGTGGAGACACCGGTGTCCAGTTCGCCGCCCACATCGGTGGACAGCTCGTCATCGCCGCCGATGATTTGCTTCACCAGGCTCTCCAGCTGGTCGCCCAGGAAGATGGAGATGATAGCGGGAGGAGCTTCCTGCGCGCCCAGGCGGTGGTCATTGCCCACGTCAGAGGCGGATTCCCGGAGCAGGTCGGCGTGCTTATCTATCGCCCGCATGATGCAGGCCAGCACCAGCTGGAACTGGAGGTTCTCCTCAGGCTTGTCGCCCGGGTCAAACAGGTTTTCGCCCTCGTCGGTGCCCAGAGACCAGTTATTGTGCTTGCCGGAGCCGTTGACGCCGGCATAGGGCTTCTCATGGAGCAGGCAGACCAGGTCGTGCTGTTCGGCCACCCGCTTCATAGTCTCCATGGTCAGGTTGTTCTGGTCAACGGCCACGTTGGCGGTGGCGAAGATGGGGGCCAGCTCATGCTGGGCCGGGGCCACCTCGTTATGCTGGGTAGTGGCAGTGATGCCGTACTTCCACAGCTCCACGTTCAGGTCAGCCATGAAGGCGCCCACCCGCTCCCGGATAGCGCCGAAGTAATGGTCGTCCAACTCCTGGCCCTTGGGGGCAGGTGCGCCGAACAGGGTGCGGTTGGCGTAAATCAGGTCACGGCGCTGCAAATACTTGCTCCGATCCACCAGGAAGTACTCCTGCTCAGGGCCGACGTAGGCGGCCACCTTCTTGGCAGTGGTGTTGCCGAAGAGGCGCACCAGCCGGATGGCCTCCTTGGAGACGGCCTGCATGGAGCGCAGCAGCGGGGTCTTGGCATCCAGGGCCTCGCCGGTGAAGGAGACGAACACGGTGGGAATGCACAGGATGGTGCCGCAGCTCTGCTCCTTCACGAAGGCGGGGGAGGTGATGTCCCAGGCGGTGTAGCCACGGGCGTAGGAGGTGGCCCGCAGACCGCCGGAGGGGAAGGAAGAGGCGTCCGGCTCGCCCATAATCAGCTTCTTGCCGCTGAGCTGGAGCAGGGTGTAGCCCATTTCGTTGGGGACGGTCAGGAAGGAGTCATGCTTCTCGGCGGTGGCGCCGGTCATAGGCTGGAACCAGTGGGTATAGTGGGTAGCGCCCTTCTCCACAGCCCAGTTCTTCATGGCCTCTGCGATGGTGTCGGCAGTGGCGGAGGACAGCATACCGCCGTTCTCCTGCACATCGACGAACTCCGTGTACACGTTCTTGGGGAGGCGCTCCTTCATAACAGCCAAGCTGAATACGTTGGAGCCAAAAATTTCGGGAATACCCATTCTACATTCAACCCTTTCACATTGATAGTTGGACAGAACTGATACCATCCCACCCATGAAAAAAGACAATGACGCCAATAACGGGGTTATCCGGGACGCCATTGTCACGTTTCATAAGGTTGTATCATTCTGTTCGAGGTCTGCTGGATGTTTTGCACGTGAATTTGAATCACTATGCATACTATAGCGCAACTTTCAAAATTATGCAAGGGCTTTGCAGGAGATTTTTTGGATTCATTCAAATTCACCCGAAACACCGCCAAAACCGGGGCTGGTTTTTAGAAAATGTGACGGAACGTTGAAAACGCCGGTCAAAAAGGCAGGAAAAAACTTGACAGAAATCTCATTTGGTGTATACTGAATAAGGATGGCGTTCTGGCTTAATTTGCAAGTTTCAGACGCAGAGTATTCATTTTTGCTTATCATATTCCTTCTCCGGCCCGAAGCCGGAAGGAGAACAGGAGCTCAGAGAGATGCGCTATACAAAGGAAGAAATTCTGCGGATTGTGGAGGAGGAGGACGTCAGCTTCGTCCGACTGCAGTTCGTAGACGTATTCGGCAAGCTGAAAAACGTGGCCGTCACTGCCGCCGAGCTGCCCAGGGCGCTGGCGGGGGAGGTCATGATTGACGGAAGCTCCATCGACGGCTTCGCCGCCGCCAGCGACTCTGACCGGTACCTGGTACCTGACCTCAGCACCTTCGCGGTGTACCCCTGGCGGCCCTCCCGTGGGAAGGTAGCCCGGCTGATGTGCGACATCTGCCAGGGGGACGGGGCCCCCTTCGGCGGCGACTCCCGGCAGGTCTTGCAGCGGGTCTGCGACCGGGCGGCGGCCCAGGGCATCACCATGCAGGTGGGGCCGGAGTGTGAGTTCTTCCTGTTCCACACCGACGAGGAAGGCCGCCCCACCATGAACACCACAGACCAGGCCGGTTACTTTGACATCTACCCCCTGGACCAGGGGGAGAACGTCCGCCGGGAGGTAGTGCTGGCGCTGGAGACGCTGGGCTTCCAGGTGGAGTGCTCTCACCACGAGAACGCCCCCGGCCAGCATGAAATCGACTTCAAGTATGCCCCGGCCATGGAGGCGGCGGACAATATCCTGACCTTTCAGCTGGCGGTCAAGACCCTGGCCCAGCGCAACGGCCTCCATGCCACGTTCATGCCCAAGCCCATGGCGGGCCGGGCAGGCTCCGGGATGCACCTGAACTTCACCCTCCACCGGGACGGGAAGAACCTGTTCTACGACGGGGCGGCGGAGCAGGGCCTCTCCAAGGAGGCCCGGGGCTTCATCGCCGGAGTGATGGCCCACATCGGCGGCATTACGGCGGTGACGAACCCCCTGGTGAACTCCTACAAGCGGCTGGTGCCGGGGTTTGAGGCCCCCTGCTTCACCAGCTGGTCCTTCGGCAACCGCACCGCCCTGATGCGTATCCCCATGGCGAAGCCCGGTCAAATCCGGGTGGAGCTGCGGAGCCCCGACTGCTGCGGCAACCCCTACCTGGCGCTGGCGGTGTGCCTGGCCGCCGGGCTGGACGGCATTGAGCGGGGGCTGGAAGCCCCGCCGGAGCTGAAAGCCGACCCCGCCAGCCTGACCCCGGAGGAGCGGGCGGCCCTGGGGGTGCGGCCCCTGCCGGGGAATTTGCAGGAGGCCCTCTGTGCCCTGGAGCAGGACGAGCTGCTGCTGGACGTGCTGGGCGAGCATATCGCCGAGGCGTACCTCTCCGGCAAGCGGCGGGAATGGGAGGACTATCGCGGTCAGGTCTCTGAGTGGGAACGCAGGCGCTACATGGTCGCTTACTGACCCTGCGCACCAGCGACAGAACCTGGGAGCGTGATGAGAGTGGAAAAAATAATCGTTGCGTTTGAAAGCGAGACCACCTGCCGGAGAATGGCGGAATTGATTCAGGCGGGGTGCGCCGTGGGGTGCCTGACCATGCGCAGCTGCGGCGAGGTCAAACGCATGGTTCATAAATCGCGCTTAACTGTGGTCGTCTGCGGGTATAAGCTGACAGACGGCACCTGTGAGGATTTGTTCGAGGATCTGCCGCCGGAGTGCTCCATGCTGATGGTGGCCACTCAGGGCCAGCTGGACCTGGTGAATGAGGACATCTTCCGCCTGCCCGCCCCGGTGTCCCGCAGCAGCCTGTGCGCCTCGGTGGAGATGCTGATGCAGGCCAACCGGCAGCTGGGCAAGTACATCCGCCCCCGCCGCAGCGAGGAGGAGCGGGCCGTGGTGGAAGCGGCCAAGCAGCTGCTGATGGAGCGCAACGGCATGACGGAGGAGCAGGCCCACCGCTACATTCAGAAGCAGAGCATGGATTCCGGCGCACGGATGGTGCAGACGGCCAGGCTGATTTTAGGCGACGAGTTTTGAGCATACATTGTAAACATCATAAAGAGGAACGCGCCCCCCTGGGCGCAAAGGAAGCAAACTGGAGGTATTACATGGCAACCATTAACAGTAACTATCAAAAGCTGCCTGGCAGCTATCTGTTCAGCGAGGTGGCCCGGCGCATTTCGGTCTATGCCCAGGCCCACCCGGAGCGGAAAATCATCAAGCTCTCCATCGGGGACGTGACCCGGCCCCTGGTGCCTGCCGTCACCGACGCCCTCCACGCGGCGGTGGACGAGATGGGCAGGGCGGAGACCTTCCGGGGCTACGGCCCGGAGCAGGGCTACGCCTTCCTGCGGGAGGCTATCGTCGCCTACGACTTCCAGCGCCGTGGGGTGAACATCCAGCCCGACGAGGTGTTCATCTCCGACGGAGCCAAGTCTGACTGCGGCAACATTGGGGACATCTTCGGGGCGGACAACAAGGTGGCCGTCTGCGACCCGGTGTACCCCGTCTATGTGGACACCAACGCCATGGCCGGCCGGGCCGGGGACTACGACGCCCAGGCAGAGAAGTGGACGAACCTCTACTATATGCCCACCGTAGCGGAGAACGGCTTCGCCCCCGCCCTCCCCACGGAGCCGGTAGACCTCATCTATATCTGCTCCCCCAACAACCCCACCGGCACTGTGCTGACGAAAGACCAGCTAAAGGTCTGGGTGGATTACGCCAACGCCAATGACGCGGTCATCCTCTTTGACGCGGCCTATGAAGCCTTCATCGAGGAGGACAACGTCCCCCACTCCATCTTCGAGGTGGAGGGGGCCGAGACCTGCGCCATCGAGTTCCGCTCCTTCTCCAAGACGGCGGGCTTCACCGGCACCCGCTGCGGCTACACCGTGGTACCCAAGGCGCTGGTGCGCGACGGCGTCAGCCTGAACGGTATGTGGAACCGCCGCCAGAGCACCAAGTTCAACGGCACCTCCTATATCATCCAGCGGGGAGCCGCGGCGGTGTACACCGAGGAAGGCCAGCGGCAAATCATGGAGAATATCGCCTTCTATAAGCAGAACGCCAAGGTGATTTATGACGGCCTGCAAAAGGCCGGGCTGGAGGTCTACGGCGGCAAGAACTCCCCCTATGTCTGGGCCAAGACCCCGGACGGTATGCCCTCCTGGGACTTCTTTGACAAGCTGCTGGAAGAGGCCAACGTGGCCACCACCCCCGGCGCGGGCTTCGGCCCCAGCGGGGAGGGCTACATCCGCTTTACCGCCTTCGGCGAGGCGGAGGCTACGGTGGAGGCCGTGGAGCGCATCGTGGCGCTGCTGAACAAGTAAACCCGGAAGGAATTGAATAGAATCATAGAAAGGTGTCTCAATGGGGAGGCAGCGTGCCATTGCTGCGCCTCTGAGGCACCTTTCCCCCGCAAAAAGACGTTTCTCCCACATCACCGAAAAGGAGTCAGGAACTATGGAAATGAACAGAACGGAGCGCACCATGCCCGCCCAGGGGCTTTACGACCCCCAGTTCGAGCATGACGCCTGCGGCATTGGCGCCGTGGTGGACATCAAAGGCCGCAAGAGCCACGCCAATGTGGACAACGCCCTGAAAATCGTGGAAAAGTTGGAGCACCGGGCCGGTAAGGATGCCGAGGGCAAGACCGGCGACGGCGTGGGCATCATGCTGCAAATCTCCCACAAGTTTTTCAGCAAGGCCGCTGCCCTGTGCAATATCCCCCTGGGGGGCGAGCGGGACTACGGCATCGGGATGTTCTTCTTCCCCCAGGACACGCTGAAACGCTCCCAGGCCAAGAAGATGTTCGAGGTCATTGTGGAGAAGGAGGGGATGCGCTTCCTGGGGTGGCGCACCGTCCCCACCAACCCCTCCATCCTGGGCCACAAGGCGCTGGACTGTATGCCCTACATCGAGCAGGGCTTCGTAGAGCGGCCCGCCCGCTGCGAGAAGGGGCTGGCCTTTGACCGGAAGCTGTACATCGCCCGCCGGGTCTTTGAGCAGTCTAACGACAATACCTATGTGGTGTCCTGCTCCAGCCGCACCATCGTTTATAAAGGTATGTTCCTGGTGGCGCAGCTGCGGAACTTCTACTGCGACCTGCAGGATGAGGACTATGAATCCGCCATCGCCTCCGTTCATTCCCGCTTCTCCACCAACACGAACCCCTCCTGGGAGCGGGCCCACCCCAACCGCTTCATCCTCCACAACGGCGAGATCAACACCATCCGCGGCAACGCCGACCGTATGCTGGCCCGTGAGGAGACCATGGCCTCCAACGTCATGAGCGAGGAGGATTTGGATAAGGTCTACCCCGTGGTGAACCCCAACGGCTCCGACTCCGCCCGGCTGGACAACACCCTGGAGTTCCTGGTGATGAACGGCATCGAGCTGCCCATGGCGGTGATGATGTGCATCCCGGAGCCTTGGACCAACGACCAGAACATGAGCCGGGAGAAGCGGGACTTCTACCGCTACTATGCCACCATGATGGAGCCCTGGGACGGCCCCGCCTCCATCATCTTCTCCGACGGCGACATCATGGGGGCCGTGCTGGACCGGAACGGCCTGCGCCCCTCCCGGTACTACGTCACGGATGACGACCAGCTGGTGCTGGCCTCCGAGGTGGGCGTGCTGGATGTACCCCCGGAGAAAATCGTGATGAAATCCCGCCTCCAGCCCGGCCGTATGCTGATGGTGGACACGGTGGCGGGCCGCCTCGTCACCGACGATGAGTTGAAGGAGAAGTACGCCCGCCGCCAGCCCTATGGCGAGTGGCTGGACATGAACCTCATCGAACTTCACGACCTGCCCATCCCCAACCACCACATCACCACCTACACCCAGGACGAGCGGGACAGGATGTACAAAGCCTTCGGCTACTCCTATGAGGAGGTGAAGGATGCCATCCTGCTGATGGCCCAGACCGGCGAGGAGCCTACCGCCGCCATGGGTGTGGATATTCCCCTGGCGGTGCTGTCCGAGCAGCACCAGCCCCTGTTCAGCTACTTCAAGCAGATGTTCGCCCAGGTCACCAACCCGCCCATCGACGCCATCCGGGAGGAAGTGGTGACGGACACCGCCGTCCACCTGGGCAGCGGCGGCAACCTCCTCCAGGAGGTGGCGGAGAACTGCAAAGCGCTGCGCATCAAGCACCCCATCCTGACCTCCATCGACCTCTTGAAAATCCGCAGCATGAAGCAGCCCGGCTTCCAGGTGGAGACCATCTCCATGCTGTACTACAAGAACACCCCCCTGGAGCGGGCCATTGACCGGATGTTCGTGGCGGCAGACCGGGCCTACCGGCGGGGGGCCAACATCCTGATCCTCTCCGACCGGGGCGTGGACGAGAACCATGTGGCCATCCCTTCCCTGCTGGCGGTGTCCGCCCTCCAGCAGTACCTGGTGCGGACGAAGAAGCGCACCAGCCTGTCCGTGGTGGTGGAGACGGCGGAGCCGCGGGAGGTGCATCACTTCGCCACCCTCTTAGGCTACGGCGCGTCTGCCATCAACCCCTATCTGGCCCAGGAGTGCATCATGGAGCTGGTGGAGAAGAAGCTGCTGGACAAGGAAGTCTCCGTCGCCATTGACGACTATAACCAGGCCATTTTGAAGGGCATCGTGAAAATCGCCTCCAAGATGGGGATTTCCACCCTCCAGTCCTATCAGTCCGCCCAGATTTTCGAGGCGGTGGGCATCTCCAAGGAAGTCATTGACCAGTACTTCACCAACACCGTCTCCCGTGTGGGTGGCATCGGCCTGAAGGAAATCGAGGAGACGGTGGAGTATAACCACAACCACGCCTTTGACCCCCTGGGCCTGACTATCGACACCACCCTGGACAGCCCCGGCACCCACAAGTCCCGGGCTGGCAGCGGCACAGAGGATCATCTGTACAACGCGAAAACCATCGCCCTGCTCCAGCAGGCCGTCCGCACCGGCAGCTATGACACCTTCCAGGAGTATGCCCGTTCCGTGGACGACGACTCCGTCCCCCACACCCTCCGGGGCCTGATGGACTTCAAGTTTGACGAGAACGGCGGCGTTCCCCTGGACGAGGTGGAGAGCGAGTACGAAATCGTCAAGCGGTTCAAGACCGCCGCCATGAGCTACGGCTGCCTGTCCGCCGAGGCCCACGAGTGCCTGGCCATCGCCATGAACCATCTGGGGGCCCATTCCAACACCGGTGAGGGCGGCGAGCCCGCCGACCGGTACGGCACCGAGCGGGCCTGCACCATCGTGCAGGTGGCCTCCGGCCGGTTCGGCGTCAACTCTCAGTACCTGATGAGCGGCAACGAAATTCAAATCAAGATGGCCCAGGGGGCGAAGCCCGGCGAGGGCGGCCACCTCCCCGGCAAGAAGGTGTACCCCTGGGTGGCAAAGACGAGATTCTCCACCCCCGGCGTGTCCCTGATTTCCCCGCCGCCCCACCATGACATTTACTCTATCGAGGATCTGGCCCAGCTGATTTACGACCTGAAAAACGCCAACCGGGGGGCCCGCATCAACGTGAAGCTGGTGTCCGAGGCCGGGGTAGGCACCATCGCCGCAGGCGTGGCCAAGGGCGGCGCCCAGGTCATCTTGATTTCCGGGTACGACGGCGGCTCCGGCGCGGCGCCGAAGAGTTCCATCCACAACGCCGGCCTCCCCTGGGAGTTGGGTGTGGCGGAGACCCACCAGACCCTGATTCAGAACGGCCTGCGCTCCCGGGTGGTCATCGAGGCGGACTCCAAGCTGATGACGGGCCGGGATGTGGCCATCGCCTGCCTGCTGGGCGCGGAGGAGTTCGGCTTCGCCACCGGCCCCCTGGTGGCTATGGGCTGCGTCATGATGCGGGTGTGCAACCTGGACACCTGCCCCATGGGCATCGCCACCCAAAACCCCACCCTCCGCAAGCGCTTCCAGGGCAAGCCGGAGTATGTGGAGAACTATATGCTCTTCATCGCCCGGCAGCTGCGGGAGATCATGGCGAAGCTGGGCTTCCGCACCGTGGAGGAGATGGTGGGTCGCAGCGACAAGCTGGAAGCCCGTCAGAACCGCATCACCCAGCGGGCAGACACGGTGAACCTGAGCGCCATCCTGAACAACCCCTACATCGACAGCGAGGAGCGCCACTTCGACCCCGCCAAGGTCTTTGACTTTGAGCTGGAAAAGACGGTGGACGAATCCGTATTCCTGAAGAAGATGGGCCGGGCGCTGAAGAGCGGCAAGCCCGCCTCCATGGAGCTGAAAATCAGCTCCACTGACCGCACCCTGGGCACCATCTTCGGCAGCGAGATCACCCGCCTCCACGGCAGCAGCCTGCCGGACGACACCTACCGCATCAAGTGCTACGGTGGCGGCGGCCAGTCCTTCGGGGCCTTCATCCCTAAGGGGCTGACCATGGAGCTGGAGGGCGACTCAAACGACTACTTGGGCAAGGGCCTCTCCGGCGGCAAAATCGTGGTCTATCCCCCCAAGGGCTCCCAGTTCAAGGCGGATGAGAACATCATCATCGGCAACGTGGCCCTCTACGGCGCCACGGCGGGCAAAGCCTTCGTGGCCGGTGTGGCCGGGGAGCGGTTCTGCGTCCGGAACTCCGGAGCCTACGCCGTCGTGGAAGGCGTAGGCGACCACGGCTGCGAGTACATGACCGGCGGCAGAGTGGTGGTGCTGGGCGGCACCGGCAAGAACTTCGCAGCTGGTATGTCCGGCGGCATCGCCTATGTGCTGGACATGAAGCGTGACCTGTACCTCCGGGTGAACAAGAGCATGGTCAACATCGACCTGGTGGAGCAGAAGCACGACATCCAGGAGCTGCGCACCATGATAGAGGAACACGTTGCCGCCACCGGCTCGGAGAAGGGCAAACTGGTGTTGGCGGACTTCGAGCATTACCTGCCCTACTTTAAGAAAATCATGCCGGTGGATTACAACCGGATGCTGAAGGCCATCGCCAGGGCAGAGGAAAAGGGCCTGACCCATGAGCAGGCGGAAATCGATGCGTTCTACAGCATCGCAGCGAACTGAGCAGGAGGGAACAGACAATGGGTAAACCGACCGGATTTTTAGACTATGAGCGCAAGGAGAACCCCGCCATCCAGCCCCTTGCCAGGATTCAGAACTTCAACGAATTTCACCCCATGCTGGACAGGGAGGAGCGGAAGGAGCAGGCGGCCCGGTGCATGAACTGCGGCGTCCCCTTCTGCCAGAGTTGCATCCAGCTCTCCGGGATGTACTCCGGCTGCCCGCTCCACAACCTGATTCCGGAGTGGAACGACATGATTTACAAGGGCAACTGGGAGCACGCCCTGACTCGCCTGTGCAAGACGGCCTCCTTCCCGGAGTTCACTGGGCGGGTGTGTCCGGGGCTGTGCATGGCGGCCTGCACCTGCGGGGCAAATGGCGACCCCGTCACCGTGAAGGAGAACGAACTGGCCCTCATCGAGTACGGCTGGGAGAACGGGCTGATTCAGCCCCGCATCCCCGCCGTGCGGACGGGCAAACGCATCGCCGTGGTGGGCTCCGGCCCCTCCGGCCTGGCGGTGGCGGATTTGCTGAACCGCCGGGGCCATTCCGTGACGGTGTACGAGCGGTTTGACCGCATCGGCGGCCTGATGATGTACGGCATCCCCAACATGAAGCTGGAGAAGTCCATCGTGGACCGCCGGGTGAACCTGATGAAGGAGGAGGGCGTCACCTTCGTCACCAACGCTGACGTAGGGGGCACCGTCCCCGCCGGAGATTTGATGGAGCAGTATGACGCGGTGGTACTGTGCTGCGGCGCGTCCAACCCCAGAGATTTGCAGGGGCCGGGCCGGGACGCTGAGGGCATCTACTTCGCCGTGGACTTCCTCCGCCGCAACACCAAGAGTCTGCTGGACTCCGGCCTCACCGACGGCAAGAACATCTCCGCCAAGGACAAGAACGTCATCGTAGTGGGCGGCGGCGACACCGGCAACGACTGCATCGGCACCTGTATGCGCCACGGCTGCAAGAGCATCACCGCGCTGGAGATGATGCCGGAGCCGTCCTCCACCCGGCTGCCCTCCAACCCCTGGCCCCAGTGGCCGCTGGTGAAAAAGACGGACTACGGCCACGAGGAGGCCATCGCCGTCTTTGGCCACGACCCACGGCTGTACCAGACCACGGTGAAGGAGTTCCACAAGGACGAGAACGGCCAGCTCTCCGCCGTCACCATCGTCCATCTGGAGAGCAAGCGGGACGAGGCCACCGGCCGCCGGATGATGGTGCCGGTGGAGGGCAGCGAGGAGACGCTGCCCTGCGAGCTGCTGCTGATTGCGGCGGGCTTCCTGGGCTCCCAGCCCTACGTCTCCGAAGCCTTCGGGGTGGAGCTGAACCAGCGCACCAACGTGAAAACGGCGGCGGGGAAGTACAGCACCAACGTCCCCAAGGTGTTCACCGCCGGGGATATGCACCGAGGCCAGTCCCTGGTGGTGTGGGGCATCGCCGAGGGCAGAGCCTGCGCCCGTGAGGTGGATGAGTACCTGATGGGCTACACCTGCCTGTAAAACGCATACCGTACGGAGGGCCGCGCTTCTGCGCGGCCCCTTCTGTGTATAAGATGTGGTAAAAACAGGACCGAATGAGGAATGAGCGGGAAAAACGGTTGACAAGGTCCTTTCGGTCTGGTAAACTACGAGATAGGTGATAAGGTTTTTGAAAAAACGTTATGCCATACATTTGTTCGGTGTTAATGGGGATGTACCCCGGCACATATAAACCATGGTGGAGCGTCACTCCACAAAAATGATGCTCCATACATTCCAAAAGGAGGCAGTCAATTCCCGTGAGGCTCGCGGTGCGGCAGTGTGGAGACCTGTCGTATGCGGTGCGCGCATAGCGCGGCTGCGAGGTGGTCTATTGCGGAGGCAGGATCACTAGAGTCGAAGAAAATGGCAGAAGTAGTATTGAAAGGTATCAAGAAAGTCTACGACAACAAGGTGACGGCTGTTCAGAACGTCAACCTGACCATCGCGGATCAGGAGTTTATCGTCCTGGTCGGACCCTCCGGCTGTGGTAAGTCCACCACGCTGCGGATGGTAGCCGGTCTGGAGGAGATCTCCGACGGCGAGCTGTACATCGACGGCAAGCTGGTCAACGATGTGGCTCCCAAGGACCGGGACATCGCCATGGTCTTCCAGAGCTATGCTCTGTATCCCCACATGACGGTGTATGAGAACATGGCCTTCGCTCTGAAGCTGGCCAAGCGTCCCAAGGCCGAGATTGACAAGAAGGTTCGTGAGGTGGCTGAGATTCTGGACATCACCCAGTACCTGGAGCGTAAGCCCAAGGCACTGTCCGGCGGCCAGCGTCAGCGTGTGGCCATCGGCCGCGCCATGGTGCGTGAGCCCAAGGTGTTCCTGATGGACGAACCTCTGTCCAACCTGGACGCCAAGCTGCGTAACCAGATGCGTGCTGAGATCATCAAGCTGCGCAGCCGTATCAAGACCACGTTCATGTATGTTACCCATGACCAGACCGAGGCCATGACCCTGGGCGACCGTATCGTCATCATGAAGGACGGCATTGTCAACCAGATCGGCACTCCTCAGGAGCTGTTCAACAAGCCGGTGAACCTGTTTGTGGCTGGCTTCATCGGCACCCCTCAGATGAACTTCTTCGAGGATTCCAAGCTGGTGCTGGAGAACGGTAAGTACTCCGTCATCGTCAAGGGTCAAAAGATTGAGCTGGATGCCGCACAGCAGGCTGCGCTGAAGGCCAACGACCAGAAGCCCTGCGACATCGTGGTGGGCGTCCGTCCTGAGCACGTCACCGTGGGCGAGGGCAACCTGTCCGCAAAGGTGGAGGTTTCCGAGATGCTGGGCTCCTCCATGCACCTGCACTGCGACTGCAGCGGCGACGAGGTGGTCATGGTGGTTCCCACCGTTGATCTGACCATCGACGTGTCCTCCGGTTCGACCATCCCCTTCACCTTCCAGCCCCGCCTGATTCAGATGTTCGACAAGGAGACCACAAACAACCTGATGTGGTACGACGCCGCATCTGCTGAGGCATTCGCCCCTGTCAGCAAGAGCTATGAGCTGCTGGGCGCCGGGAAGTAAGACTTTATTTTCATAAATCAGCGCCGCGCCCCGGGGAACCGGGGCGCGGTTTTTATTCTATGTGAAGTTGGGAAGGCGGCAATAGAACGGCTCAATCCGCCTGCCCCTCCGCCAGGGCCAGTACCTCCCCCTCCGGGGCCACACTGGGGATGCCGCCGTACCGCTGGGTGGACAGGCTGGCGGCGCAGCAGGCGAAGCGGGTGGCCTGCCGCAGTTCCTCCTCCGTCAGGGCCTCCGGCGCCTTCCCACTGCGGAGGATGCGGCTGAGAACGCTGCCGCCGAAGATGTCCCCCGCGCCGGTGGTGTCCACCACCTGAATGCCCTGAGGGGTTGCCACACGGCCGGAAACCGTTCCGTTGGAGTAATAACAGCCCTCCGGTCCCAAGGTGACGAAAGCCAGCCGCACCCCGTACTCCAGGTGGAGCTTTTCCGCCCCCGCCTCCGGGGCGCAGCCCCACAGGAAGTCCACCTCCTCATCGCTGAGCTTGACAATGTCCGACTGGGCCAGCCCCCACAGGATTTGGCGTTTGGCCTCCTCCAAATCCCGCCACAGGGGCTTGCGGAGGTTGGGGTCGAAGGAGATCAGCTTCCCCTGCCGGCGGGCGTAGGCCACCGCCTGCCGGGTGGCGGAGCGCATGGGCTCGTCCGTCAGGCTCAGGGTGCCGAAGTGGAAGTCACGACAGTCGTCGATGAGGGTCAAATCCAGTTCCTCGAAGGAAAGCTGGGTGTCCGCCCCCGGCTTCCGGGCGAAGCTAAAGGTGCGGTTGCCGGTCTCGTCCAAGGTGACGAAGGCCAGGGTGGTGAAGTAGTTGGGGTCGGAGACGATGCCCCTCGTCTCGATGCCGGCCTGGGACAGGGTGCCCAGCAGCAGCCTGCCGAAGGCGTCCTCCCCCACCTTGCCCAGGAAGGCGGTCTTGCAGCCGTAGGCGTTCAGGGCGGCCAGCAGGTTGCCGGGGGCCCCGCCCGGGTTGGCTGCCAGGGTGGGGTAGCCTGCCTCGTCGGTGCTTTTGCAGGCAAAGTCAATGAGCAGTTCTCCGATTGCGGTGACATCATACATAGGTGGTGTTCTCCTTTCGCTGTCGGCGTGTATCGCACGGTTTTTCGCTTATTAGTGTTTTGGATAAGGGTGATAAAGAAACAAACGGTTCCCCATGCCGGAGAACGGGAACCGCCCTCTCCCGCTGATATACCACCATTATACCATACCCCCGCCCCGCCGCGCAACGGCTGCGATGTGGCAGGATTTGCGCGGAACGTGGAATCTGAGCACGGCTGTTCTCCCGTCAGAATTTTGCTTCCCTTTTCCGGAAAACTGTGGTACACTATAGCCATCCGATTCCCATAACTTTAGGAGGCAATATGCAATGGCAACAGCAGATTTGATCGGCACCCAGGTGGTGGAAATTCACTTTTCCAACAAAATCAAAAGCCCGTCCCAGCTGAAGCTGAACTCCAGCTTCTCCTTCAACGTGAACTACGCCCCGGATGGGGAGCACGCGGTGGCGTCCCTGTACCAGAGTCTGAAGGACACCGACGGCGGGGAGCAGTTCTTTTGCTCCGTGGAAATGCGGGGCACCTTCAAGCTGACCGGCGAACTGGACGAGGCGGCGAAGAAACAGCTCCACGCCCAGTGCTATGACGAGATGTTCCCCTATATCCAGAAGCAGGTGAAGGACCTCTGCGCCAGCTCCGGTATCCCCAACATGATGCTGCGCAAGAGCAAAATCAACCCGGAAAACGTCATGGTGCAGAATCGCGGGCCGGAGGTGCCGGAGGGCGAGCCGACGCTGCCCATTTATTGAGTTTTGCAGCCAGCCGAACCCACAGGGGGTTCGGCTGGCGCTTTTTGCGCTCGGCTCGCCCATCGGGGGGAGCCCGACAAATCAATTCCGGTCTGGCATAGATTGCCTGCCAAAATGAATTGATTGTCAAGTTTTTATAAACTATAATCAAAAATAGAAACGGTAGCTTCTTGTACT
>JAJQEV010000077.1 GCA_021201475.1 Clostridiales bacterium
CTGCGGGGAAGGGGGCGCGGAGCTGTCCGGCGGGGAGCGGCAGCGCATTGCCATCGCCCGCAGCCTGCTGCGCAGGGCGTCCGTCCTGCTGGTGGACGAGGCCACCGCCGCCCTGGACGCGGAAAACGCCTATCAGGTGTCCTCCGACCTGCTGAACCTGCCAGATGTCACCCGCATCGTAGTTACGCACTCCCTGGAGAGGTCGCTGCTCCTGCGCTATGACCAAATCCTCGTGATGAAGGATGGCGCGGTGGTGGAGACTGGCACCTTTGACGCGCTGATGGCGCAAAAGGGGCTGTTCTACGCCCTTTACACCGTCGCCCAGTGACAGCGGAAAACGGCTCAGCGGAATCCCTTCCGCTGAGCCGTTTTTGTTTCGTTTCTTACCCGCTCAATGAGCGAGAACCGTCTCTGGTACCAGAATATCTGTCTGCCCCACCTTGTCCCAGGAGAACAGCGGCACCAGCTCCCTGGCCGTCACCGGTTCAGGCCGCTCCAGCAGCCCGGCCCAGCAGGCCAAAAGCCCGATCAGCGCCTCCGGGCGCACCCCCGCCGCCCGCAGGGCTCCCAAGTCTACGTCCCGCTGCCGCTTGGACAGGCGGTGGCCGTCCCCGCCGTACAGCAGGGGGACGTGGTAATAGGCCGGGTGGGGCAGCCCCAGCCGCTCCTGGAGCCACAGCTGCCGGGGGGTGGAGGAGAGCAGGTCCCGCCCCCGCACCACCTGGTTGACCCCCATCAGGGCGTCGTCCACCACCACGGCCAGCTGATAGGCATAGATGCCGTCGCTGCGGCGGAGGATGAAGTCGCCGCACTGGTCGGCCAGCCGCTCCCGGTACACCCCCATGACCCCGTCCCGGAAGGAGAGTTCCCGCTCCGGCACGCGGATGCGCACTGCCGGGCGGCGGAGCCTGCACCGTTCCGCCACCTCCGCGGCGGTCAGGCTCCGGCAGGTGCCGGGGTAAAGGGCTGTGCCGTCGCTGAGGTGGGGGGCAGAGGCGGCGTGCAGCTCGCTCCTGGTGCAGAAGCAGGGGTAGAGCAGGCCCTGCCCTTCCAGCGTCTCCAGCGCGGCCCGGTAAAGGTCGCTGCGGCTGCTCTGATAATACCGGAGGCCGCCTGCGCTGCCGCCCTCGTCCCAGTCCAACCCCAGCCAGCGGAGATCCGCCTCGATTTGGTCACAGTAGGCCCGCTTGCACCGGGCCGTGTCCAAGTCCTCCAGCCGGAGGATCATCCGGCCTCCGGCGCTGCGGACGCTGAGCCAGGCCAGCAGCGCGGAAAAGGCGTTGCCCAGATGCATCCGCCCCGAGGGGGACGGCGCAAAGCGGCCCACCACCATTGTTTCGCTCATGTTCAGTATCTTCCTCTCCGCTGTCACAGCAAAAACAGGCGGACGGCTGATGCCATCCGCCTGTCAAATCACGGTTCACTGCGCGGCTTGCCGCCAGGACTGAGGCATCAGTGATGCCCGCCGCCGAAGCCGCCACCGCCGCCGCCGAAGCCGCCGCCGTGGCCGCCTCCGCCAAAGCCGCCGCCACCGCCGCCGAAGCTGCCGCCGTGACCGCCGCTGCTGCCGCCAAAGCCACCGCCGCTACGGGGACGAGAGCCACCGCCGGGGCCACCGGGGCCGCGTCCGCCACCGAAGCTGCCGGGGCCGGGGCCACGCCCGCCGCCAAAGCCACCAGGGCCTCTGGGGCCGCGGGGCCGGTTCCAGAAGAAGATGGGGCGGAACATCACAGGCGGAACCGCCATATGGCCGTACATCCCGTACCAGCGGTTGTACCGCGCCCGGTCAATGGCATTTGCAATCACAATGAGCACGATGATAAGGATAATCAGTCCCATAACAAACCCTCCATTTCCCGAAGATTCATAGTAGTAATCGTCGTAGTAATAACCGTCGTCATAGTAGTAGCCATCGTCATAATAGCCTTCTGTGCCGGAGGACGCGACGCTGTTGACGGAGGCGAAGTAGTCCTCCATGGCCTCCATCAGGGCCAGCACGCCGCTGTCATAGTCCCCGGCGTAGAAGTCCGCAGCCAGGTAGGTGTCCAGATAGGATTCATAGTCAAAGTTGGAGTAATTCCCGCCCTCATAGAGGTAGGCGTTCTCCCCGCCGATGTCCAGCACGAGAATCATATCGTTGCTACCCAAATCCCAGTTGTCCGCCAGGGTCAGGCAGTACTCCTCGCTGTCCCAGCCCTTCATGCTGCTGACGGTGGCCACGGCGACGTAGGCGTAATAGTCCACATCCCATTTGCTGTTCCAGGTGCGGATCTGCTCCTCCGTGTCCTCGCTGAGGACGTTGGCATCGTCCTCCACCCAGTCTCCCACGGTGACGGAAATCATGCTGGCCGGCGCTACGGCCACAGAGTAGCCGAGGCTCGCCCCTACAATGAGCGCGGTGATAATCAGCGCCACCGGGAATTTTTTCAAAATCTTCATAGTCGTTTCCTCCTGGGATAGCGGAGTGGGACGTCGGCGAGGCTCCTTTGTCGGTCAGGGACGCAGTTCCAGCAGCTTGGCCTTCAGCTCGCCCTCGATTTTGCCCAGTTCCACTTCCGCTTCCTGCCGCTTCTTGCGGCCTTCCACCTGAATGGTCATGACCTCGTCCAGGGTGGAAATCAAATCCTCATTGGTCTTGCGGAGGGTCTCAATGTCCACAACGCCCCGCTCCGCTTCCTTCGCCGTAGCGATAGTACCCATTTTCAGCATCTCGGCGTTCTTCTTCAGCAGCTCGTTGGTCATGTTGGTGACGGCGCTCTGGGCTGCCGTGGCCTGACGGGAGCGCTCCAGACCCAGGGACAGCACCATCTGGCTCTTCCAAAGGGGGATGGTGTTCACCAGGGAGGTCTGGATTTTCTCAATCATCAGGGTGTCGTTGTTCTGGAGCAGGCGGGTCTGGGGACCCATCTGGATGGAAATCATCCGCGTCAGCTCCAGGTCGCTGATTTTCTTTTCAAACCGGTTCACCAGGTTCGCCATGTCGTTATAGGCCTGGGCGTCCTCCTGGGTGCCGGTCTGAATGGCCCGCTGGCGCAGCTGCTCCAGCTCGCCAGTCTTGACCTCGTTCAGCTTCTTTTTGCCTGCGATGATATACATAGTCAGCTCTTTGTAGTACTGTTGGTTCAGGTCAAACATCTGATCCAGCATGGCTACGTCCTTCATCAGCGCCACCTGATGCTGCTCCAAAATCTCGCTGATTTTGTCCACATTCTTCTCCGCGCTGGTGTACTGGGCCTGAAGCTCATCCGCTTTGATTTTCGCCTTGCGGAAGAAGCCCTTCTTCTGCTCCTGCTGGCCGGGGGCGTTGTTCTTCAGCTCCACCACCAGGCCGGACAGGGTTTCACCGACCTCGCCCAAATCCTTGTTCTTCACGCTCTCCAGGGCGTGGTCAGAGAAGTCGGCGATGTTCTTCTGGGCCGCCGTGCCGTACAGCAGCACCTGCTGGGAATCGGTGATGTCGATTTTCTTGGAGAAGTCGTCCACGATTTTCCGCTCCGCCTCGGTGAGCATGGAGTCGTCAATGACCACCGGCTTGGCCGCCGCCTCCTGGGCGGCGGGGTCCATGGTGCCCAGGGTCAGGGCGGGTGCGGCAGGTGCAGCAGGTGCAGCGGGGGTTTCCGGCTGCTGTGCGGCGACAGCCGCCGTCTGCTCCAGGCTGTCCGGGGTTAAGGTAAGGTTGATAGTTGTCTCTCCCATGGTTTTGTTCCTCCGTCTCTTTTATTGTTTCATAGCGGTTTGGATGGCTGATTGCGCGGGTTAATGAGAGGAGAGGGGGTTCCCTCCGGTCAGACCCTGCTGCTGCATCATGGTGTCCAGCACCTGGATGTCCGTGGAGATATCCAGCGCCGTATCCCCGTACAGGGCGTCCAGCTGCTTGTCAAAGGCGGCACAGATGGTATCCAGCATCTCCTCAATTTTCGCCTTGGTGGAGTTGATATTCTCCCCGGAAACGCCTGCGCTGCACAGCCTGGCGTAGCTGTCCAGCAGCTTGATGGTGGTGGGCAGATAGTAGTTCTGGAAGCGACGGATCTGGGTCTTCTTCTCCGGCTTCTCCATGACGAAGCTGTAGATTTGATTGGAGACCGTTTCAATGTGGCTGATTTTTCGGCTGATTTCTGCGTCCGGGATGGCGTCGTTCAGGCGGCGTATTTCGGCCAGGCTTTCGTCCCGCTGACGTTTCAGCGCGGCCACCTCCGGGTCGGAAGGCTCCGGTTCCGGTTCCACATATTCCACCACCTCATCGGGCCAGATCTGTCTGCCCACAAGGTAGGCAACCACGGAGAGCAGGACAGCCAGCAGGTAGCCCGTCCAGGTGTGTACGCCGGCCACGAAGCACATAATCACCCACACTGCGGCAATCAGATAAAGCGGATAGCCGTTCCGCACCGTTTTTTGCTTTTTCATTCAAGCACCTCCGCGTTCCCTGTTTCCTGGAAGTTCTTTCTGTATCTATTCTACCTGTTTCAGCCCTGGGTGTCAAGGTAATTTGTCGTCCGTTTGGATAGTTTTATCGTACGCTTTCTTTATGAATTTTTCATTTCGGGAAGATGAAAATTAGATGAAATTTTTCCCGCCGGATTTAAGGAACGTCTGGATAAATGAACGAGAGCGGATTGCGAGGAAATTTGCGTCTGCGACTCGCATGGCCTACGGCCAT
>JAJQEV010000118.1 GCA_021201475.1 Clostridiales bacterium
GCTGCGTCTATTTTACTCCACGATGGAGGTTTACACAATTTTTGGGATGGTCTCGTCGGCGTCAAGGATAAATGGCTTCGCCGCGTCTTCGGCGTCCTTGACCCCGACGCCCCGTCCTGCTGTGTAGTAGACAAGCCCGGCTAAAGCCGGACTCTATTAAAAACTTTTCGCGGATGTGTTCAACTTGCACTTGCAATTTGCGCATTTTTGGAAAGCCCTGTTATCTCCGCTATTTCTGCTTCAGGGATTTTTTTCACATCCGTATTGCGATTTTTCTCGCCTGATACAATTCCTCTGGTGTGCTTTTTCTGTAATCAATGTGCTCATTTTCCATGCCTATAGTATATCATACTTGAGTGAATATGGGAATGGCCTTATTGATATTTAGTTGCCAAATTAATAAGAGCAACGGCAGCCGCCTCTTTCCACGGCTAAGAGGCAATAAAAAAGCTGCCCGGAGCGCTGAATCCCAGCTCTCCGGGTCTGTCTCTATCGGTGGACTTATTGTTTCTTTTCCGCCGCCTTTTCCTCCTTCTTCCTGGCTTTCCGGTCGGCAAGGCGGGCCAGGCGATGGGCCTTCAGGGGGCTGCTCTCCTCCCGGATTCGGTCAAGGAGTTTGCGATAGCGCTGACTGCCCAGGTGGTCATAGCGGTGACGGAACCGGGCGGAGTAGTAGGCCGCGTCCGCCAGCAAATCCGTCTCCTTCAGCTCCAGCTGGAGCAGGGCGGCCTGCAGCCTGGTCTCGTCCAGCCTCTGCCTGCCGCGCTGGGCAAGCTCCTCCCTGCGGCGGTCCAGTTCCGCGTTGACGGCCTTTGCCCGCTCCATCAGGACGGTGGTCATGGCCAGACTGCGGATGGTGGTCACAATATCCGCCAGCGTGATGACAGCGGCCACACCGGCCAGCACCTGCCTTGTCAGAAGTGGAATCCCGGCAAACAGGCGCTCCGTGGCCGGGTGGAGGAAGTAAAGCACGATGTAAGCCGCCACCCCCCAAATCAGGCAGTAATCCAGTCGTATCCGCCCGTGGAGGTTGAAAGGCTTCTGGGAATAGTCCCAGTACCGGGTGTGAGTGGTGACCTCCAGCAGCCACCCCACGAAATACTCCCAGGCGGACAGTGTCACGGTGGACACCGCATAAAACAGCGCGGGATACCCCATCAGCCCCGTGAAAAACAGCACCATCATCAGGATGCCGATGCCATAAATGGGGCAAATCGGCCCCTTCAGGAAGCCCCGCGCCACAAATTTCCTTTTGAAAAAAGAACACCAGCAGGTCTCCATAAACCACCCCAGGAAGGAGTACCAGAGGAAGTACAAAAACAGCAGCGAAATCGGATAGCCAAGCAGCGTTGGCTCAGTCATCATACATCATCCTTTCGGTTCCATCGGGGTCACCCGTCCTGATACTCCGCCAGGAGCGCATCCAGAACGGCGTTATAAATCTGCTCCGCATGGCCCTCAAAGCTGCGCTTCATGGCGTTGGCCTGGGAACGGCCCGGC
Source organism: Clostridiales bacterium (assembly GCA_021201475.1). Taxonomy (GTDB): domain Bacteria; phylum Bacillota; class Clostridia; order Oscillospirales; family Oscillospiraceae; genus Onthomonas. The sequence goes on from JAJQEV010000118.1 coordinate 1,501, forward strand.
GCCATCATCTCCAGGGTCATCACGTTCCCGGCATCGTCGTCCAGCGCCATGCGGACGGTGAAGCCGTCCGCTTCGGTTCGGGGCAACACATCGGCGCGCACCATCTTCGCCCTGCGCAACTGCGCGTTCATGGCTGCCACGTTCCTGTCGCAGAGCTGGCGGACGGAGTAGGCCAGCTCCGACTCACAGATGGCGCCGTTGGCTTTCCCCTTGGGCGTGATAGAATACAGCCCCTGCTCCGATTGGACGTGGCCGGTCTCCTCCAGGCTGGCCAGCGCTTCGGAGAACTGGAAATAGTCCACGCCCTCATCGCACAGCACCAGCTCCGTCAGCACCGTCCGGTTCACCGGCTGGCAGACCTGAGCAAGAATGTAGAGGATCAGCAGCTTCACTTCAAACGGTGTACGAACAAAACCATGGGACATAGTACGGCCCTCCCATCTGCCTGCGCATCCGCCATCCATTCGGCGGCGGTGCATTCTATGAATATTATAGCGAAAAGGGAACGGAATCGCAAGAGGGCCAGTCGGCCCCCGGCCGGAGGATTCGTGGGACAAAAACCGGCCGATGGGTAAAAAGACCTCCCATGCCCCCGCGAAGCGGCGGGGATGGGAGGCCCTTAACAATTGTGCGGTTCCGATGCCCTGTTCAGGCTGCGTTCCGCTCGCATACCTTGCCCCAGAACAGGGCAAGGACCATGGTGATGAGCATATCCGGCAGGGTGTTCCCCAGGGGCAGGTCTACCTGCATCAGCAGCCGGTACACCACAAAGCCGATGAGCCAAATCACCAGCCGGGAGACGGAATACGCCTTCTCACTACAGTCCGTTTTCAGCAGGAAGAAGTCGGCCATCTGCACCGCGATCATGGGGGCGAACACCGAGCCGATGAGGTAGAGGAAGTCGGTAATGTCGTCCATGGGGAACAGGATAGCGGCCACGATGCCCACCGCCGTCACCACAATGGCGGTCAGCTTGCCGTTGCACTTGCTGGTGATGGCCTCGGCAGAGACCCCGGCGGAGTAGGCATCCAGGAAGGTGGTGGTGACGGTGGACAGCACCACGATGACCAGTCCCACGATGCCAAGCCCCGCCTGCACCATGATGGTGGCTACGTCGCTCTCCCCGGTGTAGATGGCGGCCCCCATGCCGATGAAGTACATCCAGCAGGAGACAAGGCCGTACACCACCGTGCTGGCCAGGGTAGCAGCCACGGGCTTCTCCGCGTCACGGGTATAGTCGCTGATGAGGGGGAGCCAGCTCAGGGGCATGGCCACCGCCAGCTCCACCGCCGCCCCGAAGGTCAGCGTCTCCTGGGTCTCGGCGGACACCGCACCGCTGTCAAAGAAAATCACCTTGCACAGCACCAGCGTCAGCAGGAAGAGCAGCGCCATCGCCACCTGATTGACCCGGCCCAGGTTGGTGATGCCCACCACCAGCCAAACGATGATGAGCCCGCCGATGACCAGGCACCACACCCAGCTGCCTACCCCGGCAATGCCGTTGGCGGCCAGGGCTCCATCGTAAATCATAATGGCCGTCCAGCCCACCAGCTGCAATACGTTCAGCACGGCGAACAGCAGCCCGCCCTTCTGGCCGAAGCTGAGCTTCACCGTCTCCATGGCGCTGAGGCCGGTGCGCCCGCCGATGAGCCCGGCGAAGAACATCATGGCGCAGCCGATGAGGTGGCCCAGGAGGATGGCCAGCAGGCCCTTCGTCATGCCCAGCGGGGCGAAGTAGGTGCCGGTCAAAATCTCCGCGATGGAGACCCCGGCCCCGAACCAAATCAGCCCGTTCTGGGCAACCGTGGTCTTTTTCATCTCTGGGCCTCCTTCCGGTACTGGGCGGGGAGGGCAAAGGCGTGATCCATGGGGCCGGAGCCGTGGCCCAGGTCCAGCATGGCGGACAGCGCCCCGGAGATGTACTCCTTCGCCATGGCCACCGCCTCCTCCAGGGGATAGCCCTTGGCCAGGTTGGCGGCGATGGCGCTGGACAGGGTGCAGCCTGTGCCGTGGGTGTTGGGGTTGTCAATGCGCTTGCCCCTGAGCCACAGGGCCTTGCCCTCCCGCCACAGCAGGTCGTTGGCATCGTTCAGGTCGTGGCCGCCCTTGCACAGGACGCTGCATCCGTAGCGCTGGCTGATTTCCCTGGCCGCCTGCTCCATCTGTTCGGGGGAGGTGATGGAGTGCCCCGCCAGAATCTCCGCCTCCGGAATGTTGGGGGTGGCGACCTCTGCCAGAGGCAGCAGCTCCGTCACCAGGGCGTCCACTGCGTCGTCCCGCAGCAGCTTGGCGCCGGAGGTGGCAACCATCACCGGATCCACCACGATATGTTGGGCGTGATACTGCTTCAGCTTCCAGGCGATGACCCGAATCAGGTCGCTGGAGGAGACCATGCCGATTTTCACGGCGTCGGGCGCAATGTCTGTAAACACGGCGTCCAGCTGCTCCTCCAAAAAGGTGGGTGTTGCCTCCAGAATGTCTGTGACGCCGGTGGTGTTCTGGGCAGTCAGGGCGGTGATGGCGCTCATGGCGAATACGCCATTCATGGTCATCGTCTTGATGTCTGCCTGGATACCGGCGCCTCCGCTGGAATCGCTTCCGGCGATCGTCAATGCTGTTTTCATGTTTCATACTCCTTTTTTGATTCAGCATTTCGTTTTATTACGCGACGCAAGGTGGTGCCCCCAATGCGCCCCGTGAAACCGGCCCTGTGGGCCGCAGTTTCCTGTTATGAAGTTGTGTCAGAGCTGCTCCGCCAGCCGCCGCAGCTCCCTGGCAGCTTCCTGCACGTCCTCCTGGGCGAAGAGAGCGCTGACCACCGCCGCCCCTGCCAGACTGCAGCCCTGCAGCTGGGGCAGGTTGCCCTGCGTAATGCCGCCGATGGCCACCACGGGAATGTTCACCGCCGCCGTGACCGCTTGCAGCGTCTCCCTGGGGATGGGCCTGGCGTCGGTTTTCGTCCCCGTCACAAAGGCCGCGCCGCAGCCCAGGTAGTCCGCCCCGGCCCGCTGGGCCGCCACGGCCTGGGCCACGCTGTGGGCGGATACGCCGAGGATTTTGTCCGGCCCCAGCAGCGCCCGGGCCTGCTCCGCCGCCATGTCCTCCTGACCCACATGGACGCCGTCCGCCCCCACTGCCAGGGCCAGGGCCACGTCGTCATTCACCAGAAAGGGGACGCCGTACCGGCGGCACAGGGCGCGGAGCGCCTTTGCCTCCGCCAGAAGCGCCTCGCCGGTCAGCGTCTTTTCCCGCAGCTGGACGATGGTGGCCCCGCCCAGAATGGCCTGCTCCATCTGGCTCTCCAGGGTGCGGCCGTGGAGCCAGGCGCGGTCTGTCACTGCGTACAGCCGCAGCGTTTCCGGTTTCACTTTCATATCCACCTCTCCAAACAAAAATGCCGCAAAGCGCCCAAAGAGAGGGACACCTGCGGCATCAAATACAGTCTCCCTACGTTGGCATTACCCAAATCAGGTTCTTCGGGTCACGGCGATGCAGCCGACTCTCAGCCCGCTCCGGCGAGCTCCCCGTTTCGTTGTCGTATGTTACTATACGCCCTTTTCCGGCAAATTGCAAGGGGCGCTTGACAATTTCTGCCTGCTCCTTTATAATGGACAAAGACAAATCAGGGGAGCCTGCTCTTTTGGCTGAGAGGAAGTTCGACTTCGACCCTTATGACCTGACGTGGATCATGCCACCGTAGGAAGCATTCGTTTCGCACAGCCGGTTCTGTGCCGCTTTGTTGTTCCGGGGGCGCCTGTCAGGCGCCCCTCTTTTTGTTGCCCCGGCGGACGGGATGGAAAGGGTGGTGAAAGGCTGACGTGCAGCGTTGCCCCGACGGTAACAGGGGCCCGGCGGAGGGGGAGCGCCCTGCGCCGCGGTACAATAGCGATGGGAAGCCGTGTTCCGGCGTGAGAGGAAGCCAGCAAGCCTCGACCGAAGGCAGAGGGCCAAGCTGCGCTCTGCCCCTCCCCTGTGGGTGGCTATTTACCGAGGGTTGCCCGCCATCCACCCAATTCATCATAGTATAAGGAGAGAAATTACCATGAGAAGTCAATCTACCAGAAAGCTGACCGTCGCCGCCCTGCTGTGCGCCGTTGCCGTCGTGGGCAGTATGTTCTCCGTCCCCGTGTTCGGCAGCAAGTGCGCCCCGGTGCAGCACATGGTCAACATCGTCAACGCCGTGCTGCTGGGCCCGTGGTACGGCGTGGTGTCCGCCTTCGTGTCCAGCCTGCTGCGGAATCTGCTGGGGCTGGGCAGCCCCATGGCCTTCCCGGGCAGTATGTGCGGCGCATTGCTGTGCGGCCTGGTGTATGCCAAAACGAAGAAGCTGCTGCCTACCCTGATTGCCGAGGTGTTCGGCACCGGCGTGCTGGGCGGCCTGGCGGCCTATCCTGTCTCCATCCTCATCATGGGGAACGCTGCGGCGGACATTGCCTTTTACGCCTACATCGTGCCCTTCCTGATTTCCACCGTGGCGGGCTCCATCCTGGCCGGTGTGCTGGTCTTTGCGCTGCAAAGGAACGGCGCGCTGGAGGGCATGAGGGCCTCGTTGGAGCGCTGACCGATGGACGCCTCTCTGCTGGCGGCGCTACGGGAGAAGAAGCCGCTGATCCATTGCATCTCCAACATCGTCACCGCCAACGACTGCGCCAACCTCCTGCTGGCGGTGGGGGCAAGCCCCATGATGGCCCAGGCCCCGGAGGAGATGGAGGAGATTTCCGCCGCCGCCAAGGCGGTGGTGCTGAATACCGGCACCCCCAGCGAAGAGAAGTTCGCCGCCTGCCTGCGGGCGGGCCGCACCGCCTGCCGGGCCGGGATACCCGTGGTGCTGGATCCGGTGGGGGTGGGGGCCAGCCGCTGGCGGCTGGGCCATGTCCAGATGCTGCTCAAAGAAGTGTATCCCGCCATCCTGCGGGTGAACTACGGCGAAGCCGCCGCCCTGCTGCGGGGCGGGCAGACGGAGCGGGGGGTGGACAGCCTCCTGCCGCCGGAGCAGGACGCCGCCGCAACAGCGACGGCGCTGGCCAGGGCGCTGTCCACTGTGGTGCTGCTCAGCGGCACTGAGGACGTGGTGACAGACGGCGAAGCCGTGGAGACTGTGTCCGGCGGCAGCGGCTGTATGCGCAGCGTCACCGGGGCGGGCTGTATGCTGTCCGTCCTCTGCGGCGGATTCAGCGCCGTAGCCGCCACGCCCCTGGAGGGGGCCGTCTGTGCCGCCCGGTTCTGGAAGCAGGCGGCGGCACTGGCGGAGCAGGACGCCGCCGGACGGGGCATGGGCAGCTTCCGGGTGGCGCTGTTCGATGCGGCCTTCCGACTGTCCTGCGGGGCAGAAAAACGGAATCATTGAGTTTCCCCTGGTAAGATTTTGCGAAGAGTTCGGTTGCCCATTGTCACAGGGGCTGCTTTCCCTGCGCCGTCGGAAAAACGGAAAAAAATCGGTTTAGGAGGAGGTTCCCGGAGCCCTCGCTTAAGCTAAGCCGTTTTCTTTCCTGCATTCGGGCCCTGTCCCTGTCCTGGGAGGGAAGCCCCCTAAGCGGACAGCAACGCCGCATCGTGCCTGCCTGTCCTCTTGCATTTCCGCCCGCAATTTGATAAACTGAACCGTGATAACAGGTGTCTGCAGATGTCCGCAGCGCCGGAATGAACTGCTCCCCTTTTGGGAGGCACAGGAGGATGAACGATGTCCTTTGTCTATGTTTCCATGCCCTTCGGAGGCGACCGGCGGGAGAGTCTGGAGGCCGCTCTGCCCGGCGGCGAATTTTTCTACTGCCCTGCGCCGGAACTCGACGTTGCAGCCCTGACAAGGGCCGACGTTATCATCGGCAACGTACCCCCGGCGAAGCTGACCCTAGCCCAAAACCTGCGCTTCCTTCAGCTGAACAGCGCAGGCTCCAACGAGTATGCCGCCCCCGGCGTGCTGCCGGAGGGCGCGGCGCTGTGCAATGCCAGCGGCGCATACGGCCTCGCCATCTCCGAGCATATTCTGGCGGGGGTGCTGACGCTGATGAAGAAGCTCCACCTCTACGCCCGCAATCAGCAGCGCCATGTGTGGCGCAGCGAGGGACAGGTGCGCTCCGTCTTCGGCTCCACATTTCTCATTGTGGGCGCGGGGGACATTGGCGGCACTTTGGCGGCCAAGGCCAAGGCGCTGGGGGCTTATACCATTGGCATTCGCCGGACGGTGCGCACCTTGCCGGATGCCCTGGATGAGGGGTACACCATGGACGCATTGGATGAGCTGCTGCCCCGGGCCGATGTAGTGGTTCTCTCCCTGCCCAAGACGCCGGAGACCACCCACCTGATGAACGCCGCCCGCCTGGCCCGCATGAAGCCAGACGGTATCCTGGTCAACGTGGGCCGGGGGGACTGCGTGGTGACGGACGACCTGACAGCCGCCCTACGCGCCGGCAGCATCGGCGGCGCGGTGCTGGACGTCACCAATCCTGAACCGCTGCCGGACGATCACCCTCTGTGGGACTGTGGGAACCTGGTGCTGACCCCCCACGTTTCCGGCTTCTACCACCTGCCTGCGACGCTGTACAATATCCAGTCCATCGCTATCCGCAACCTGACCGCCTGGGGCAGAGGGGAAGCACTGGAGAATACGGTGGACTTCTCCACCGGCTATCGAAAGCTGCCAGGATGAGACTCCATTTTGCAGGCTGCCGTGTGTCTGATGGCATGAGGAGGGAGCGGAGGCAGGCCGTGAGGCTTGTGATAAGGAAGACTCTGGAAAGCGGAGCGGAAGGCACAGGGTAAAGGTTAAGCGCCCCTTTTTAAGCCTAATTCACGGCATGAGCGATTCTTTCAATTTACAAATCCACTAAAAAGTTAAAAAACAAGCCGTTTTCCATCTGAAAACGGCTTGTTTTATGGTTGCGGGGGGAGGACTTGAACCTCCGACCTCCGGGTTATGAGCCCGACGAGCTACCAACTGCTCTACCCCGCGATATAAATTTGGTGCCGGAGACCGGGATCGAACCGGCACGTGATTTCTCACGGCAGATTTTAAGTCTGCTGCGTCTGCCAATTCCGCCACTCCGACGTGTCGCACTCTCAAGCGCCTGATTATAATAGCACACCGGCCTCCGTTTGTCAAGGGTTAATTTTCTTTTTTTCCGGGAACTGCGCAGCGCCGCCTACACCGGACGCGGCGGGACTTTGCAGCGGGAGCGCTCTTTTCACCCGGCGCTCCCGCTGCGTTGGCGGTTCAGCCCCCGGTGGTCAGCGCTGCCAGTTCCTCCAGCACCAGCAGGAGGCAGGAGAGAAAGTCCGTTTTTCTCCCCTCGCTGACCGTCACCAGGGCGTCCTCCGGCACCCCATCCACCTGCACCTGGTAGTATTGGGCGGAGGTCAGGCCGTCGATGCAGGTCTCTGCGGTGCTGACCCCGTCAAAGGCATACTCCCGGATGGCGGAGCCGTCGGTGTAGAGGTAAATCACCCCGTCCTCCTCGTCCCCGCAGTCTACGGTGACGACGATTTGGGCGTAGTTGGTAAAGAGGGTGTACGTCCCCACCTCCCCGGCGGTGGTGGTCAGATCCTCCTCCGTCAGGTTCCAGATGCCCTCCTCCAGTTCGTACACCAGCGGGCGGCGCTGGTAGACCATGGTGTGCAGCGTCAGCGCCAGTACCGTCCCCAGGGCGGCCAGCACCAGGACGGCGGCCACCGCCGCCACCGTCCGCCTGACCTTGTGGCGGCGCACCTTGGCGGCGTAGGTGCGGAGGGCGGCGGTTTCTCCGTCATCGGCGGGGGGCTCCGCAATGGGATGGCCCATCCGCTGACAGCAGGCGCGGCAGCCGGCGCACTGGGCCAGATGCTCCTCCACGGCGGCCCTGGTGTCCTGGGAGCAGTCCCCCTCCACATAGGCGGGCAGCAGGTCCCGAATCAGGTCACAGCTTAACTTCACAGCGATTCCTCCTCGTCTAACAGTGTCAGCAGCTTGTTCTTGCCGCGATAGAAGGTCATCTTCGCCCAGGACTCCGACTTGCCGAAAATCGCCCCGATGTCGGCAAATTTCAGTTCCCCGAACACCCGCAGGGTGAACACCTCCCGAAACGGCTCCGGCAGGCGGTGAAGGGCCTGGTGGATACGCATGGCGCTGTCGTGGTCTTCCACGCCGGAGAGGGGGTCGCGTTCCTCCGGAAAATCCTCCGGTAGGTCGGCAAGCCGCCCGGCACGCCGCTGCTCCGTCCGCCACACGTTTTTCGCAATGGAAAAGAGCCAGGTGTCCACCGAGCTGCGGCCCTGGAACCGGTCAATGTGGAGATAGGCCCTGTAAAAGGTCTCGGCGGTCAGTTCCTCCGCCCGCTCCGGACTGCCCGTCAGGGAGAGCAGGTAGCGATAGACCTTGCCGGAGCTGTTGCGATAAAGGGCTTCAAAGGCGTCCATGGGGTTCCCTCCCTTCTGTCTGTCGGCTATTGGTTAGACGGGGAAACGCCGGAAAAGTCACAGGTATTGCAGAAAAAATTTCACAGGCAATTCCGCCATAAAAAACAGGCCCCCGCAGGGGCCTGCTTTTTATGGCAATCGAAGGAAGCCGTCAGAGGGTGATACGCTCCAAATCCTCCGGCACCCAGATATTCCCGTGATACACACTTCCCGCCTCGGCGGTGAACCGTTCCCGGCGGTCCGCCCCGTAGTCCCGGGTGTGGTAGAGTACCAGGTTCTTCGCGTGCAGCGAGGCGGCGTTGCGCCCTGCGTCCAGGGCGGTGGCGTGGCTGATGCGGTAGGGGTGGTACCGCTCCCGGTCTTCGTACAGGCAGAAGGCTTCGCTGAGCAGCCAGTCCGCCCCCGTCGCATAGGGGCGGCAGTCCTCCTGGAAGGGCTCGTCCCCCAGGGTGACGACGCTGGTACCGTCCGGCAGCAGCGCCCGGAAGCCGAACTGCTTCAGCTTGACGGAGTGAATGTCAAAGGCGGTCAGGGTCAGCCCCGCTACCTCCGCCGTCTCCCCGTCCTCCACGGGACACAGGAGGATGCGGCTGCCGAACAGGCCGTAGACCGGCCCGCTGAGGGCGGTGCGGCAGATGGTGTCCACCAGGCCGCACAGCTCCCTGTGGGCCAGCACCCGGAGCGTCCCCTCATAGCCGCCCCGCTGCATCTGCTGCCCGATGGCCCGCAGCACCCAGATAGCCCCCAGCAGATGGTCGGTGTGGCCGTGGGTCAGGAAGAGGACGCGGATGCGGTTCAGGTCGTAGTCCAGCCTGTGGAGGCGCTTCATCGTTTCCAGCCCGCCGCCGCCGTCCACCAGGAGGGACGCCTCGGGCTGCTCCAGCAGCCAGCAGGTGTTGTAGCGCAGCATGGGCATGGCGTCGCCGGTGCCTAGAAAGAGGATAGAGGTTGACATGGGGTGCTCCTTTATTACATATATACTAGGACATTACGGTTTGTCTTTTTTGAGCGCATGATATACGATTATAACCTCTGCATCGGGTCTGAATTCATCTGATGAGCTGAAAGAGGAGTCGCCGGCTATAGAGATTGATTTAACGTCCCCCTCCGTGCTGAACCATCCTGTTACAATGTCGTAGGCTGCCTCCACATGAATGTTGATGTATCCAGCGTCCTCAAAGGCTCTTGCGACATCTAAATAGTTCGTGCCCTTAGCATCTTTTGCACTGAGCGGCGGACTACAAAGGGCGATTGTATGATACACAATAGTAATTGGAAAAAACGAAGGATACACTTTGGTGTTTTTAAAAGACATTCCAAAGGCTAGCTTTATTTCTGCAACCTGGTATTCATTTTCTATATTCGAGATGGAAAGGTCGGACACTTCTTCCGTATGCACATTTGAGAACCCTAATTGTTTGAGTTCGTCAACAACTTCAAGATATGTGCTTTCTTGCCATTCATAGCGCAAAGAACCGAACGGGATTGACTGCTGGCTAGTTAAGATACATGCAGCCAAGAAAAAAAGTACCATCAGTAAAATAATCCGAATCCCTTTTTTATGCTCTTTTCTCCAGGCGATACGTTTTTCTTTCCTAACGGCACGGGCTTCTTTCCTTGCTATTTCTGCTTCTCTTTGTTTCTGACGCTTTGCTTCAAATTTTCGTTCAATTACGGTGACGACAGCTTCTCCGAGAGCATTGCCTAGCGCTGTACCCAGCGCTTCTCCGAAAGTTCTACTATGGGCAGACTGTGCTTGATTGACAATTTCATCCTCATTAATGTCATTTATATAACCGCATTCATCGCACACCCATGTACCACAGCAGTCGGTGAATCCGGTTTGTGTATTTAGGAAGGCACCACAGCCATCGCAGAACCAAGCAACGCCTTTATACAAATCACCATCGTAGACATCATCTCCAGTCAAAACTTCGCCGCATTCTGTGCATGTCCATACCCCTTTGGAGGGGTCAAACCCTTCTTGACAGTTTAGCGTTGCCCCGCATCTTGTGCAATAATATTCTGTCGTAAGTACCACCGCCTTCCAGCAGCTGTGATGATTCAATAGCCGCAATAATCAACTCTGCAACTATCATACTCCAGAACATCTCAAAAAGCAATAACAACCTTAAAACTTTTAAAGGAATTCCCGCGCACAGAATGCCTCAAACAAAACCCCCGCCGGTCACCCGGCGGGGGTTCCATCTGCACTCAATAGGCCAGCGCGCTTCCATCCTCCATCACGCCCACCCAGCTCAGGCGGCTCTTGATGGTGTACCTGGGCGCTTCATAGGTGGGCGCGGTGCCCTTTCCGCCCTCCCGGCGGAACCAGCGGCCGTGGATGCCGGTTTCCACCTGGATTTTGGCCGGGGCGTCCCCCTCCATCCGCCCGGGGTACAGCTCCGCCGCGGCGGCCTCCAGGGCAGACTGCTCCGCACTGCCCGCCTTTTCGTAAATGGCGATCAGCTCCTCACAGGTGTAGCCCCTGGCTTCTTCTGCTTCCATGGCGTCACCACCAGGGCAGGTCGATGGGTACCCCGCCGTTTAGCACGGTGAGGACAATCAGAACCAGAACGGCAATGATGATGACGCGGGTCATTTTTCTGGCGATGCCCAGCACCAGGGAGACGATGCAGAGGCCAATCAGCAGGTTCGTCAAATCAGTCGTAGTCATAACGGTTTGGGTTCCTTTCTAATTAAAGTGTGCGAATCTCCAGGGGCGGCGGTCACTCCCGGATGACGTAGCCCACGCCCCGCACCGTCTCAATGAGCTGCAGGCCGTAGACATGGTCGATTTTATTGCGGAGGAAGCGGATGTAGACATCCACCGTGTTGGTTTCCCCCGCGTAGTCGTAGCCCCAGACGGTGGTCAGCAGGGTGCTGCGAGACAGGACGGTGCCCTTGTGCTCCATCAGGCAGCGGAGCAGGTCGAACTCCCGGCGGGTCAGCTCCACCTCCTGCCCGTTCACCTCGACCCGACGGCGGGAGCGCTCAAGGGTCACCGGCCCGGAGGTCAGCAGGTCCCCCGTCTCCTCGCCCTGCTCCAGGGGGAAGGGGGTGCGCAGGGCGCAGCGGATACGGGCCAGCAGCTCCTCGATGGCGAAGGGCTTGGTGATGTAATCATTGGCCCCGGCGTCCAGCCCGGCCACCTTGTCCGCCACGTTGTCCCGGGCGGTCAGCAGGATGACGGGCATGTTCTGCCCGTCTCTGCGCAGGCGGCGCAGCACCTCGATGCCGGACAGCTGGGGCAGCATGATGTCCAGCAGCAGCAGGTCGGGCTTCTGGGTCAGGGCCAGTTCCAGTCCCTCCCGGCCATCCGGGGCCAGGGTGACGTCATAGCCCTCGTAGCACAGCTCCAGCTCCAGCATACGGGCCAGCTGCGCCTCATCCTCTACAATTAAAATCCGTTCTGCCATGGGGTTGCCTCGATTTCTCTCTCCACACGGGCGCGCCCAGGGGCGGCCCCTTTCTTCATTACAGCCGGGCCACGCCGGTCTGCCGGGCGGCCTCCGCCACGGCGGAGGCCACGGCGGGCCGCACCCGCTCGTCAAAGGCGTAGGGCAGGATGTACTCCGCGTTCAGCTCCTCCTCTGACACCAGGGAGGCCAGAGCGTTGGCGGCGGCGATTTTCATGGTGTCGTTGATGTCGCTGGCCCGCACGTCAAACGCACCCCGGAAGATGCCGGGGAAGGCCAGCACGTTGTTGATCTGATTGGGGAAGTCGCTGCGGCCGGTACCCACCACGGCGGCCCCCGCCTCCTTGGCCAGGTCGGGCATGATTTCCGGCGTGGGGTTGGCCATGGGGAAGAGAATGGCGTTGGGGGCCATGCGGCCCACCATCTCCGGCGTCACCATCCCCGGCGCGGAGACCCCGATGAACACGTCAGCCCCCTCCAGCACCTCGGCCAGGCTGCCGCTGCGTTTGGAGCGGTTGGTGATGGCGGCGATCTCGGCCTTCGCGTCGTTCAGACCCTCCCGCCCCTCGTAAATCGCGCCCTTCCGGTCGCACATAATGACATCGCTGAGACCCCGGGCAATCAGCAGCTTGATGATGGCGATGCCCGCCGCACCGGCTCCGCAGGTGACGACACGGATGTCCTCCATCCGCTTGCCCACCAGCTTCAGGGCGTTGGTCAGCGCCGCCAGCACCACCACGGCGGTACCGTGCTGGTCGTCATGGAACACGGGGATGGAGCAGCGCTCCTTCAGCTTCCGCTCGATCTCAAAGCAGCGGGGGGCGGAGATGTCCTCCAGGTTGATGCCGCCGAAGGAGCCCTCCAGCATGGCCACTGTGTCCACAATGGTGTCCACATCCTTGCTCTTGACACACAGGGGGACGGCGTCCACCCCGCCGAAGGCCTTAAAGAGGACGCACTTGCCCTCCATCACCGGCATACCGGCCTCCGGGCCGATGTCCCCCAGGCCCAGCACGGCGCTGCCGTCCGTCACCACGGCCACGGTGTTCCAGCGGCCGGTCAGGTCGTAGCTCTTGGCGGGGTCCTTCTGAATCTCCAGGCAGGGCTGGGCCACGCCGGGGGTGTAGGCCAGGGACAGGGCCTCCTTGTCCTTGACCGCCATTTTGGGCACGGTCTCCAGCTTGCCGTGCCATTCGTAATGCTTTTTCAGGGATTCCTCTGCATAATTCATGGTGTATCCGACTCCTTCCCGTTTTTTCCAACAAGGTCATTATACTCCGACCCTGCCGGTTTGACAAGCGGGCTTTTCTCATCCCCACGGAAATCCATTTTGCAGCCTTTTGCAGTCCATGAGAAAACCGGTTTTCAGCGGAAAGTAATTGCTATTTCAGCGCGAACGTGCTATGATAATTCTGTCGGCGGTCCCCGAAGGGAAGAAACCGGCAGGAGGAAGCTATATGCTCAGCAAGGAAGAGATCATCGCAACCAGGGAATGGCAGGCGCTGAACCGTATCTGGAAGACCATGACCGCCGCCCAGCGGTCCACCGTTCAGGAGGAGTTCCGGTGCCTGACCGACTTCGTGAAGGAAAACGTGGGTAAGGACCCGGCGACCTCCTATTTGGAGGGCCTTTCCCCGGAGGCCCGGAAGTTTTTGCTGGACGAGGCAAAGGCCGGGGAACCGAACCTGTACCACAGCCTGATGAGCGTCATCGGGGGCAGCCTCTTTGAGAAGCAGGAGGATGTGCTGGCCTACTATCTGTTAAAATACGGCAAGTCCCGCCCCTATCTGTCGGAGCATCTGCCGCTGGTGGAGGAGATTCTCTCCCTGTGCTGGAAGCGGCAGCTTGAGCAGGGCTTCCGCCCCGGAGAGGGTTTCTGAATCAATACAGCTGCGGCGTCCGGCGATTCGTTCGCGCCGGGACGCCGCAGCTGCGTTTTTCCTGTCGTTACAGCGTGAAGAGCCGCTTGCTCAGCTCCAGGTGGACGCCGGACGGGTCGCTGTTTTGGAAGGTAATCTGTCCCTCGCGGTCAGGGCGGTTTCGGAGGCCACCCTGCTCCAGCAGGAACCGGGTCTCCCTGGCTGCTCCGGCGCCTCCGTCATAGAACCGCACCCTGGGGCCAAGCACCCGCGCCATGTCCGCCTGGAGGAAGGGATAGTGGGTGCAGCCCAGCACCACGGCGTCCACAGGGTCGGCCAGGTAGGGGGCCAGCAGCTGACGCAGGAAGGCGTCCAGCTCCGGTGTGTGGAACTTCCCGGCTTCCACGAACTCCATCAGGCCGGGCGCGCCCAGGGGAATCAGCTCCGCCTGGTTCTGATACCGCTCCATCAGGGTGCGGCACTTCCCCTGGTGAATCGTCAGGTCGGTGGCGAGAATCAGGATGCGCCCGCCGGGGTTGCCCTCCACTGCGGGCTTGATGGCGGGCTCCAGGCCGATCATGGGGACGCCCGGATAGGCCTCCCGCAGGGTACGGATGGCCGCGCTGGTGGCGGTATTGCAGGCCACCACCACCGCCTTCGCCCCCACCTCCAGCAGATGGGCTACATGGGCATGGGTCAGCGCCCGGACCTCCTCCACCGAGCGGACGCCGTAGGGGGCGTTGGCGCTGTCGCCGAAGAAAAGATAGTCCTCATTCGGCATAAGCCTGTACAGCTCCCGCAGCACGCTGATGCCGCCCATGCCGGAGTCAAACACGGCAACAGGGCTTGTTCGCTTGTCTGTCAAGGCCCACACCTCCTGTCCCGGCTCCGGCAAACGATTCGCTTGCCGATATTATAGCACACTTTCCCCAATAGTCAAAGGAATCTGACGGGAACCGTCCGGCTGCGCCCCGGCAAGGGGCAAATCCCGCCTCCCGTCAAAGAGGGGCTTGCCAAAAGGGACGGATTCGCGGTATACTAAAGGAACCGGGCGCGCCTGCTTGCCGGTGATTCGGCGGGGGCAGTTGGCCGCAGCGGTGGCCTTACCGCCCCACAGACAGGCCCAGTCGGGCGACGCACCCCATCGGGAGGGAGATTCGGCATGGATGCCAGAGAAGTTTTGGAACAGGTTCAGCAGGGAACCATAAGCATAGAGGAGGCGGAACGTTTCTTCCGCCGGGAACCCATCGAGGAGGTGGGCGGCTACGCCAGGCTGGACACCCACCGGAAACTGCGCTCCGGCTTTGCCGAGGTGGTCTATTGCAGCGGCAAGACGGTGGAGCAGCTCTCGGCCATCTTCGCCCGGCTGTACGAGGCGGAGGGGGAGGCCTTCGGCACCCGGGCCAGCCCGGAGCAGTATGAGGCCGTAGCCCGCCGCTATCCCCAGGTGAAGTACGATTCCCTCTCCCGCATCCTGAAAATCGAGGGGCCGGAGAAGGCCCACACCGGCTGCATCGCCGTCTGCACCGCCGGCACGGCGGACATCGGCGTGGCGGAGGAGGCCGCCCAGACGGCGGAATACTTTGGCTCCCATGTGGAGCGAATCTACGATGTGGGGGTCAGCGGGCTGCACCGGCTGCTGTCCCGGCTGGAGGACATCCAGAAAGCTAACTGCGTCGTCGCCGTGGCGGGGATGGAGGGGGCCCTGGCCAGTGTGCTGGGGGGCCTGGTGGACAAACCTGTGATTGCGGTGCCCACCTCCGTGGGCTACGGCGCCAACCTGGGAGGTATCTCCGCCCTGCTGACCATGATCAACTCCTGCGCCAACGGCATCGCCGTGGTGAATATTGACAACGGCTACGGCGCGGGCTACATCGCTACACAAATCAACCGAATTGCAACGCAAAGCGAGGGGAAAGCGACATGAAACTGTATCTGGAATGTGCGTCGGGCATCAGCGGCGATATGACGGTGGCCGCCCTGCTGGACTTAGGCGCGGACGAGGGGGTGCTGCGGCAGGCCCTCGTCAGTCTCCCGGTGGAGGGGTACCGGGTGGAGGTCAGCCGGGTGTCCAAGGCCGGACTGGACGCCTGCGACTTCGCCGTGCTGCTGGACGACGCCCACGAAAACCACGACCACGATATGGAGTACCTCCACGGTCACAGCCATGACCGTGACTATACGCACGGCCATGAGCATGACGAGGAACACGACCATTCCCACGGCCATGACCACCCCCACGCCCACGAGCATCGGAGCCTGCCGGACATCCTGCAAATCATTCAGGCGGGGGCGCTGACGTCCGGAGCCAAGGCGCTGGCGGAGCGCATTTTCACCATCCTGGCCCAGGCGGAGGCCCAGGCCCACGGCGTACCCCTGGAGCAGGTCCACTTCCACGAGGTAGGAGCAGTGGACTCCATTGTGGACATTGTGGCCGCCGCCGTCTGCCTGGACGACCTGGGTGTCACCGAGGTGGTGGTGCCCGTCCTGAACGAGGGCACCGGCTTTGTCCGCTGCCAGCACGGGAAGCTCCCTGTGCCGGTGCCCGCCACGCTGAACATTGCGGCGCAGCATGGGCTAAACCTCCATATCCTCCCGGTGGAGGGGGAACTGGTCACCCCCACCGGCGCAGCCATTGTGGCGGCAGTGAAAACGGAGGATGCCCTGCCGGAGCGCTTTCGTGTGATAAAGACCGGCTACGGCGCGGGCAAACGGCACTACAGCGTCCCCAGCCTGCTGCGGGCCATGCTGATCGAGCCGATATAACCGGAGGCTTCCGGAAGGGCCTGCCGCCGAACTCTTTCGGCGGCAGGCCCGGGCGGGTTTGTACCGTCCGAAAAATCCCGGTTCTTTCCGGAAAAAAGCTTGACAAAGGGTCGGATTTGCGGTATAGTAAATAAGCACTTGCGAGGTGCACCGATTTGGAGAGATGTCCGAGCGGTTTAAGGAGCCAGTCTTGAAAACTGGTGATACGGCAACGTACCGTGGGTTCGAATCCCACTCTCTCCGCCAAAGTCTTTCCTACAACTTGACAGTCACGTTGATTCTACCTTTTTGCGGAAGTACTCAAGAGGTCGAAGAGGCGCCCCTGCTAAGGGCGTAGGACGGGCAACCGTCGCGAGGGTTCAAATCCCTCCTTCCGCGCCAGAAACCCACCGGGATAATTCATTCCGGTGGGTTTCTTTTTTTGCGTCTGGGCGCAGGCGGGGTCATCCGGCCCCTTCGGTGTAGAAGCAGTAGTGGGCGGTGCCGTTCCACTTCCTGGCGCTGTTCCATCTGGCGGTGACCTCGTAAACATAGTCCCCGTCCTCCCGAAGGGTGAAGGTCAGGCCCTTTGTCTCCACCGCCTCGCCGTCGGGGATGTCGTCGGCGCACCAGTTGTCCACGCTCCAGCACTGGACGGTGATTTTGTCCGGCGAAACCTCCGCGCTGACGGTGACGGCCCCGCCGGAGGCGTTCAGGGCGGGCATCCATTCCTGACACCAGAGCGGGTGGGCCGAGTCGGACGAAATGCCCGCCCAGCTTTCGCCGTCCTCATACTCCCAGGAGTAGGTGCCTAGCATGGCCTCTGCCGAGGCTCCGCTGCCTGCCGTGACGGTCAGGGCGGGGGGCGAAGTGCGGATACTGCCGCAGCCCGTCAGGGTCAGCAGCAGGGCCAGGGCCAGCAATCGGATGAGATGCTTCTTCATGGTGATTCCTCCTTTTTTAGGTTCTACTCATAAAGACGCAAAACGGAGCGGGGCGGTTGCGCGGTTTAAAACTTTTTCTCCGCCTCCCGCTGCCGGTACTCCACCGGGGAGCAGCCGTACTTCTCCCGGAAGCGGCGGTAAAAGTAGCTGCTGTTCCGATAGCCGATGCTGTCCAGAATGGCCTCCACCGTCAGGGGGGTATTGGCCAGCAGGTAGGCCGCCTGCTGGAGTTTCCGCTGCTGGAGCAAATCCTTGAAGCTGCCTCCGGCGTGCTTCGTCAGCAGGCGGCTCAGGAAATAGGTGGGGCAGTCCAGCCGGGCGGAGACCTCTGCCAGGGTGCCGGATTTATAGTGGGTGTCGATGTATTTCAGGGTCAGGAACACCAGGTTCTGCTCCTGCTGATCGGGGTCGTCCCGGCTGATGGACTCCGCATACCGGGACAGATTCAGCAGCAGCAGGCCCATGGTGGTCTGGTTCAGGGTATTGGTACCGCTGCCGCCGTGGAGCAGCGTCCACACCATGTTCTCCATCAGATTTTGCACCGGCAGAAGGTCTTTCGCCGGAATGTACAGATAGTGGGCGTCCGTTCCCGTCCCGGACAGGGTGGAGAGGAGGAAGTCCCGCAGCACGTTTTCCCGCTCGATCATAGAGATGGAGCGGTCAAAGAACTCCGGCAGGATGATGAAGTTCACCGCGATGTCCTCCCGCCCGGCGGGGAGAATTTCATGGTACATCCCCTGGTTCAGGAACAGCAGGTCGCCCTCCTCCAGGGTGACGGTCTCAGTGTCGTTCAGAATGTGGCTGGTCGTGCCGGAACACATATACACCAGCTCCACATAGTTGTGCCGGTGCCGGGGGAAGTGGATGAACCGGGTGTGGGGGCGAATCTCGATGAGCTGCCCCTTCTCCAGCAGCTTCCGGCTGTCCACCACAAATTCCCGGCGGGAGGTATACAACTCCCGCTGAATGCGCTGGCTGCCGTCCAGGATGGCCTGTTCCTCCGCCGTGATGGGGCGAAGTTGGGAGAGCAGGGCTTCGTTCATTGGGGATCCCTCCTCGGATGATAGGGTACCTCTATTCTACCACACCCCGCCGCAAATCGCAAATAAAGTCCCTCGTTTCATTTGATAAAGACCTTCTTTTTTCTGTCCGGCGGCGCTACAATAGCAGTATCAAATAAGCAAAAGGAGGGATTCCAATGAGTAACTACTGTCTGGCCATCGACATCGGCGCCTCCTCCGGGCGGCACATCCTCGGTTCCGTTCAGGACGGGGTCATCACCCTGGAGGAGGTTTACCGGTTTGACAACAGACAGCTGCGGAAAAACGGCCACGACTGCTGGGACTTGGACAACCTGTGGAACGGCATCCTCGGCGGCCTGAAAGCCTGCAAAGCCGCCGGAAAAATCCCGGCCACTGTTGCCATCGACACCTGGGCGGTGGACTACGTCCTCTTAGACGGGGCGGACAACCTGCTGGGGGACGCTGTCGCCTACCGGGACAGCCGTACCCAGGGGATGGACAGCGTGCTGGAGGAGAAGCTGTCCCCCAGCGAACTGTATGCCCGTACCGGCATCCAGAAGCAGAGCTTCAACACCATCTACCAGCTTTTGGCCCAGCAGCGGGAGCATCCAGAGCAGCTGGAGCAGGCCAGTAGCCTGCTGATGATTCCGGACTACTTCCACTTCCTGCTTACCGGGGTCAAAAAGCAGGAGTACACCAACGCCACCAGCACCAACCTGGTGAACGCCGCCGCCAGGACCTGGGACTATGATTTGATTCGCGCCCTGGGCCTGCCGGAGGGGCTGTTCGGCCCCCTGTCCATGCCCGGCGAGACGGTGGGGGAACTGCTGCCGGAGATTCAGGCGGAGGTGGGCTTTAACGCCACCGTCGTCCTCCCCGCCACCCACGACACCGGCTCCGCGTTCCTCGCCGTTCCTGCGAAGGACGACAACGCGGTCTACCTCTCCAGCGGCACCTGGTCTCTGCTGGGGGTGGAAAATGAGCAGCCCATCACCAATGAGGCCAGCCGGGCCCAGAACTTCACCAACGAGGGCGGGGCCTGGTACCGCTACCGCTACCTGAAAAACATCATGGGGCTGTGGATGATTCAGTCCATCCGCCGGGAGCTGAACGGCATCAGCTATGTGGCGGGGAAGAATACCTTCACCGGCACCGGGCGGCAGTGGAGCTTCCCCGACCTGATTGCCGCAGCCCAGGAGGCGCAGGACTTCCCCTCTGTGGTGGATGTGGACGACGCCGGGTTCCTGGCCCCCGACAGCATGATACAGGCTGTCAAGGACTACTGCGCCAAAACCAATCAGCCCGTCCCGGAGACGGTGGGAGAGGTCATGCAGTGCGTCTATGTCAGCCTGACCCGCCGCTACGCCGAGGCCATCCGTGACTTGCAGCAGCTCACCGGCAAGACCTACACAAGCATCAACATCGTGGGCGGCGGCTGTCAGGACGGCTACTTGAACCAGATGACCGCCAACGCCACCGGATTGCCCGTCTACGCCGGGCCGGTGGAGGGCACCGCCATCGGCAACCTGCTGGTGCAGTTCATCAAGGCAGGCGAGTTTGACAGCTTACAGGCGGCCAGAGATGCGATCCGAAAGAGCTTCGTCATTCAGGAAGTACGGCCCATGTGAAACGGAGGTTATGCAATGTTAGTCAACACAAAAGCGAAGGTAGGCGTCTTTTCCATCGCACTGGGGGCCTACCTGCCCCAGTTCCCCTCCCTAGTGCCGGAGTTCCAGGCACAGTATGAAGCGTTCAAACAGAGCATCCCGGACACGGTGGACATCGTGGACGGCGGCATAGTCACAACCAAGGAGCAGTCCCAGGCTGCGGGCGACCTGTTCCGGGCGGCGGATGTGGATTTGGTGTTCTTGCAGCTCCTGACCTACGCTACTTCTTACAATATGCTCCCCGCCGTGAAGGATTTGGACGTGCCGGTGGTGCTGGTGAACGTCCAGAAGCTGAAAGCGCTGGACTATGACCACACCGACATTGCCTCCTGGCTGGGCGAAGGCTACGCCTGCGGCGCGGTAGGCGAGATGGTGGCCGACCTGGAGCGGTTCGGCAAGCGCCACGCCGTCATCACCGGCGTGGTGGAGGGGGGCGACCCCGCCGTGCAGGCCGAGATTGAGGACTGGTGCAAGGCGGCCCAGGTGCGCCGCCGCTTCCGCCAGACCAACATCGCCCAAATCGGCCGCCCCTATCCCGGCATGATGGATTTGTATATCGACGAGTCCAACCTGTACCGCCGGATGGGCCTCTACACGAAGCAGTTCGACTGGGAGAAGATGTGGGCCATTGCCGACAACGTCACCGATGAGGATGCCATCCGCGCCAAGGCCCAGGACATCCTGGACACCTTCGACATCGAGGGCGGCGGCAGCATCGAAGAGGTCTGGGAGATGGCGAAGTACGTCGTCGCCTTTGAACAGTGGGTGCAGGACGAGCAGCTGGGCCTTATCGCCTCCCACTACGACGGCTACGCTCAGGGCAAGGCCGGCGTGCTGGACAGTATGCTCATCCCCGCCTTCTCCATGCTCATCAAGCAAGGCACCGCCTGCGCCGTGGAGGGCGACATGAAGGTGGCCATGGCCATGAGCATCCTCAAGACCATCTCCGGCACCGGCCAGCTGGCGGAGATGTACTCCATCGACTTCAATGACGACATCGCCATCATCGGCCACAGCGGCTCCGGCGATGCCGACATCTCCGACAGGAAGCCCACCATGAAAATCGTGAAGGTGTTCCACGGCAAGACCGGCGGCGGCTACCTGACCCAGTTCTACCCCTACACCGGCCCCGTGACCTACCTGGCCATCACCCAGGACGGCAACGGCAGCTTCAAGTTCGTGGTGGCGGAGGGCGTCAACGAGGAGGGCAAGATCCTCTCCTTTGGCGACACCAATATGCGTACCCGCTTCACCTGCGGGGCGCGGGAGTTCGTCACCCGCTGGAGTGAGTGCGGCCCCACCCACCACTTCGCCGCGGCCACCGGGCGGCACATCGACACCGTTTTGAAGGTTGCGAAGATTTTGAACGTGCCGGTGGACATCGTCACCCGGTAAGCCCGCCATGGAACGGTATGCGTGGAAGGGGCGCATCCGCCCCGGAAAGCAGGCGGAGTACAAGCGCCGCCATGACAACATCTGGCCGGAGATGAAGCAAGTCCTGAAGGACGCCGGTATCTGCCATTACAGCATTTGGATGACCGGGGACGAACTGTTCGGCTACTACGAGTGTGAACAGGGCATCGCCTACGCCGCCAAAGTGCAGGCGGAGAGCGAGGTGGTGGCCCGCTGGGACGAGTACATGAAAGATGTGCTGGAAATGGAAAAGGACCCGGAGACCGGCGCGCAGCCGCTGCTGACCCAGGTTTTTTGGCTGGAATAAACACAATACAGTTTGACAGTTAGAAAGGATGGACACACAATGAAGGTTTTAGATGCAAACTTTATGCAGGGCTTTATGCGCATGGCGGACGACGGCTGGCAGCAGGGCTGGCACGAGCGCAACGGCGGCAATCTGACCTACCGTATGAAGCCGGAGGAGGTGGAGGCCGTCCGGGACGACCTGTCCTTTGACGGCGAGTGGAAGGACATCGGCACCAGCGTGCCGGGTCTCGCCGGGGAGTTCTTCGTCTCCACCGGCTCCGGCAAGTACTTCCGCAACGTCATGACCGCCCCGGAGGACTCCTGCGCCATCTGCGAAATCGACAGCAAGGGCGAACAGTATCGCGTCTGCTGGGGCCTGGTGAACGGCGGGCGGCCCACCAGCGAGTTCCCCTCCCACCTGATGAACCATGAGGTGAAGAAGGCGGCCACCGGCGGCAAGCATCGGGTCATCTACCACGCCCACCCCGCCAACACCATCGCCCTGACCTTCGTGCTGCCCCTGACCGACGAGGCGTTCACCCGGGAGTTGTGGGAGATGGCGACGGAATGCCCGGTGGTGTTCCCCTCCGGCATCGGCGTGGTGCCCTGGATGGTGCCCGGCGGACGGGACATCGCCGTGGCTACCTCCGAGCTGATGAAGCAGCACGACGTGGCCATCTGGGCGCACCACGGGATGTTCTGCTCCGGCGAGGACTTCGACCTGACCTTCGGCCTGATGCACACGGTGGAAAAGTCCGCCGAAATTCTGGTAAAGGTCATCTCCATGACCGGCGGCGCCAAGCGGCAGACCATCCAGCCCGACGAGTTCCGCCACCTGGCGGTGGACTTCGGCGTGACCCTGCCGGAGAAGTTCCTCTTTGAAAAGTAAATTGCCCACAGGGGCGGGAATCCGCCCCTGATAGGCCAGCGGCAAAACGATTCCCCGCAAAGGGCAGCGCGTCGCGTTGCCCTTTGCGGGGTTTTGCGTTGTATGAAGTTAGGGAACCTTATCTCCCCTTTGCCGCCGCAGACTAACCGGCAGTATCCCTCAGCGGCTTCCCCATCCAAACCAAATCATACCATCGCCCAAACTTGTAACCGCACCTTGGATAGCGCCCCAGTTCTGTGTAGCCCTGCCGGGCGTGAAACCGGACACTGGCGTGAGTGATGTATGCGTCCTCCGCCGGGGCGTCCGCAATCAGGGCGCACAGGCTGACGATGCCCTGGCTGCGGAGCAGCTCCTCCAGCCTGGCGTAGAGGGCCGACCCCAGCCCTCGCCCTCTGGCGTCCCGGCGCAGGTAGATGGACGGCTCCGCCACCCAGGCGAATGCCGCCCGGTCGTGGAAGGGGGCGGCGTAGGCATAGCCCAGCACCTCCCCGGCCCGTTCCGCCACCAGGTAGGGGTAGCGGCCCTGAATCGCCTCCATCCGGCGGCGGAATGCTCCTGCGTCCGGCGGCTCATACTCAAACGTGACGGCGGTTTCCAGCACATAGGGGGCGTAAATGGCCGCCAGGGCGGCGGCGTCCTCCAGCCTGGCGGGGCGGATGATGCAGCCCATCACAGCGCCGCTCCTTCTGCCGCCCGGGGCGGAAGCTCCCGCCCCAGCAGGGGGATCAGCTCGTCCAGCCGCGCCACGCAGGCCCACAGCAGGGGCTGGAGGCAGTCCTCCGCCGGGCTTTGGTCGGGCACCAGCACCGGCCTGCATCCGGCGGCGAAGGCGGAGATAATGCCGTTGGGGGAGTCCTCCACGGCGACGCACGCCTCCGGCGGCAGATGCAGTATCTCGCAGGCGCAGCGGTAAACGTCCGGCGCAGGCTTGCCCCGGGAAACATTCCTGGCGCTGATGACGTGGTCAAAGTCCTCCTCCAAACCGAACCGGGCCAACATACGCCGGGCCTTGTCCGGAGCGTTGGCGGTGACCAGCGCCAGCTCCGCCTGCCGGGTGTGGAGGAAGTCCAGCAGCGCCCGCGCCCCCGGCTTCAGGGGGATGGGGTCGGTCTCCAGCGCGTCCTCCATCAGCTCGATGCGCTTGGCCCGCAGGGCCTGATAGGACACCTCCGGGCCGTACAGCCGCCGGATGAACCAGGCGTTGTAGGGCGCGCCCAGGCTGCGCAGCTGGAGGCCCTGGGTGCGGGTCATGGGGCAGCCCAGGGCCTGACCGGCCGCCTGCCAAGAGCGGACATAGTAAGGCTCCGTGTCGATGAGGGTGCCGTCCAGGTCGAAGAGGACGGCGAGGATTGGTTCAGGCATAGTGAAAGCTCCTTGTACTCAGGTAAGGTGGAACGGGGCGTGGCGAGGAATGGCGAAGGAGGTCGGGCGGAACCAATTCCCGTTGCAAAATTGCACCGGATGTCTAATAATATCGGATAAAAGTTGCAAAAAATTGAAATAACCCGTTGATATATGGTGGAAAAGGTGCTAAATTATTCCTGATGGCAGCCGTGGGCCGCCGGAGTTCACAGGAAAAGGAGCGGTTACTTTTGGACACGATGAAAATTTTGATTGCCGATGCCGACGAGGCGTTTCGCGCAGCTTTGACAGACCTGATCCGGCGGGAGCCGGATATGGAGGTGGTTCTCCAGACGGCGAACGGGGAGGAAGCGGCGGACTACCTGCTGCATCACGAGGTGGACGTGCTGCTGACGGACACTGTGCTGGCCCGGATGGACGGGATGGAACTGCTGACCCGCATTGCCCGCAGCGAGGGGCGGAAGCCCATCATTCTGGTGCTGTCCGGCTTCCTCCGAGGCAACGTGGTACGGCAGGCGGCCGGCTTGGGGGCGGACTACTTTATGATGAAGCCCTGCCGCCCGGCGGCGGTGCTGGAGCGGGTGCGCCAAATCGCGGACAAGGCCCCGGAAACAGCCCGGGACGCCACGGGGCTGGAGACCCGCGTCACCGCCATCATCCACGAAATCGGGGTACCCGCCCACATCAAGGGGTATCAGTACCTACGGGAAGCCATCCTCATCGCAGTGGACGATATGGACGTGATCAACGCAGTGACGAAGGTGCTTTACCCGGAGGTGGCCCGGCGCTACGGCACCACCGCCAGCCGGGTGGAGCGGGCCATCCGCCACGCCATCGAGGTGGCCTGGGACAGAGGAGACATCGAGACGCTGCAAAAATACTTCGGCTACACCGTCTCCAACGCAAAGGGGAAGCCCACCAACAGCGAGTTTATCGCCATGATCGCCGACCGGCTCCAACTCCAGCGGCGGAGCAACGGCTGAACCGCCGGAACCAGGAAACCCATTGGCAGGCATATAGCCCACCAATGGGTTTTGTGAATCACAGCTTAGGGATGCGGTAGGTGATTTGATGGCGGGACGGGCCATTGGAAACCATGGTGATGGGGGCCTGAATCTGCTGCTCGATAAAGTCCACATAGGCCTTCGCGTTGTCCGGCAGGGCATCATAGTCTTTGACGGCGGTGATGTCGGTTTTCCAGCCGGGCAGGGTGGTAAAGACGGGCCTGGCCCGCTCCAGCCTGGCGGGGATGGGGAAGGTATCCGTCACCTGGCCGTCGATTTCATAGCCAGTGCAGACCGGAATCTCATCCAGGTAGCTGAGCACGTCCAGGCAGGTCAGCGCCACCTGGGTGGCGCCCTGAACCATGCAGCCGTACCGGGTAGCCACTGTGTCAAACCAGCCCACCCGACGGGGGCGGCCGGTGGTAGCGCCGAACTCGCCCTTATCGCCGCCCCGGCGGCGCAGCTCATCCCCGGCGTCCCCCAGCAGCTCGCTGACGAAGGGCTCCGTCTTGGCCCCCACGCAGGAGGAGTAGGCTTTCGTGACGGCAATCACGTCCTTGATGGCGGTAGGCGGCACGCAGGCCCCCACCGCGCCGAAGCCGGCCAGGGTGTGGCTGGAGGTGGTCATGGGGTAGATACCCAGGTCGGGGTCCTTCATGGAGCCCAGCTGGCCCTCCAGCAGGATGGTCTTGCCGGCCTTCTCCGCATCGTGGACGAACTGAACGGCGTCCCCCACATAGGGGCGCAGCGCCTCCCGCTGGGCCATCAACTCATCGTACAGCGCCTGCACGTCCAACTCCGGCTTCTGGTACATATAGCGGAACAGGATGTTCTTGCGCTCCACCGCGTCAGTGAGCCGCCGCATCAGCCGCTGGTCGTCATACAGGTCGCAGACCTGGATACCGGTTTTCGCGTATTTATCAGAATAGAAGGGGGCGATGCCGCTCTTGGTGGAGCCGAAGGCTCTGCCGCCCAGCCGTTCCTCCTCGTAGGTATCCTGCAGGACGTGGTAGGACATCAAAATCTGCGCACGCTCGGAAATGAGCAGGTTGGGCGCAGGAACCCCCTGACCGGTGATGTCCTCCAACTCCGCGATGAGGCGCTTGATGTCCAGCGCGACCCCGTTGCCAATGACGTTGGTGACGTGGGGATAGAAGGTGCCGGAGGGCAGGATATGCAGGGCGAATCTGCCATAGTCATTGATGATGGTGTGACCCGCGTTGGCGCCGCCCTGGAAACGGATGACAACATCGGACGTTTCGGCAAGCATATCGGTAATTTTCCCCTTGCCTTCATCGCCCCAGTTTGCACCTACGATTGCTTTGACCATGATGTTTTCTCCTTTTTGCCCCGGCAGCGGGTGCCGAAGCAGCGTGATATGTGCGAGGAACGCTTTCCACGCCGCCGCGCAGCGGCCGCGGGCAAGTTTATTATACGGGTTTCCCGGCATAATTGCAAGGAGAAAAACAGGCATGACGGACAAAAACCGGAGGCTGGGAACAATCAGGCGTTTCTTAGGGCCGCTCCAGCGTCCCCTCCGGCAGGTGCCAGCGCTCCGCCCCGGAGAACGACCCGCCCCGGGCGTCCTGCACCTGCCAGGCTACCCGCAGCGCGTCTCCCTCCTGGCACACCTGGGTGCTGAGGGCGCACTGCCAGGGAGCGAACCAGCGGGAGCGGCTTCGGGCCGCGCTGCGTTCCGCCCCGGCCTGTCGGGCCAGCCGGGCGGCCCGGCGCTGGAAGCAGCGGCCTATATGCCGGTAAAAGCGGTTCAGCCGGCTTTGCGCCCGCCGCGTCCCGCCGGAGAAGCGGGGCAGGGCGGCGGAGGCCGTCAGCACGGCCTCTCCATCCTCCTGGAAGGTCTTTTCCCAGGGGGTCATGGCAAAGGTGAGGGGGGACTGCGGGGGCTGCTTCATGGGATACCTCCATGCGCTGGGGCGCTGCCGTCAGGTGGAAGGTGCTATACACCATACTATGCGCCGGGCAGGTAAATTGTTTTTCCCTCTATCGTTTCAGCTCCAAAAATGCCTCACCGACGAACGCCGGTCTTACTTTCCCTTCAAAATTGCGTCCGCCTGCCGCCAGTTGGGGCAGAAGGACTCCAGGTAGCGGTAGAACCGGGCGTTGTGGCTCCCCTCCAGCAGGTGGGTCAGCTCGTGATACAGCACCATCTCCAGGCACTCCGGCGGATACTTTGCCAGGGCCAGGTTCAGGGTGATGCTCCTGGCAGTCGGGTTGCAGCTCCCCCACCGGGAGGACATCTTCCGCACCTGCCACCGGTCAACGGTCAGCCCGGTGCGCTTCTGGCACCGCTCCATCAGGGGCGGGATGGCCTGCTTCATCTGGCGGCGGTACCATTCATCCAGCACGCCCTCCCGCTGCTCCGCTGTGCTGGGACCGACCTCCAGCAGCAGCCTGCCATCCTGCCCGGTGATGTAACCGCAGTTCTCCTGAATGGGCCGCACCTCCAGCGTCCACAGCTCCCCCCAGACGGGCAGCTGCTCCCCGGTGACGTAGGCGTGGGCCTGTAAATCGGGCCTGGCCTGCATCCGGGCCTGATGAGTGTCGATCCACCGGCGCTTTTCCCGGACGAAGGCCGTCACCTCCCGATCTGTGGTGTGGCTGGGGCAGGTGACGGCCACATGGCCGTCCGGCTTCTTCAGCCGGAGGTACATATTCTGAATGGCCTTGCGCTCCACTGTGACAGTCAGGCCGTCTATCACAAGCTGCTGCATGGTGCGTGCCCCCCTTTCCGCTCCGCTGCTGTCATTATACCCGGAAACGGGAGCGGAGGCAAGGCCGGGGTCCGACTATTTGCGCCTTATTGTCTCATCCGGTACCACCGCAGGCTGTCGGTGGAGCGGGTCTGCCGCAGCAGCAGGCCGCTGCACACGAAGTCCGCCGCCAGCAGCGCCAGCACAGGGGGCAGCAGGAAGCCGGGCAGCATGGCCACGAAGCGAGCCATCAGCGGCTGCACCCAGGTCACCAGGGCGACCCCCAGCACCCCCCAGCACAGGGAGAAGGGCAGGCAGACCCGCCCCTTCACGCTGCCCGGCAGGCCACTGTAGTTCCAAAAGGCCACACCCCAACATCGCTCGTAAAACAGCCCCATACCGTATTCCGCCAGGCTGGCCACCGCTGCCGACCCCAGGAACAGCTGTGGGACGCTGCGCCCCACCGCCGGAGGCAGCAGCAAAATCCCCACCGCCCCCAGCCCGTACACCGGACACAGCGGCAGCAGCAGGAAGCACTTCCTGTCCTTTTTCCTGGCGTCCGTGACCCGGGCAAAGGCCACCTCTAATAAGAATCCCAAAAAAGAATACAGAATACCGTACCAAAAAA
Organism: Clostridiales bacterium; assembly: GCA_021201475.1. Taxonomy (GTDB): domain Bacteria; phylum Bacillota; class Clostridia; order Oscillospirales; family Oscillospiraceae; genus Onthomonas. Next base: position 29,840 of record JAJQEV010000118.1, read on the forward strand.
GCTCCATTCTTTTCACCCCACTGGTCAGTATGGTCGGCCACGGGGCAAACCATACGAAGGCGGGGCGGAATTTCCGGTGAAAAATCTGCCGCAAAGTCCCGCCGTCCAGCCTTGCCGCCTTGGGCAAAGTATGCTATACTGGTACCGATACCAGGAGAGGACGTGGTTTTACAATGCGGCATTTGATTGACTTTGGCGACCTGACCCGGGCAGAGTGGCAGACCATCTACGACCGTGCAGAGCAAATCATGGCGGACCCGGCAGCCTACAGCGAAGCCTGCAAGGGGAGGATTCAGGCGAACCTGTTCTTTGAACCCTCCACCCGCACCAACTTCTCCTTCCAGGCCGCCATGCTGCGGCTGGGCGGCAGCATCTTCGGCTTCGCCGACCCCAAAAGCTCCTCCGTAGCCAAGGGGGAGACGCTGAAGGATACCATGAAAATGGTATCCGCCTATGCCGATGTGGTGGTCATGCGCAACCCCAGGGAGGGCGCGGCCAAGGCGGCCTCTCTCTACTCCGAATCCCCCGTCATCAACGCCGGGGATGGCGGCCACATGCACCCCACCCAGACCATGGCCGACCTGACCACCATTCAGCACTACCTGGGCAAGGTGGACGGCATCTCCATCGGCCTGTGCGGCGACCTGAAAAACGGCCGGACGGTACACAGCCTCATCAAGGCCCTGGCGAAGTTTGACAACGTGAAATTCTACCTCATCGCCCCCCAGGAGCTGCGCATTCCGGAGTATATGCGGGCCTTTATGCGCGCCCAGAACATGGGCTTCGTGGAGGTCACCAGCCTGGAGGCTGTGATGCCCAACCTGGACGTGCTATATATGACCCGCATCCAGCAGGAGCGGTTCCAAAGCCCCATCGAGTATGAGCAGGTGAAGGGCGTTTATGTGCTGACCCGCCGGAAGCTGGAGCGGGCCAGGGACAATATGCTGGTGCTGCACCCCCTGCCCCGTGTGGATGAGATCTCCGTGGATGTAGACGACGACCCCAGGGCCAAATACTTCGAGCAGGCTCGGTGCGGGATGTACGCCCGGATGAGCCTGCTGATGGATCTCGCCATGCAGGAGCATTGCGTCCCCGACCCTGTGGAGATCGGCAGCAAGCCGGTGTGCAAAAACCCCAACTGCATCACCCAGTATGAGCATTACCTCCCCCCGCTGGTGAAGGAGACGGGCGGCCGGTGCTGCTGCGCCTACTGCGACAAGGAAGTGGACTGACAAGGCCATTTCCCCAAAAAAACAGTTGACAAACGGCCTCTTGCGTGGTATTATTTACGGGCTGGCAATCGAACTGCGGGTGTAGTTCAATGGTAGAATCCCAGCCTTCCAAGCTGGTCGCGTGGGTTCGATTCCCATCACCCGCTCCATATACGGCTGTAGCTCAGCTGGATAGAGCAACTGCCTTCTAAGCAGTGGGCCGGGGGTTCGAGTCCCTTCAGCCGTACCATGCCTGGCCTTCGGATGTGCAGTGAGCAATTAAGCCGCCCGGCTTCCTTGCTCCTTGCCGCCCCCCTTTCCACTTCTCAGGTTGGCAGCGATTGCAAGCAGTATTCTCTTTATGGTGGGTATAGCTCAGTTGGTTAGAGCGCCAGATTGTGGCTCTGGAGGCCGACAGTTCGAATCTGTCTATCCACCCCATTTATTACCTCTTGGAAGTGTTCAAGGCCAGAACGGTTGCTTATGTTCTTCCGATCTGGCTTTCTTCTGTGAGAAAGGGACAATGGGATGTCGCCAAGTGGTAAGGCAAAGGACTTTGACTCCTTTATCCGTGGGTTCGAATCCCGCCATCCCAGCCAGAAAATTGCGGGTGCTTCCCGTTGTTATAGCGTGTGCTTCCACGCCCCAGTAGCTCAGTCGGCAGAGCACCTGCCTTTTAAGCAGGGTGTCCGGGGTTCGAATCCCCGCTGGAGCACCAAAACTCCCGAGCGCGGCTGCGTTCGGGAGTTTTGTTTTTTACTGTCCGATATCAGCCCCCTCTCCCGCCTGATTGCGCGGAGCGGGGGCTGTTTGCTCGGTTTATTCGATTGGTTCGTTGAAGGTGATAATCACGTTCTTCCCGCTGCCCGGCAGGGAGAAGCGAAGATACACGCACTGGGAGCCGTACCCGTTCCAGTTGGCCCCATTGTCATAGGTCTGGGTGAGCTGATAGTAGTTTTCGCTCAGCTCCGTCACGTCAAACCAGGTGGAGAACGGCGTGGTACCGGAAAGCTCCTGATGGCACTCGAAGGAGTCGTTGAAGAAGTCTATTCTACAATGAGAGGCCGTGGTGACAGACGTTCCCCGGATGTACAGCGTCATCGGGAAGCCGTCACTGTTTTGCCCCAGGAACTGATTTTCAATGAAGCCGGTCACAAAGTAATCGGCATCCGTGCCCACGTTGCCGTAGGACAGATACTTGCCGTCCATGTAGCCCACGTCGTTGTAAACGGAGCCATCGCTGTCGATGGAGGTGGGAATCAGGTTCGTCACGTCATAGCTGGGCGCGGCCTCCTCGGCGGAGATGACCAGGTCGCCCGTCACAGCCGAAACAGTGATGGAGCCGTCCGATTCGTTATAGGCATCCGCCGTGATGTCCTCCCCACCCATGGTGACGGTGACGTTGCTCAATGTGTAGCCGCTGGTGGTGACCGTCAGGACAGTGGAATAACTTTCGCCGTCAATGACGTAGATGCTGGTATCGGACGAGGTGACGCCGTCCAGCGTGTAGGAGACGCTGTGGGTGTTCACGCTGGCCGCAGCAGTGATGACAATATCACCTGTGACTGCGCTGATAGAGACTGTCATGGTATCCGCATCCCATACATCGGCGGTGACATCTGCGCCGCCCATGGTAACGGTCATACTGGTCAGCGCCGCGCCGGAGGACAGGGTAAAGGTCGCGGCATAGCTGCCGCCGTTGGAGACTGTGGCGGCGCTGTTGCTGGTGGTAAGCCCGGTAAGGGTGTTCGTGATGGTGTTCTCAATGGTGACGGTGCCCAGGTCGCCGTCAATCATGGCAGTCCGATAGCGGTTCACCAGGTCGGCCTGAATACCCGCCCTGCCGCACCAGTACAGCACATTGTCCAAAATGCTGCCGCCCTCCACCAGGCCGGAGAAGTAATCTCTCAGCCCGACCCAGGGGGAATACGTCCGCTTGATGTTCAGCACGCTGCCGCCCCACAGGGTCCCCATCAGGGCGCTGACCTCATAGTGAATATCCAAATCCACGCCGGACATCCCCAAAAGCGCCTGGAGGAAGAAGCAGACCAGCCCGGTGCGGTCGATGCCACGGGAACAGTGGATGTAGGTAGGAACGCCCATGGCGGCGTTTTTCATACACTGATTGAAGCAGGCAACCAGGGTGTCTCTGTACTCGTTGGTGGTTTCAAGGGAGAACAGGTTCTCGTAGGAACTCGGCGTTTCCAGGGGAAAGGCTCCATATCCCACGCCGTCCCCGAAGTTGTACTGGCTGGCGCCGCTGTTCTCCAGGTCGATTTCATATTTCAGGTGACAAACGTTCTTCATCGTGGCGGCGAAGGTGGAGGACGCGCTCGGATAGACGCCGCGATACAGCAGGCCGTACCGCACCGTTCCGCCGTCGCAGGCGGAGCCGCCTAAATCTCTGGCGTTATCGTCCTCCGTGTCGTAAATCTGCCGCAGACTGCCGGCGGCAAGGAGCTTGCCGTTGGCTGTGGTAACTCCGCTCCCGTTGACCGTGTACCAGCGATAGGTGTGCCCCGGAATCAAATTGTAAACCGTATAGGTTCCGGCGGAAACGGCCTCGCCCCAGGACAGGTCGGGGGAATCCTCGTCGCAGAGATAGAGGGTGCCCGCCGCGGGGAGGGTGAGGTCATACCCGGCGGGGTCGTCATAGTTCGCGTCCTCGGTGGCGTAATCCCCCACCACGGAAACGCTGGCGTAGTTGTCCTCCGTGTACGCAGTTTCCGCCGCCTCCAGATAGGCGGCCAGCGTGCTGTTGAGCTGGGAAAAGGCGGAGACGCTGTCGTCCGTTCCGCTCCCGCTGCCGTAGCCGCCTATTAGAGTAGCAATGGCGTCGTGGATGGTGGCGTCACTTCCTCCGGTGGCTGCGTTGACCGAGGCAAGGTCGGTCTGGAGCTGCGCCTGGATGGTGCTCAGACTGCTCACTATGCGTCACCTCCTACCAGAGCGGCGAGTTCGGTCACGGAGCCGTCCAGTGCTTCCGTCAACGTCTCAACGCTGGCCTGGAGGTCGCTGACGGAACTGTCCAGAGCCGCCAAATCGGCCGCAGAGCTGTCCAGCGCCTCGGTCAATGTCTCAACATTGGCCTGGAGGTCGCTGACAGAGTTGTCCAGAGCCGCAATGCCCTCCTCCATGTTATTCAGTGCTGCGGCGGTGATGGTGTTGCCGCTGGCCCAGGTTGTTCTTGTGTAAGCCATTTGGTTCCCCCTTTCAAATGCGCCGGACGGACCGCCGTTCCGGGATGAGGTGGATTCGGTTTAATTTCATTCGGTTTTGTTCCTTTCTGTGTGAGCCAACGCCGTGGCAAAAGCCGTCGGGTTGGCGGTATGTCTGCGTCCAAGCCGGTGGACAGTCTGGGCGCGTCTGTGTCGGTTGGCGTTCCGCTGTTGCTGACAGCGGAATGGATAGCCACAAATCGTGAGAAGCAGATGGATTTTAAAGGGATAAAACGGCGGGTTCTCCGTAGTGTAATCACGATTCGTGACCTATGTTCAGTATAATACAACCTGCCCCGATTGTCAACCCCCTAAAACCTCGAATTGTGAAATTGTGCTTGACTCTATTCACGAAACGTGTTATTCTGTCAGAAAAAAGGGGGACGCGCAATGACTGTTGGGCAACGCATCAAATCGCTCCGGGAGGAGCGTTCGCTCACCCAAGGGCAGTTCGCCGCAGCGCTGGGGCTGTCCAAGAGCGCCATCGGAATGTACGAGATCGGGCAGCGGGAGCCGAACCTGGAAACGCTGCACGCCATGGCAGGCTATTTTCAGGTGGATGTAGCTTACCTTCTGGGAACCCAGGAGGTAAGGAGCGTGGACGAACTGCTGCGGCAGGTGGAGGAGACGCTGACGATTTCAGACGCAGACCCGCAGTTGGCCGAACTGATGGACAGCGCGGCCCACCTCAACGCCCAGGGCAAGCAAAAGCTGGTGGAGTATGCCAGCGACTTGGTGCAGTCCGGGCGATACAGGCGGGGGCAGGCAGCGCCCTGAGCCTCGCCGCCGGCAAAGCAAACCGGCTTGCATTGGAAGGATGCAAGCCGGTTTTTCGTTTTTTTATGCTGCCCTCGCAAAGGGAAGGTTCGTATAGAAGAAGTGCTGCCTGCCGCTGCGAAAGCTGCGCAAGATTTGGTTACGCATGATGACGTGAAAGGCTGGTTCCAGGCATTAAGGAGCCTCTGAACAAATGCACTTCGGCGTCTTGCGGTAAATTTGTGCCATAAATGCGTTGCAAAAACTTGAAATCCGTCAGGATTCCTGCGTTTTTGCGCCTTTTTCTGACGCAAATTTCCTCGCAATCCGCTCTCGTCCATTTATTCAGAGGTTCCTTAAGATATTGTCGGCAATTTTGATGGCTGCCATAAGGAGAAAATTCCCTGAAACTGCCGGCATTGCCTTATTCGTCTGCGTCGCCCTCCGGGGCATCCTCCCCCGTCGGGGCACTGTCCCCCTCCGGGAGCTGCTGCTTCGGCTTTTCATCCAGCATATGCACCACCCGGGCCGCCGGCTCTACGCCGGTGGAGGTAATGCGGGCCTGGGCCCGCCGCTCGGCGGAGGTCGGTTCCGCCTGTTCCGGGTCGCGCCCTTCCAGGATGGCGGTCATCTCCGCGCCGGTGATGGTCTCCTTTTTCAGCAGGTAGGCGGCGATTTTGTCCAGCATATCCCGGTTTTCCTTCAGGATTTCAATGGCCTCCTGATAGGCGTTGTTCATCAGGGTGCAAATCTCCTCATCGGCTACGGCGGCAGTGTCCTGGGCGCAGTCCATGCCATAGCTGCCGTCCAGATACTGGCTGCGGACAGTGGCGAGGCCCATGACGCCAAACTTGTCGCTCATGCCGTACATGGTGACCATTTTCCGGGCCATGTCGGTGGCCCGCTCGATGTCGTTGGCGGCGCCGGTGGTCATGGTGCCGAATACCAGCCATTCGGCGGCCCGGCCGCCCAGGAAGGTGCGCAGGTCGGCCAGCAGCTCCTCCTTATCCTCCAGGAGCTTCTCCTCCTCCGGGGTCTGCATGGTGTAGCCCAGAGCGCCCTGGGTGTGGGGGACGATGGTGATTTTGGAGACGGGGGTGGTGTTCTTCTGCTTGGCGGCTACCAGGGCGTGGCCCACCTCGTGGTAGGCGATGAGCTTCTTCTCCTTCTCCGTCAGCACGGTGCCCTTCTTCTCCGCACCGGCGATGACCAGCTCAAAGGAGACCAGCAGGTCGTTCTGGTTTACCGCTTGGCGGCCCATACGGACGGCCCGCAGGGCGGCCTCGTTCACCAGGTTAGCCAGGTCTGCGCCCACGGAGCCTGCGGTGGCCTGGGCGATTTTGTTCAGGTCCACGTCCTCCGCCAGCTTGATTTTACGGGTATGCACCTGGAGGGTGGCCAGGCGGCCCGCCAGGTTGGGCCGATCCACGGTGATACGGCGGTCAAACCGGCCGGGGCGGAGCAGCGCCTTGTCCAGCACCTCCGGGCGGTTGGTGGCCCCCAGGACGATGACGCCCTTGGTGGGGTCGAAGCCGTCCAGCTCGGCCAGCAGCTGGTTCAGGGTCTGCTCCCGCTCGTCATTGCCGCCCATGCGGTTATCCCGGTTCTTGCCGATGGTGTCGATTTCGTCAATGAAGATGATACAGGGGGCCATCTTGGCGGCCTCCTTGAACAGGTCACGGACGCGGCTCGCGCCCACGCCCACATACATCTCCACAAAGTCCGAGCCGGAGATGGAGAAGAAGGGCACCTTGGCCTCGCCTGCCACGGCCTTGGCCAGCAGGGTCTTGCCGGTGCCGGGGGAGCCCACCAGCAGCGCGCCCTTGGGCAGTTTTGCGCCGATGGCGGTGTACTTGCCGGGGTTATGCAGGAAGTCGATGATCTCCTCCAGGCTCTCCTTGGCCTCGTCCTGCCCGGCCACGTCCTGAAAGGTGACGCCGGTTTCCTTCTCCACATACATCTTGGCGTTGGAGCGGCCCACGTTGCCGATGCCGCTGCCCATGCGGCTGCTCATCATGCGGAACAGCAGCAGCATAGCCCCCACCATCAGGGCTATGGGGAGGATATAGTTGACCAGGAAGTAGACAATGCCGCTGCTGGACTGATACGGCGTGCCGAAGACCACGCCATGCTCCTCCAGAAGCAGGGTGAAGTCGGTATAGCTCACCGGCGCGGTATAGAGGACGGGCATCGTGATGCTGGATACATCCACTGTGCCGTCATCCGCGTAATAGCTCTCCAGCCAGGCCTGCTCCCCTTCTTCGGTCAGCGTGATGGTGTACTTGCCGGACTCCATGGTGACGGACTCCACCTGGTCGGATTTCACCAGGGAAATCAGCTCACTGAACTGAATCTCCACACTGCCGGTGTCGGACATGGATCCGGAAACGGCATAGACCGCCCCCAGCAGCACCAGCGCCCAGACGAGGACCGTAATGATGCCAACAATGGTGCGGCGCTGATTGTTTTTGTTATTCTTATCGTTCTTCAAGTTGAAACCTTCTTCCGGGAAAACCATAAACAAAGGGTTGGAAGCGGCGGGAATCACCGCTGATTTTCTGCTTGCTCTTGAATATACCACAAAAAGATAGGAAATACAAGAAATGACCCGTGAATAATCTGTAAAATTGAGGAATGTTTTTCAGATTACGCTTTCTTCACGGGGCAAACTGTGTTATAATGCCTCTGTAGGGCCTGGTTCGGGAGGCTGCCCGGCAGGCCGCGTTTTGGAAAGGAAGAAACCGGATGAATCAGGAAAAGCGCCCGTCCAGAGGGCGGGAAGCGCAGAAGTCAGGCCATCGCCCGCCCCGCAGGCAGCGGGAGGAGCGTGACCGCAGGGATTCGGAGCGGCGGGACGGCCAGCCCAGGCGTCAGCCCTCCGAGGCGGAGGCGGACGGCATCATTGAAGGGCGCAACGCCGTAATGGAGGCCCTGCGGGCCGGGGTGCCTCTGGATAAGGTTTATATCGCCAAGGGGGAGACGGACTCCACCCTGAGCTATCTCACCGCCAAAGCCAAAGAGAGCGGCGCGGTGGTGGTGGACGCTGACCGCCGGAAGCTGGACGCCATGTCCCGCACCCACTCCCACCAGGGGGTCATTGCCCTGACCGCCGTGCGGGAGTATGCGGACGTGGACGATATCCTCCGCGCCGCAGAGGAGAAGGGAGAGCCGCCCCTCATCGTGGTGTGCGACGAGCTATCCGACCCCCACAACCTGGGCGCGGTCATTCGGACGGCGGAGTGCGCCGGGGCCCACGGCGTCATCATCCCCAAGCGCAGGAGCGCCGGGCTGACGGCGGTGGTGGCCAAGACCAGCGCCGGGGCGGTCAGCTATGTGCCGGTGGCCCGGGTGTCCAACCTGACGGCCACCCTGAACGACCTGAAGCGGAAGGGCGTTTGGATCTTCGGCGCGGAGGCCGACGGGGAGACCCCCCTCTATCAGGCGGACCTCAAAGGGGCGGCGGCCATCGTCATTGGCAGCGAGGGCTTCGGGATGAACCGCCTTGTGCGGGAGTGCTGCGATTTTACGGTCAGTATTCCCATGAAGGGGCAGGTCAATTCTCTGAATGCGTCGGCGTCGGCAGCCATCCTGCTGTACGAGGCGGTGCGCCAGCGCCTCGGGTGACGACGCAGGTCTATGGGGCGGCTGCGGCCCCTGCGGAGAACTTCGGAATGAGATTGTGATAAGGTGGGCTGATGGGAATGAAGGAACAGCATGAAACGGAAACTCCCGAAGAGAAGCTGGAGCAGACCAAATGGAACACCGTGGATGAGCTGAACGATGTGGAGAAGCTGATGCACACCGGCGCGGTGCCCAACGAGACGGCCTATGAGCTGGACGACATCATCCGGGAGTATGCCGATACAGACGCCGTCACGCCGGAAGCCGCCGAGACCCGGATGGAGGAGATCGAGAAGCGGCTCCAGGACGACTTCCCCCAGGAGCAGCCTGTGTCGAGCGGCTCCGGGGAGCCTGTGGACCCGGATGAGACAAGACGGTTCATTCAGCAGCAGGTCTCTGAGGCCATCGAGCCGGAGGAGCAGCCTACCCTCTGGCAGCGGCTGTTCCACCGGAAGAAGCAGACAGCCGCGCCGGAGGAGGCGGAGGATGTGGACAATGTGCTCTCCATGCCCGCCGACCCGCTGCACCCCATCAAGCAGACGCTGAACGCGGTGCAGGACAAGGCCAACGACTTTGCGGACAATATGTTCCGCAGCGAGAAGCAGGACGAGCAGACCCGCCTGGAGGAGCGCTACACCCCCGGCACGGACCAGGAGGAGGCACCCCCCGCAAAGCCCCAGAAGCCCAGACGGGTGAAGCAGCGGGAGGCGGCCCCCGACCTGAACGTAGAGGATTTGGCCCAGCGGTACCGCACCGGGCTGGACTCCCTGGGAATGCGGATTTGGATGGTGCTGGTCATCGCCATCGTACTGACCGCGCTGGCGCTGGCCCAGGAACTGGGCTGGCCATTGCCCGCTGTGCTGACGGAAAACCCCAGGATGCTGGCGGGTTGCCTGACCTGGGGGCTGGCGCTGGCCGCCGTGCTGGGGCTGGATGTACTTTGGCTGGGGCTCAGCGCCCCGGTGCGGCGCTGCACCGGCCTGCACACCATGACGGCGGCGGCGGTTCTCGCCACGCTGCTGGACGGCGTCTTTTACGCTGTGCTGGGGCGGGAGGGGCCGCTGCCGCTGGCGGGGCTGGCTGCCCTCAGCCTGTTTGGCGCCATGTGGGGTGCCTATGACCGGAAGAAGGCCCTTTACATCTCCTGCCACACCGTCTCCGGTACGGCGGAGCCCTACCGCGTGACGCTGGATGAGGACAAGTGGGACGGCACTCCCGCCTTTGACAAGGAGGCTGGCTCCACCATGGGCTTTGGCAGCCAGATTCAGAGCATGGACGGCTCCACCAGGATCTGCCGCATTATCGTCCCCGTCCTGCTGCTCGGGGCGGTGGTGCTGGCCGTCGTTGCGACGGTGGTCAGCGGGGAGCGAAGCCTGCTGCTGTGGTGCCTGTCCACGGTGCTGGTGACGGCGTCGCCGGTGTCCTCTCTCCTGATTTACGGGCAGCCGCTGCTGCGGGTGACCCGCCGTCTGGATCGCTTTGGCGCGGTGCTGGCGGGCTGGGACGGCGCGGAGAGTATGTCCGGTCAGGCCAATATTTTGATTAAGGATGAGGATTTGTTCCCGGCGGGCTGCGTCACCATCACCGATGTGCGCTATTTTGGCGACGTATCTGAGGAGCGGGTGGTGGCCTGCACCGCCTCCATGCTCCGCAGCGCGGGCAGCGGCCTTGCGGGCCTCTTTGAGGATTTGCTGAAGCTGCAGGGCGGCTTCTGCCGCACGGTGAAGGATCTGGAATGCAGCGAGGCCGGCGGCCTCAGCGCCACCATCCGTGACGACAACGTGCTGGTGGGTACGGACGGCTTTATGACGGTGAACCGTATCCCGCTGGAGGGCTACCGGGTGCGCTCTGCCGTGTACTGCGCCATCAACCGGGAAATCGTGGGGATGTTCAAGCTGGAGTATACCCCCTCCCACTATGTGAAGCCCGCCCTGCGGGAGCTGATTCGCTCCGGCGTATCGCCGGTGCTGGCCACCCGGGATTTCAACATCACCCCCGGCACCTTGCAGCGGTACGATCTGCCCGCTGACCAGATGGAGTACCCCCCCATCAGGCGGCGGCGGGAGCTGTCCCAGCCCGGCCAGACCCATAACGAGGTGCTGGGCGCGCTGCTGCTGCGGGAGGGCCTGGGCGCCTTCTCCGATGCCGTAGTAGGCGGACGGCGGCTGTGCAGCCTGGTGCGCATCAACACCATACTGGCCCTGCTGGCCTCGGTGGTAGGCATCCTGATGGCCGCCTACCTGACCAGCCAGCTGGCCTTCGCGTCGCTGACGGTGGTCAACCTGCTGACCTTCCTGGTGTTGTGGCTGGTGCCGGAGCTGCTGATTGCCGGATTTGCGGACAAGTTTTAGACCGGAGGATGTCGATGGAACTGTCGCCGATGAATATCCTGGTCACGCTGGACGAAGCCTACCTGCCCAGGCTGCGGGTGCTGCTGACCTCTTTATACCTGACGGACCCGGAGCAGCCGGTGGAGCTGTATCTGCTCCACCGCGCCATCCCGGAGGGGGCGCTGGAGCGGCTGGCGGGGCAGCTTCGCCCGCTGCACTACCGCCTCCACCCGATAATGGTGGAGGAAGCGCTGTTCGCGGAGGCGCCGGTGTCCAAGCGCTATCCCCAGGAGATGTATTACCGCCTGCTGGCGGGGCAGCTGCTGCCCCAGGCGCTGAAGCGGGTGCTGTACCTGGACCCTGACCTGCTGGTCATCAACCCCGTCCGCCCCCTGTGGGAGCTGGATTTGCAGGGCAAGCTGTTTGCGGCGGCGGCCCACACCCACAAGACGGAACTGAGCAACACGGTGAACAACCTCCGTCTCGGCACCGAGCATAAATACTACAACTCCGGCGTGCTGGTCATTGACCTGGACCAGTGCCGGAAAAAGGTTCAGCCGGAGGACGTGTTCCAGTACGCTCAGGCGCACGCCAGCGACCTGGTGTTGCCCGACCAGGATATCCTGAACTGTCTGTACGGCAGGGAAACGCTGGAGTTGGACGATTACCTCTGGAACTATGACGCCCGGAAGTTCCGGGATTACTACCTGCGCAGCGGCGGGGAATCCACCGTGGCATGGGTGATGCGGTACACCGCCATTCTTCACTTCTGCGGCAAGGCCAAGCCCTGGAACCCCCGGTACCGCCACCGGTTCGGCGTGCTGTACCAGCACTATATGGTCATGGCGAACCGGCTGCTGGGGGAAGAGCGTCTTGGAAGCGCCGGAGCTTTCCCTGGAGGAGTGCTGTGAAACGGAATAGGGTTAAAAAACGCATCGGTGACGGGAAGCCGTCACCGATGCGTTTTTTTGCAAATAGTTCCAGGCACGTCCCCAACAGCACCGGGCATACTACTTCTGCGTTCCGAACAAGGTACATCATCACCAAACGCGGAACCGGGGGGAGTGATGACCATGAGCAGGAAGAGAAACCGCTGGGCCAGGCGGTTGGGCCTGACCCTGTGCGCCTGCCTGACGGCGTGGGTGCTGACCGGGCGGGCGCTGGCCGATGACGGGGAGGAGGATGCCTCCGGCGTGGCGGTACCCATCCTGATGTATCATAGTATCTTGGGGTACTATCAGGACAATGACTACTGCCTGTCCGCCCGGCAGTTTGAGGGTGACCTGGCCTGGCTGAAAGCCCATGGGTATGAGACGGTGTTCGTCTCCGACCTGGCGGCCTACGTCCTGGAGGGCGTACCGCTGCCGGAGAAGCCGGTGGTGGTGACGCTGGACGACGGCTTCCTGAACAGCCTGACCACGGTACTGCCTCTGCTGGAGGAGTATGACATGAAGGCGGTGGTCTCCGTGGTGGGCAGCTACACAGAGCGGGCCGTGGCAGAGGCTGACCCCAACCCCAATTACGCCTACCTGACCTGGGAGGACATCCGCACCCTGTCCGCCTCCGGCCGGGTGGAGATCGGCAGCCACACCTGGGATATGCACAGCCTGGACGGCGGCCGGATGGGGGCCGGGAAAGCCCCCGGCGAGGCGGCGGCGGACTACCGGGCCGCCCTGAGGGATGATTTGGCGCGGCTCCAGACCCTGCTGACAGAGCGCAGCGGCGTCACCCCCACCACCTTCGCCTACCCCTACGGGGCCGCCTGTCCGGAGGCCCTGCCGGTCTTGCAGGCGCTGGGCTTCACCGCAGCCCTGACCTGCGAGGAGCATATCAACTGTCTGACAGGCGACCCCGCCCAGCTCTTCACCCTGGGGCGGTTCAACCGCCCCGCCAACCTGACCACGGAGGACTATATGGCCAGGGTGGGGCTGGAATAGGATATGAAGCAGCGCGGCGGCACGTCTGTGCCGCCGCGTTTTTGTGGCAGAAAACAGCGATTGAAAAATCCCCCTGCCGGTGGTATGATGAAGCAACAGACACGCAAACGGAGAAAGGAGCGTCCCTCATGCCGGAGCCAACCGCCGCCATGCACATCATCGCCCATATTCACACTGACTTTGCCACCAAGTTCGGCGTCCCCCGGCAGAGCGGGCTGGTGCCCGCCCTACAGGGGCGCATCGTCTTTACCACGGAGTACCGGGTGCCGGAGGCCGTCCGGGGAATGGAGGGATTCTCCCACATCTGGCTGATTTGGCAGTTCTCCCAGGCGGTGCGGGAGGGCTGGTCCCCCACGGTGCGGCCACCCCGGCTGGGGGGCAACACGCGGATGGGGGTCTTCGCCACCCGCTCCCCCTTCCGGCCCAACGCCATCGGCCTGTCCTGCGTCCGGCTGGAGCGGGTGGTGCCGGACACCCCGGAGGGGCCGGTGCTATACGTTTCCGGGGCCGACCTGATGGACGGCACCCCCATTTTTGACATCAAGCCCTACCTGCCCTATGCCGACTGCCAGCCCGACGCAGTGGGAGGCTTCGCGGCGCAGCCATGGGAGCGGGAGCTGACAGTGAACTTCCCGCCGGAGCTTTTGGAGCAGATTCCCCCGGAGAAGCGGGAGGGGCTGGTGGGCGTGCTGGCCCAGGACCCCCGGCCCTCCTACCAGAAGGACGGGGCGCGGGTGTACGGCTTCACCTTCGCCGGGTATGAGGTGCGCTTCACCGTGGCGGACGGGGTGCTAACCGTGCGGGAGGTCAAACCAGCAGACCGGCGGTGAATGCCGCCGTGGCCTGGCTCAGCAGGTGGCACAGGGCGGTACCCGCCAGCGCCCCGGCTAGACACAGGCCGCACCAGACCAGGTAACCCCTGACGGGGAACCCGGCCCGCCTGCTGCTGCGGGCCAGGGCCAGATTCCGGGCATTTCCCCAGCCGGGAATGGCGATGAACAGCAGCGCAGCGGTGGAGACGGCCTGAGCCAGCCCGAAGAGCAGCAGCGCTGCCAGCACTCCCTCCGCCCCGGCGCAGCTGCCGCAGGCGGACACCACGAAGGAAAACAGAAACCCCCGCGCCCCCACTACCAGGGGCAGCGCGGGGAAGCCCAGGGGGCACAGCCCCAGCAGCGCGGCGGCGGCAGGCAGCCGAACGGCCCGCCACAGCAGGCCGCCCCAGCCGGAGCCGCCGGTCTGGGCCTGCAAGACGCCGGTGTAGCCGGTCAGATAGGCTTCCAGGGCGGCCCGGCCCGCCCCGTCCATGCGGTAGGCGGCGAAGCAGCCGGACAGCACCCCCAGCAGGAAGGCGCACCCTAGGGCCAGAATCGGCTCTGTCAGCCCCTGCTTCGGCAGGCGCCAGACTCGCAGCGCCCGCCTGCCCTGTTGTTTTACCGCCACTGAGCCGCCCCCTTTTCCCGGACCCGCGGGAAGTCCCGCTGGGACATCCTATGCCTGCCCCGGCGCGGATATGCCCCCGGCGGGCCGGAGGGAGACCATGCAGAAAGAACGTGAGAGAGATGGATAGCAGAGCCGTGTTAGACCTTGCCGGGCTGTCTGGCAAAATCCTGCTGCAAAGCGGTGCGGAGATTTACCGGGTGCAGGAAACCATGCTCCGCATCATGCGTGCCTGCGGCGTAGAGGACGGCAACGTCTATGTGGTGGCCAACGGCATCTTTGCCACCGTCCACGAGGGACGGGAGGACGAAGGCTGCCTGGTGCGCCACGTCCCCCTGGGCAGCGTACATCTGGGCTATATCCATGAGGTGAACCAAATCTCCCGGGCCATCGAGGCCGGAACCATGACGCCGGAGGAGGCGCTGCGGCGGGTGGAGTCCCTGGACATCCCCGCGGAGCGGACGCTGCTCCAGGTGTGCGCCTGCGCCATCGGCAGCGGGGCCTTTGCCTTCCTGTTCGGCGGCTCCTGGCAGGACGCCCTGGCCGCCATCCCCATCGGCGTGGCGCTGCAATACTTCCTGCTGTTCGTCGGCCCCCACCTGCGGCGGGGGCTGTCCGGCATGGGCGGTGGGCTGCTGATTACCGTGTGCGCGGACTTGCTGGCCTGGTTCCTGCCTGTCCTGGGGCGGGATTATATCGTCATCGGCTGCCTGATGCCCCTGGTGCAGGGGGTGTCCTTCACCAACGCCATCCGGGAGTTCTTCAACGGGGACTATCTGGCGGGGGTCACGCATATGCTGGACGCCCTGATGGGCGGCGTCTGCATCGCCTGCGGCGTGGCGGCAGGGCTGATGCTGACAGACTGGGTCAGGGGGTGCTTCCTGTGATGACGCAATTTCTGGTGGCCATGGTGGGGGTATGGGCCTTCGCGGTGCTGTTCCACGCCCCCAGACGGTTCTATGGGGCCTGCGCCCTCTGCGGCGGGGTGGCTTGGGTGGTGTACCTGATCGCCACCACGGAGTATCAGGCGGGCCCGGCGGTGGCGGCTTTGCTGGCCTCCACGGTGCTGGCCCTCGTGGCGGCAGGGCTTTCCATTCAGCTGAAAGCCCCCTCCACCATGTTCCTGCTGCCGGGGATATTCCCGCTGGTGCCCGGCGCGGGGATTTACTACGCCGCTTACTACATGATTCAGGGGGATTTGTCCCTGGCCGCTGCCAAGGGGGTGGAGACCCTCCTGGTGTCGGGAGGCATCGCGTTGGGGCTGATGATCGGCGCGGCCTGCTCCAACATCGCTATGCGAATCATCGGCATCCGGCGCAGGATGCGGGGGTAGGGGGGTTCCCTTGCCGTTAAACGGCATTTTCGCTGCGCTCCCTAGCCTTACGGCGGAATGGGCGGCAGTCTCACCAGTGTGAAGTTACATCGTCTGTTGCCTGACAGACCACCTGAATTAAGGGACAAGGCGCTAGCTGCCAACGGGATAGGGGGGAAGGTTCTTAGGGAGGGGCGAGACCCCGAAGCCCCTCCCTAAGCCGCCCTCTTTTGTTACTTTTCTCGGCGGGACGGGAAATGGGCCCCCGACAGTTCCTTTCAAAAGCCCGACCTGAGAAATACTTGAGCCAAAAGTGAACGTGCAATCCGCATTGCTCCCCCTTGACAACGCCGATGAACTGTGCTAAAATACGAATATCACCAAATGGAGATAATATAAATCCGGACGGTGAAAGAACAGCTTTTGCAGGCAGAACCAAGGAAAGGAGGAACCCCAGCAGCAGCATGACAGTGACTGATTTGACCATCGGCGGCGTGAAAATGCCCACCCCTGCCCTGGAGGGGCTGACCATCACCCGGGAGAAAATCTGGTCATCCGACACCGGCCGCACCGCCAGCGGCAAAATGGTAGGCACTATTGTGGCCATCAAGACGAAGGTGGCCATCAAATGGCCGGTGCTGACCATGGACGAGGTGGAGACCATTGAGGGCGCGGTCAGTTCATCCGCGCCCTTTGTCACCATGACCTATACCGACATGACCGGCGCTACATCCACAAAGACGGTGTACTTCGGCACGCCGTCCTACACCGTGTACAGCTACGCAGACGGCACGCAGTATGTAAAGGATGTGACGGTGGACGGCATAGAGCAGTAGCCTCAGCCTGCCCAACAAATAGAAGCTGCCCGAAGGTGTTCCTTCGGGCAGCGTTTGCGTATTCTGAGGCTGAATTACAAATCCTGGGCGTAGTAGTTCATCAGGCAGCCGGCCAGCACCACGTCTCGCTCCTCCCGGGTCATGCCGGGGAGTTGAAGGGTCAGACTGGTAGCCTTTACGCCGTCCTCACTGGGCTGGAACAGGGTGGCCTGCACGCTCTCCGCGTCGCCCTCCAGGGCGGCCCTGATGCCGGGGACGTAGAGCCTGTCCCCCGGCTGGATGTTCAGCGCGGCCACGTCGGGGACGATGAAGGGCAGCATCCCCCAGTTCACCACGTTGGAGCGGTAGCGCTTGGTAGCGTACTCCGCCGCCACGTTGGCCACGCCCCCCAGCACCCGCTGGCAGGAGGCGGCCTGTTCCCGGGCGGAGCCGTCGCCGGGCTTCAGGGCCATGACGAAGGAGCCCAGGCCGGTGGCGGCGGGGTCGTGGCCCTCCAGGGCGGCCAGCACTTCCTCATCGTAGTTGCCCGCACGGCGCTTCAGCTCTACCGCCTTGACGGCCTTGGCCCGGCCCACATAGGCGGGGTCCTTGCGGCTCAGGGCGAACTCACTGAGGCGCAGGGGGTTGGAGCGGTAGGAGGAGGTGTCGCCGGAGGGGATCAGCTCATCGGTGGTGGTCACTGGGTCATAGATGGCGCTGGCGGCGGTCATCAGCAGGTTCTCCGGCAGGGCGATCTGCTCCGGCCAGTCAGTGATGTTGGGGCCAAAGACCAGTTCCGTCTCCGGCTTGGGGTTGCCCACGCCGAAGTAGACCCTGGCCTTGTAGGCGGAGTCGTCATACTCGTAGGGCTCGTAAGCGGGGTCGGCGGGTACGTCCGGCAGCTCGGTGGCGGCGGTCAGCGCACCGCCGTTCAGGACGGTGGCGGCGATGGAACGGGCGTCCATCAGGCCCACATAGGAGATTTGGCCGTCAGCGGGCTTGGAACCCTCCCGGTTGGGGAAGTTCCGGGTGGAGTGGCGGATGGAGAAGCCGCCGTTGGCGGGCACGTCGCCCGCGCCGAAGCAGGGGCCGCAGAAGCAGCTGCGGACGCTGACGCCGACGGCCAGCAGGTCGGTGATGGCCCCGTTCTTGGACAGCGCCAGGAAGGTAGGCATACTGCCGGGGTAGACGCTGAGCCACAGCCGGTCATTGTCCAGCGCATGGCCCTGGAGCATCTCCCGCACCCGCATGATGTTCTGATAGGTGCCGCCGGAACAGCCGGCCACCACGGCCTGATCCACATAGAACTTGCCGTCCCGCACCTTTTCGGTCAGGCTGGCGGGGGGCGTTTTCAGCTTGAACTGGCGGACGGTGGCCTGGTCTACCTCGTGGAGGATGTCCATCATGTTGGCCTTGAAGTCCGCGATGGTGAAAGTGTTGGAGGGGTGGAAGGGCAGGGCGATCATGGGCTCCTCCGAGTCCAGGTCGATGGTGATAACATCGTCATAGTACGCCCCATCCTGGGGGGCCAGCTCCTTGTAGTCCTCCGGGCGGCCCAGGGCGGTGAGGTACTGCTTCACGGTGTCGTCGGTAGCCCAGATGGAGCTGAGGCAGGAGGTCTCGGTGGTCATCACGTCGATGCCGCAGCGGTACTCCATGGCCAGGTTGGCCACGCCGGGGCCGAAGAACTCCATAACGCTGTTCTTCACGATGCCCTTGGCGAAGGTGGAGCCCACCAGATGCAGGGCGATGTCCTGGGGGCCGACGCCGGGGCGGGGCTTGCCGGTGAGGTAAATGGCGATCACTCTGGGGTAAGAGATGTCATAGGTACGGTTCAGGAGCTGCTTCACCAGCTCCGGGCCGCCCTCACCCATGGCCATGGTACCGAAAGCGCCGTAGCGGGTGTGGCTGTCAGAGCCGAGAATCATCTTGCCGCCGCCGGCGTAGCGCTCCCGCATATAGGAGTGAATGACGCTCTGGTGGGCGGGGACGAATTCCCCGCCGTACTTCTTGGCGGCGGAGAGGCCGAACACATGGTCGTCCTCATTGATGGTGCCGCCTACGGCGCACAGGCTGTTGTGGCAGTTGGTCAGGACGTAGGGGAGGGGGAACTCCTTCAAACCGGAGGCCCGGGCGGTCTGGATGATGCCCACATAGGTGATGTCATGGGAAGCCATGGCGTCAAAGCGGAGCTTCAGCGCCTGCATATCGTCCGTGGTGTTATGGCTCTTCAAAATGCCATAGGACATGGTGCCCTTTTTGGCCTCCTCCGTGGCGGGCAGCCCGGCGGCGCCCGCCTCTGCGGCGGGGATAAAGCGCCCGCCGGAATAGTAAGCGCCGGAGTGCAAAACAGATAGCATGGTCATTACCTCCAAAGGGAATCAGGATAAACATACTGCACCCTCAGTATAACAAAAGATGGGGAAAGTTGCAACCGCCAATACTGCAAAAAAAGAAAAAATACCCCAGGATAACCTGTGGTATTTGCGCAAAATGCAGGGAACGGCGGGGACGGCTGCAATCCTGTGACGTTCTGCGGCCCTTTCCAGAGCCGCAGGAGGCGGGCGGGGCTACGCCGTCCACTCGCTGTGAATAACGCCCACCAGGTACCACTCGGAGCCGGACTGCTGGAACACCAGCTTCAGGCTGGACCAGTCCCGGTCAGTGGCGTCGGTGGCGGGGAGGTAGAAGTCCACAAAGTGGCAGCCTGGGTAGGCGTCAGATACGTTCTCCAGGCTGTTGCCGGAGTGCAGCACGGTGTCAATGCCAAGCTCCGCCACGCCCCAGTAATCCGCATCCCACACATAGCTGTCAAAATACTCCGGGATGGTCAGCTTGATGGGGGAGGAGTCGCTGCTGCTGACGCCCCAGACGTAGGCGGTCTCATCCTCCTCTGCATTGGCCAAATCGGTAGCGGAGAAGGTCAGGTTGGAGGCAGGGTCTACCGTGGAGTAGGGGGTGAAGGTGACGCCCTCCTCCGGGTCAACGAAGGCGGCAAGCGCCTCAAAGTCCTGCTCAGAGATGGCCCGCATGGCCTTTACGGCGGCGATTACCATCTGGCCCTTTTGACTGGGAATCTCCTCGGCGTCCTGCTGGTCGGCGCTGGCGTCCGCAGCGCCGGTACCGGTACGGGCGGCAGGCGGCTGCCCTGAAACGACGCCACGCAGCACGAAGCCCGCAGCCAGACCTACAATTAACGCAATAAAGCAGAAGAACACAACTACGCGCCGTTTCACGCCCGTCACCTCCCGGGAAAAGTTATATTCCATAGTGTACCAGAAAAAAACGCAAATTGCAACAGCAGGCGAAAAAAATAAATGTTTTTCCCGAACCGGCAGAGGAGGCTGGCGTCCCGGGACGGATTTTGCGTGAGAAATGCGGAAAACAGGTAGATTTTTCGGCTGAACTACGGTATAATCGTCTTATCATCTCAGAAGCAGGGGGAGGCGGGCCAACCATGCCGATCGATACGAAGGAGCAAATTGCCAATGCGGTGCGGACGCTGCTGGAGGAAAAGCACGTCAAAAAACTGACCGTGAAGGACATCGTGGAGGCGTGCAGCATCACCCGCCAGACCTTCTACTATCACTTTGAAGATATCCCCGACCTGCTGCGCTGGATTATGGAGCGGGGCTCGGAAAAGATAATGCGGGAGTGCATCGCCCAAGGGGATGCGGAGAGCGGCCTGCGGTACCTCTTCCTGGTGGCCGTCAACCTGCGCACGGTGGTAAATCAGAGCCTCAGGACGAACTACGGGGAAGAGATGGAGCGCATCATGGTGCAGCAGTTCCGCGCCTGCTTTGAGCAGATTGTGGACGAGATGGGCCTGTATCGGCGCTACAGCCGGGCCGATTTGAGGCTCATCATCCGCTATCACAGTGCGGCAATGATGGGGCTGCTGCGGGACTGGACGGAGGCGGACACGGAGGACCTGAACCATATCGTCCATCAGGTGTACCTCATCCTGACGGGGGAAGTATCCGCGTTGAATTGAACGGAACCTGTGACGGACAAAATCGCCGGAGTGTCAAAAAATTTGACACTCCGGCGATTTTGTTTGGACACTTGGCCTATTCTGCACATTGTGGCCCCCGCCCAAAGGCGATATGATAAAATCAGAACAGCGGGAGGACTGCGCCCGGATGGCCGTAGTCCTCTGCGAAGGGGGCAAAGCCATGGAAACTGAAATCCTTTCCGTCAAGCTGCGGGAGCTGGATGAGACGGTGGGCCAACTGCACAGCCGTATCGAGCGGAGCCAGGCGGTCAGCCGCAGCAAACGCCAGGCAGAGCTGGAGGCGGTTCGCCAGGACTGCGCGGAGGCGGAACAAACGCTCCGCAGCCGGATGCGGTTCAGCCGCTCCGGGTTCGTCCGGGAGCTGACGGAAGCCTGCGATGAGCTGGAGCGTGCGGCGAAGCACGCCTACGGGCGGGTTTGCACCACCCGATCCGAGGCGGAAGGGGAGCATCCCAACGCCGAGGAGAGTATTTTGCTGGCAGAGTATGCGTTGGATTTTGCCATGCAGGCGGCTAACCGTGCGCTTGCGCTGTCCCTGGAGGCCATGAACCGGCAGCCGGAACCATCAGAACGGGAGGAAACCTAATGAAAGAAGTCAAATCACCGAGACGGCCCTTGATCTACTACTACGGCATCGTGCTGCTGACCCTGCTGATTTTCAACCTGATTGTCGCGCCCCTGCTCTCCTCCTCCCAAATCGTGGAGGTGGACTACGGCACCTTTATGAGCATGATTGAAAATCAGGAAATCGGCTCTGTAGAAATCACAGACACCCAAATCTACTTCACCGATACGGATGACACCGTCGTCTACACCACCGGCCTGATGCAGGACGCCACCCTGACCGAGCGGCTGTACGAGGCCGGGGCCACCTTCACCTCGGAAATTGAGGAGACCACCTCGCCCATTCTCACCATCCTCCTCTCCGTGGTGCTGCCGCTGGTCATCTTCGTGGCTCTGGGGCAGTACATGAGCAAGAAGCTGACCGAGCAGATGGGGAAGAACTCCATGTCCTTCGGCATGGGCAAGAGCAATGCCAAGGTCTATGTGGAATCCACGGCGGGCATCCGCTTTGACGATGTGGCCGGGGAGGAGGAGGCCAAGGAGAGCCTGGCCGAAATCGTGGACTATCTGCACAACCCGGACAAGTACACCCAGGTGGGCGCGTCCATGCCCAAGGGCCTGCTGTTGGTGGGCCCTCCGGGCACCGGCAAAACCATGCTGGCCAAAGCAGTGGCAGGGGAGGCTAACGTGCCCTTCTTCTCCATCTCCGGCTCGGAGTTTGTGGAGATGTTCGTGGGCATGGGTGCCTCCAAGGTGCGGGACCTGTTTAAGCAGGCCAAGGAGAAGGCCCCCTGCATCGTTTTCATTGACGAGATTGACGCCATCGGCAAGAAGCGGGACAGCCAGCTGGGCGGCAATGACGAGCGGGAGCAGACCCTGAACCAGCTGCTGACGGAGATGGACGGCTTCGAGGGCAACAACGGCGTCATCATCCTGGCCGCCACCAACCGGCCGGAGTCCCTTGACCCGGCGCTGACCCGCCCCGGCCGGTTTGACCGTCGGGTGCCGGTGGAGCTACCCGATTTGCAGGGCCGTGAGGCGATTTTGAAGGTTCACGCCAGGAAAATCAAGGCCGCCGAGGACGTGGACTACCACACCATCGCACGGATGGCCTCCGGTGCCTCCGGCGCAGAGCTTGCCAACATCGTGAACGAGGCGGCCCTCCGCGCCGTCCGGAATAACCGCTCCGTCGTCACCCAGGCCGACCTGGAGGAGAGCATCGAGGTGGTCATCGCGGGCTACCAGAAGAAGAACGCCGTCCTCTCCGACCAGGAGAAGAAGGTGGTGGCCTACCACGAAATCGGCCACGCCCTGGTGGCGGCGCTGCAAACCCACTCCGCCCCGGTGCAGAAAATCACCATCATCCCCAGAACCTCCGGCGCGCTGGGCTACACCATGCAGGTGGAGCAGGGGGACAAGTACCTCCTGACGAAGCAGGAACTGGAGAACAAAATCGCCACCTACACCGGCGGCCGGGCCGCAGAGGAGCTGGTGTTTGGTGAAATCACTACCGGCGCCTCCAATGATATCGAGCAGGCCACCAAGCTGGCCAGGGCTATGATCACCCGCTACGGCATGAGCGAGGATTTTGACATGGTGGCCCTGGAGACGGTCAACAACCAGTACCTGGGCGGCGACACCTCCCTGGCCTGCTCTGCGGACACCCAGAAAGAAATCGACCGCAAGGTGGTCGACCTCGTGCGGACGCAGCACGAGAAGGCGTTGGGCATCCTGGCGGAGCATCGGGAGAAGCTGGACGAGCTGTCCCTGTACCTGTACGAGAAGGAAACCATCACAGGGGAAGAGTTCATGGAAATTCTGAACCGGGAAGCGTAAGGGAGGTATCACAACATGAGAAGACGCTCCAGTTTTGGTTGGATGGAATTGGCCATCGGCATTCTGCTCATCGCCCTGGGCATTTTGGCCGTTTGCTGGCCCCAGGGCGTGTTAACGGGCATTGTGATGATTTACGGCGTCATCGCCGTGCTGACGGGCATTGTGGACATCGTGTTCTATGTCCGGTTTGACCGGTTTACCGGCTTCGGGCCGATCGTGTCCCTGATTTCCGGCGTGCTCAGCGTCATGGTGGGCTTCATGCTGCTGGTATATCCCGATGTGGGCACCCGGGCGCTGTCCATCCTGTTCCCCCTGTGGTTCCTGGCCCACTGCTTTTCCCGCCTGGCTCACCTGCCCTTTATCCGGCGCGAGGCCGGGCCAGGCTATTACTATTTCATGCTGGTTGCCAACATCATCGGAATCATGCTGGCGGTGCTGATGCTGTTCCAGCCGGTGTTCAGCTACTTCTCCCTGGGGCTCATCATCGGCGTTTACCTGATTCTACTGGGCATTGACAGCATTGTGCTGGGGGTCAGCGGCGTGGGGGCAGGCTGACCCGACGCAGAGCGTGTCGGACGGATATCGAATCGTGTCGAACGAAAAAATGCGTCTTTTGCGAAAAAAAGTTGAATCTTTTCCTTTTGTATGATATTATTTCTATAAGAATCATATAAAAGGAGCTGGGGCATTTATGATCAAGGTGATTATCGCCGCCGCAGACAGCGTCCAACGCAGGGCGCTGAAGGAGACGCTGCTGCAAAACGATTCCCTGACGCTTTCCGCAGTGACGGACTGCGGCAGCGAGCTTTTGGCGCTGCTGGACGGCCAGCCGCCGGATATCCTGCTGGTGGGGCAGGAGCTTGCGGATCGCTCCGGCCTGCAGATGCTCTCCGAGCTGCGGGGGACAGCCTTTCTCCAGCCGGACGTGGTCTTTGCCTTTTCCGGCGGCGGCACAGGCAGCTTTCAAATCCTGCTGAACGCCATGGAGTGCCCGCCCGACAGGGAGTCGCACCTTGCCGCCCCCGGCCTGGCCCTGTACCAGGCGGACCAGATGGGGCCAGTGCCTTATCGGCGGCTGGTCGCCGACTTCCTGTTTGCCCTAGGGATTCCGGCCAACGTGAAGGGGTACCGCTACCTGATGTGGTCGCTGGAGCAAATCAGGCAGGACCCGGAGTTGCTAAACCTGTTGACCAAGGCGCTATACCCCATGGTGGGCCGTCAGTTCCGGACGAAGGACGGCGCAGCGGAGCGGGCCATGCGGCACACCATCGGCACCGCCTTCTGCCAGGGCGACCAGACGGTTTGGGCCTCCTACTTCCCCTCCTGCGTCCACGGGAGGAAGCCTACCAACGGGGAGTTCCTGGCGGGGGCCCACGAAGCGCTACGGCAGATGGAGGGGCGGGCAAACGCATCTGATTAACAGGCACAAAAGGCGAGAAACGCGAGGCTGGAATGCCCGAAGGGAGCATTCGGCCTCGCGTTTTTGTCCTGCGCAGTTTGTTACAGCGCCTGCTCCAGCAGCCGCAAAACGGTGTCCAGCTGACGCACTTCCATCTGACCGGGGGCGGAGCTGTGGGAGGCGCAGCCAAAGGTGGCGGCGGAGCCGAACACCTGGCCGCACAGTCGGGAAATCACGCCGTCCCCACCCATGCTCATGGTGATGATGGGCCGGTCGGCGTAGCGGCGCACCATCTCCTCCGTAGCGGCCAGCAGCGCCAGCACATCCTGCCGACTTTGGGGCATGACGGCCAGCTTGGGAATGTCCACCCCCATCGCCTGGATACGGCGCAGCCTGGCCACCAGCGCCTCCTGAGGCGGGGTGGTCTGGAAGTTGTGGCTGGAGCCGATCACTTTTACGCCGCTTTGGTGGGCGAAACACAGAATGTCCTGTACCATGGCGTCCCCGGAGAAGGCTTCCACGTCGATCAGGTCGGCGCAGCCGGTGGCGGCGATGCGCTTGCAGAGGGCGGCATAATCCGCCGGGGCGATCTCCTTTGCGCCGCCCTCTCCGGCGGTGCGGAAGGTGGCCAGCAGAGGGGTGTCCCCCAGGGCGGCCCGGAGGGCGCGGAGGCAATGCTCCACCCTGTCCGGGGAGGCGAACCCGTCGAACCAGTCCACCCGCCACTCCACCATGTCCAGCGGCAGGTCGGCAAAGGAGCGGGCCTCGGCCAGGACGGCCTCCTCCGTCCGCTCCACAATGGGAACGATGATTTTGGGCCGCCCGGCCCCCAGCGTCACACCGCGCACGGTTACGGTCTGCACAGTCATCCCTCCTGTCCGCACCCCTGGCGGCGCTCCTTCATCGCCGCCAGGATGTCGTTGCAGATTTGCGCCGCGTCCTTCCCGTCCGTGGCAACGGCGATATCTGCCGCCGCCTCATATTTGGGCTGGCGCTGGGCCATCATGGATTGGATATAGCCAATGTCCTTATGGCCCTCCAGCAGAGGGCGGCTGCCGGAGCCCGCCACCCGGGCCAGAATGGTCTCCGGCTGCGCCGTCAGCCAAACGATGGAGCCGCACCGGCGCATGGCCTGCACGTTAACCTCCCGCATGGCGACGCCGCCGCCGCAGGAGACGACGAGCCGTTTCCCCGGCTCCAGGGTGGTGAGGAGCTCCGTCTCCATCTGCCGAAAGGCTTCCTCCCCCAGGGTGGCGAAGATGTCGGAAATGCTCCTGCCTGCCCTGCGCTCGATTTCCCCATCCATCTCAATGATTTCCATGCCGTACAAAGCGCTGAGGGCCTGGGCCACGGTGCTTTTGCCCGCCCCCATAAAGCCGATCAGGAACAGGTTCCCGTCTGGGCCCCGCTTCGCCTGCTGCAAGGATTCCGGTTCGTTCATGGGCAATCTCCCCCTTTTGCAGCGTAGGCCCACGGCGCAGCGCCGCTGCAATACTGCTGTTATTCTACCAGATTGCGGGCGGCTACGCAAGGGGGATTGTTTTGCCTGCCACGGAAATCAAGTTTTTAATCAAGTGTACCAAAGAAACCCCTCAGTCTGGCCTTGCGGCCAGCCAACTCTCCTTTCAGGGTAGGGAGCGAAGCGGAACTACCGCTTGACGGTGGAGGGGGTGGTTCCTTAGATAAGTTTTTTAATTGCTGGGTGGGGCCTTCTTAGATATGGTTCTTTATAGAGAGTTCGCCCGGCCTTCCCTTGCCAGGGAAGCGGGGCTTACTTTTCTCGCTCCGCCGAGAAAAGTAACAAAAGAGGGCGGCTCAGGGGGGAGCTTCGGGGCCTCGCTCCCCCCTAAGAACCCTCCTCCTATCCCACTGTGGGCTTCGCCTTATCCCTCATTCAGGTGGTCTATCCCGTTAGAGACGATGTGACTTCACACTGGTGAGACTGCCGCCCATGGCGGCTGGCGGGGATTGCCGCCCACGTCCCTCACCTTCGGTGGGACGGGCGGCAATTTTGTTATCCTTTTGGTCGTGGACATCTAACTGTACGACTGCGTTATTTCCCTCAACCCAGGGCTTTTTAAATTGATTTTCGCGTTTTGCCTGCGGGCGCAGGCTTTACTTTGCCGCCGGTGCGCCCGCCTTGATGCGGGCGATCTCCTCCTGAATCTCCTCCATCTTCTCCTTGGTCAGGGGATAGAACCGCATGACGATCAGGCTGGTAATCCACCCCAGCATAGGCGCGCCGATGAAGCAGATCAGGGTGGCCCACATCAGGCTGGCGCTGTAGGGGGTTTCCACGGTAGGCAGCGCCGCGCCGAAGCCCACCGCCGCATAGACGGCAGCCACCACGGTGGAGGCCAGGGAGGAAATCAGCTTGTCCACAAAGCTGAGCACGGTGCCGATGACGCCGGGCAGGTACTTGCCGGAGCGGTACACCTCATAGTCGGCGCAGTCCGCCGTCATGGGGGTGGTGATGGCGCTGGCGATGCTGGTAAAGCCCCGCATGGCGGTGTAGACCAGCACGAACATCAGCCCAAAGAGGCTCCAGTTGGCCGGACGGAATAGCCCGGCCCAGGTGCTGATGCTGGTCAGGCTGAAGGAGGGCAGCAGGAAGCGCCAGCCGGAGCGCACCCCCGCCAGAATCATCGCGGCCAGAATCACGCCGCAGGCGATGGAGCCGCAGGTGCCCACCACCAGCGCCCGCTTCTGCCCCAGGTAGCGGGCGATGAAGTTGATGCCAAGGATGGACAATATGGCCACCGGGATGGCGGTGATGGCGGAATTGGAGGAGTACAGGGCGTAGTTGCCGAAGATAACGCCGAACAGGCAGATGTACACCGTGGTGTTGCTCATCATGCTGAGGGTCAGCTTGTCGGCGGCGGTGGAGACTGCCAGCATCTGAATGGGCCGGTTGTGGGTCAGCACGTCCAGATAGTCCCGCATCCCCACCTTGGCGCTGCCCGTCTGGCCCAGGCCGAAGTACTGGGGGCGGTCCTTCCGCCACAGGCCGATGACGGCCAGGAGGGACAGCACTGCGGCTATGCCCCCCACCACCAGCTGGAAATACTGCCACATCTCCGGATTGTAGAAGGCGCTGAGGGTCTGCACACCGGTCTCTGCGTCGGTGGTGATGACGTTGGCCAGGTTGGGAGTCTGGGCCACCAGCTGGGCGATTTTGTCCCCGGCGGTGTCGCTGGTCAGGGTGAAGCGGGGCACCAGCGTGTTGGTCTGGAAAATCGGATACCACAGGCTCATCAGGATGATGTTGTAGACCGCGTCGAACATGGAAAAGATGGGGCGCTGCTTCGGGTCGTTGGTCAGGCAACTCTGGGCGGATTTCGTGACGATGCACTGGCAGGTGTAGCCGACAACGTAAATCATATAGATGACGATCCACACCACCAGCCGGAAGGCCGGAGGCGTCAAAGGCACCACTCGGAACATGAGGAAGGATGCCGCAAACAGAATCACTTCACCGATGACGATGAATGGCCGGTTCTTGCCAAATCTTCCGTTGGTCTTGTCCAGAATCATCCCCACAAAGGGGTTGGCGACCCCGTCCCAAATCCGCATGATGGTGACCAGGGAACCGGCCAGCACAGCGCCCAGACCGATGATGCCAATAAGGTAATAGGACATGGCGGACACCATCATCATATAGGCGTTGGTGGCGGAGTTGTTGAGGGCGTAGAAGCCGACCTCCCACAGCCTGGCGCGGTGGACGCCATTTTCTTCCAGGGGTTGCCTTGCCATAATCATACCTTCTTTGTTCGGGAATTTCCTGCCAGGTTTGTCCTTCTATGCGGGTATTCAGGAACCTTTCCGACAGAATATACATAACTCATTATATCAGCTGCAAGGCGCTTCATCAACCGACAATTTCAGTACAATGTTGAATCAACGCCGCATCGGAAAGCCTTTTGGCGCAAATCTGAAATTCCACTGGCATATTGCGGCAAGCTGTGATACAATAAAACGTGCGCCCCGCCAGGGGCCTGGCGGCGGCAAGTTCATCCAAAGGGGGGCTGCTCAAAAATGGAACGCACAGTTTTTCGAATGCCGGGCTTTCATCTGCCCTGCGCACAAGTCCAAAGGCTATCCGCTCATTCTCTCACCATTTTGATAAGGAGTCCTTACTATGCCCATTCGTATTCCTGATTCGCTGCCTGCCCGCACCACGCTGGAGGGGGAAAACATCTTTGTCATGACGGAGTATCGCGCCATGCACCAGGATATTCGTCCTCTGAACCTGCTGCTGCTGAACCTGATGCCCACGAAAATCACCACGGAGACTCAACTGCTGCGGAAGTTTGCCAACACGCCGCTGCAAATTGAGGTGGAGCTGCTGCAAACGGCCAGCTATGTTCCGCAGCACGTTGACCAGGATCATCTGTCCACCTTCTACCGCACTTTTGACGAGGTGAAGGATCACTACTTTGACGGCATGATTATCACCGGCGCGCCGGTGGAGAATCTGGACTTCGCCGATGTAGATTACTGGGATGAGCTGTGCCGTATCATGGAGTGGACCAAAACCCATGTCCACGCCACCCTCCACATCTGCTGGGGCGCTCAGGCTGGGCTGTACTATCACTTCGGGATTCAAAAATACTCCTATGACCGCAAGCTGTTCGGCATCTTCCCCCATCGGGTGCTACGCCCCCAGTCTCCCTGGTTCCGGGGCTTTGACGACGTGTTCTACGCCCCCCATTCCCGCTACACCTATGTGAGGAAGGAGGACGTGCTGGCGGTGCCGTCGCTGGAACTGCTGGCGGAGTCCGACCAGGCGGGCATCTTCGCGCTGAAGAGCGCGGACAACCGCCTGTTCTTCGTGATGGGCCATCCGGAATATGACCGGGACACACTGCGGCTGGAGTACGAGCGGGACCTGGCCAAAGGGAAGGACATTCAGGTGCCGGCAAATTATTTCCCCAATGACGACCCCACCCAGACCCCCATCGTCAACTGGCGCAGCTCCGGTCAGCTGCTCTACACCAACTGGCTGAACTACTATGTCTACCAGACCACGCCCTATAACCTGAACGAAATCAGCCGCAAGGGCGGGAACTGACCGCCATCTCATCCTCCAACCAAACACGGCCGACAGCCCAGACTGTCGGCCGTGTTTTATAGCCTCCGAATCAGCGCCCAGGCCCCCATCATTAGCGCGCTGGGCACGAACTTTGCCGCCACCCGGTGGACGGTGCAGACCAGCCCCGGCGTGGACACCGCAAGCCCCAGCTTTGCATCGGCCAGCGCATGGCGCACCACGTTCTTTTCGCTGGAGGCCAGGGGGAAGTGGCGGATATAGGAGCTGTTTCGGGTTCTCTGCGCCCCGGAGATAAACTCCGTATCCTTCACCCAGTAGGGGCACACCGCCGTCACGCTGATGCCTGTCCCCCGCAGCTCCGCCCGCAGGGCCCGGCTGTAGCGGTAGAGGAACGCTTTGGAGGCGGCGTACACCCCCAGGTAGGGGAAGGGCTGGAAGGCGGCGGTGGAGCAGATTTCCAGCACCCGGCTCCCTCTGCCCATATAGGGCAGGACAAGTTGGGTCATGTCCACGGTGGCCCGGCAGTTCAGGTCGATCATGCCGTCGCAGTCGGCCAGGGAAATATCCTTCCAGGCCCCGATTTTGCCGAAACCCGCCGCGTTGACGAGGATGCGCACGTCCGGCCGCTCCGCCTTTAGCAGCTGCTCCAGCGCCTGGAAGGACACCTGTTCCGTCAGGTCCAGGGGGATGTAGCGCAGCGGCGTCTCCACCTGGGCTTCCAGCGCGTGCAGCCGCTCCTCACGGCGGGCGATGACCCAAATCTCATCCAGCGCCTCCTGGCGGCTGAGCTGGCAGACAAACTCCCGCCCCAGACCGCTGGACGCTCCGGTGACAATGCCAATGTTCATGGGATAGCCTCCTTGTTGTGCAATCGCTTCCCCTATAGGATACCCCAAAATCGGCGGCAGCGCAAGGAATTGCCATCCAGTTCAGAGGAGTGCGATTCTTAGGCAGGGATGGAGGAAGGCCATCCCCTGAAAGGGAAAATAGCCCCACACCCCAGACCCGGCAGGCACCCTTTTGCCTTCGTTCACTCCACTTACATGGCAAGGGCAAAAGAATACGGCTCTCCCGTTCCGCAATTTCGGCATATAGTTTGGATGTACCACACCAGCGCTTGCCCACGCCAAATGGCCCGAACCGCCGGAAGCCGGTATTTATGACAGATCAAGCAGCCCCGCCGGTTTTGACAACAAACCGGCGGGGCGTGTGTCCCGTTATAGTTACAGCTCCAGCAGGGTCCAATCCGCCCGGCCCGCCTCTGTAAAGAGGCTGTCCGGCCCGATGACGCAGACGGAGCCCCGGGCCGAAGCCTGCTCCAGCGGCTCCGCCAGCGCCAGAAGCCCGACCTTGCCGGTCTCCAGCATCTCACGGCGGCACCGGCGGCGGGTCTCATGGGTCGTTCCACGGAACCAGCCCTCAAAAATGGCCTGGGCCTTGTCCGCCGGGGAACGCAGCGGCTCGGTGGCGGCCACAGCGCCGATGATTAGAGGCTCCAGCTCCTCCGGCCCGTTGCAGAACTGCTCCAAAAACTCCGGCGCGGCCTGGTAGACCTCCAGGGAGCGCAGGCCGTTGGGGTCCCGGTAGGAGTGGAAGGTGACGGAGCCGTTCTCCCGCACCCGGAAGCCGGTGCCGTAGGCCCCGCCCTGCACCCGCACCTCATTCCACAGGTACTGATAGGACAGAATGGTGGACAGCACCTGCAATTCCCCAAAGTGGGCCTTCCCCACCTGGCCCAGGTCAGCCCCCAGGGCGGCGTAGGACACCTGGGAGGGGATGACGATGCCCTCCCGGCTGGGGGCGGAGCAGGGATAAGCCGCTGCCTGCGGCACGGCGTCCCCGGCGGGGAAGTTATCCGCCAGCCCAGCCAGGTCGGCCTCCGCCACCGGCCCGGCCACACCCAGGGTCAGCCGACGGGCGGTGAAGCACCGCTCAGACAGGGCGGAGATCTGGGCCAGCAGGGAATCCTTCCCCTCCGCAAAGGCCCCCGCCGTCTCATGGAGCCAGCGGTAACAGGTGTAGCCGCTCTCGGCCTCCCGCACGGCCCCCTCCGCCGTCAGGTGGGACAGGGTGCGGAAGATGGCGAACTGGTTGCCGTTGGCGATGATGGACTGGCGGTAAGTCGTCTCCGCCTGGAGCAAAATCTCCCGGACGGGGCCGGCCTGGTTCAGACGGGTCTCCAGCAGCACCTCCCGGATGAGCCGGACGGCGTGGGGCACCTGCTCCTCCAGCACGCTGCACGACACCACGAAGCAGGGGGTGCAGACGCCGTCCTCCTTCGGGCGGGAGAACACGTCCAGCCCGAAGGTCAGCTTGCCCAGATGGGTTTTCAACTCCTGCCGCAGTTGGGACGCGGAGTAGTGGGTGGTGGGCAGGTTGCCCAGGAGGCGGCTCAGCAGCCGCAGCGGAGGCAGTTCCTCCAGGGTGCAGTCCGTCAGGGCAAAGTACAGGTCAAAATACACCACGCCCTTAGCCAGGGAGGGGTGGCGCAGCAGGGTGACGCCTTGCAGTTCCCCCGCCTCCGGCTCCAGCCGCTCCGGCTCCGGGGAGACCTCCTTCAGCTGCAAATGGGGCAGGGCGGCCAGAGCCTCCGGGCTGTCCGGGGTCTGCTGCCACCGCTCCAGGGCGGCGGTCTGGGCGATGACCTCCGAGCGCTGCCCCTCGTCCCAACCGGCGGCGATGTCCGCCAGGCGGCGCTGCTCCGCCTGCTGAACCTCCCCGTTCAGGGTGGGGGAGGGCAGCGTGGTCAGCGTGACCAGATGCGCCTCGTCCAGCAACGTCTCCCGCAGGAGCCCAGGGAAGTAGTCCCCTTCCACCTGCCGGTTCAGGGCGGCGAAGGCGTCCTCTGTAGTCAGGTACAGGGCCGGGTCGCCGCCGTAGTTCCAGGACTTCATGGCGGTCAGCCCCAGAAGCACCCCCTGGGGCTCGTTCCGCTCCCGGTACCGGAAGGCCAGCCGGTTCAGGGAGGCCAGCAGCGCCCCCTTGTCCAGCCCGTCCCGGGCCAAAGGCTCCAGCGTCTCCCGGAGGGCGGACTGAATCTCGCCGCACAGGGCCTGCTCCGTGTTCTCCACCTGGACGAGCAGCCAGGGCTGGAGCATATAGTCGCACAGCTCCATCTGCACGTTCTGGCCCAGGCCCCGCTCCAGGATGGCCCGTTTCAGGGGCGCATCGTTGGAGCCTGCCAGATAGCCGCACAGCACCTCCAGGGCGATGAGCTTTTCCTTGTCCTGCCAGGAGCCTACCACCTTGCCCATGGTGAAGTAGGTCTTTTGGGCGGTGTCCTCCGTGGGGGCCACGCTATAATAGGCCACAGCGTCCTGCCGTGCCACCGGCTCCTGCCAGGTCAGGGAGAAGTCCGGCACCTGACGCTGGTAGTGGGAAAGGTAGTCCCGGTCAATGACCTCCAGCACCCGCTCAATGGGCAAATCGCCGTCCAGGAAGATTTTTGCGTTGGAGGGGTGATAGTACCGTTTGTGGGTGGCCAGGAACTGCTCGTAGCTCAGCTCCGGAATGTGCACCGGGTCGCCGCCGGACACGAAGCGGTAGCAGCTGGTGGGGAAGAGCATCCGGTTCATTTCGTTGGCAATCACCTCGTTCACCGAGGAGAAGGCCCCCTTCATCTCATTGAACACCACGCCCTTATAGGTGGGCTGGGCCTCGCCGTCATGCAGCTCATAGTGCCACCCCTCCTGCCGGAAGATGTTCGGGTTTTCATAGATGGCGGGGCAGAACACCGCGTCCAGGTACACCGTCATCAGGTGGAAGAAGTCCGTCTCGTTCCGGCTGGATACGGGGTACACCGTCTTATCCTGGAAGGTAATGGCGTTCAGGAAGGTGTTCATGGAGGTTTTCAGCAGCTCCACAAAGGGCTCCTTGGCGGGGAAGCGTTTGGAGCCGCACAGCACGGAGTGCTCCAGGATGTGGAACACGCCGGTATCGTCCTCCGGGAGGGTCTGGAACCCTATCATAAAGGTCTTGTTCTGCTCCGGCCGCTGGAGCCAGGCCAGCTGCGCCCCCGTCTGCTCATGCTCCAACTGGCAGAGGGTACCCTCCAGCTCCTCCACAGGCTGAATCCGCTTCACCTGGAAGCCGTGCAGCCGTTCGCCACGGTTCATTGTAATTGCTCCTTTCATGTCGGGGAGGGGCGGAACAGCCTCTCCCATACAGTTCCTGTCTGATTCATCAGTCGGCCTTGGAGACCAGAATGCTGCGCTTCTTCCAAAGTCCGCTGATGTAGTACACAAAGACGGGGATGGCGGTCAGGTAGGTGGCCAGGCTGTAGCCCAGGAAGAAGCCCATGGCCCCCATGTCCAGCACGATGCCCAGCAGCCAAGAGAGCAGCACCCGGCCCGCAAAGGCGTCCAGGAAGGCTACCACCATGCTGAACTGCACGAAGCCTTGGGCGCTGACCAGGGCATTGCAGGCGGGCATGACGCATTTGCCGGGCAGCTCCACCACCAGCGTAAACATACACATCCCCGCATAGGCCAGCACCGCCGTGTCCTGGGTGAACATCCGGAAGCAGACCACCGGCGCCAGGGCGAACGCCACCCCGAACAGGGCGTTGACCATCGTGGTAAACAGCAGGCACCAGCTGATGGTCTGACTGACCCGCTTCTGGTTGCCCGCCCCCAGGTTCTGGCCAATCATGCTGCTGGCCCCCAGGCCCAGGCCCTGGGTCAGTACGCCGGGCACATTCCGCAGCTTCTGGGCCACGCCGAAGGCGGCGCTGATATCCACCCCCAAGGTGTTCACCATGCCGCTGACGAACAGGAAGCTGAACTGCACCGCTGCGCTCTGGATGGCCAGGGGAATGCCGATTTTGGTGATTTGCCCGGCGGTCTCCCTATGGGGGCGCATTTTCAGAATCTGAAAGGGGAAGGGCAGCAGCTTGGGGTTGCGGTAGAGGTAGACCACGCTGAACACCACGCTGGCCAGCTGGCCCAGTACGGTGGCCAGGGCGGCTCCCGCCACGTTCCACCCCAGCACCGCCACAAACAGCAGGTCCAGGATGATGTTGATGCCCGAGGCGATGCAGACAAACAGCAGCGGGTGCCGGCTGTCCCCCAGCCCCCGGAAGATGGCGCTGAACATATTATACAGACCGGTGAAGATGGTGCCGTAGCCGCAGATGATGACGTAATACCGGGCCTGCTCGTAGGCCTCCGCCGGAGTGTTCAGGGTGGTCAGAAATACGTCGCACAGGGCGACGCTGAGTACCCCCAGGACAACGGACAGCCCGATCACCAGATAGACCAGACTCTCCGCAATTTGGCGGATCTTGTCGGTATTGTCTGCACCCACGGATTGGGCAATCAGCACCTGACCCGCCGTGGAGAAGCCCACGCAAATCATGGAGATCATCTGCATCAGCTGGCTGCCGTTGGAGACGGCGGACAGACCGCTGCTGCCCAGGCACTGGCCCACAATGACAGTATCTGTGGTGGAGTACAGCGTTTGCAGCAGGGTGCTGACCACAAAGGGCAGCGAGAAGGTCAGCAGTCGGCTGGCCACGGGGCCGTGGAGCAGGTCGCTTCCCACGGCGGCGGTTTGGGTGGACGGTTTCAAGGCTTGCCTCACTTTTCTCAGGGCGCCCGCTTTAGCCGCTTCGGGCGGCTGGACGCCAGGGTGGTTTCGTTCGTGTTTTTATGCTGTTAGCGGGCAGTCAGTTGACCACCACGTTCTCCTCCCCCAGCAGGGCTTTCAGCTCCCGCACCAGGGAGGTATGAATCAGGCAGGGCTGGCGCTCCCGGACGCCGGTGTCCGCATAGTAGAAAATCATGCGGCCTGTGCCGGGGAACATGACCAGCATTTGATGGGCCTTTTTGGCCTCCGGCGTATCCTGGGAGGGGAGGCGGAGCCAGATGCGCTGGGCGTTGGGTATCACGCCGGGCCGGGCCGTCTGTTCCCCCGACTGGGCCGGGGCGGGGCCGTCCTCCTGGGCCAGAGGGGAGATGGTATCCACCAGCAGCTGAGGGGGCTTCTCGTCCCGGACGGACAGGCGGCCCTCTGCTAAAATGGGCGTGCCCACCGTCAGGTAGTTGCCCGCCTGCTCCAGCACCCGGGCGAACACCAGCAGCTCCATGGAGCCGGTGTCATCCTCCAGGGTGACGTAGGCCATCAGCTTGTTGGTCTTGGTGGTTTTCGTCCGGGATACGGCCACAATGCCCGCAATCCGCACCCGCTGCTCGTCAAAGAAGGTGGTGGGGCCGCCCTCCTGGGCGAAGTCGGACAGGATGGGGCCGATGCGGGTTGAGGCCCGGCGCTTCACCACCTCCCGGTATTCATCCATGGGGTGGCCAGTCAGGTAGAGGCCGGTGGTCTCCCGCTCCATGGCCATCAGCTCCTGCTTGGAGAACTCCGGGATGTTGGGCAGCGGAGTCTCCGGCCGCTTGCGCGGCTCCCCAGTCATGCCGCCGAAGAGGTCAATCTGGCCTTCCAGGTTTTGCTTCCGTTCCAGGGCGATGCCGTCCAGCACCTGGTTCATCACCTGTAAAAGCTGGCTGCGCCTGACCCCAAAGGAGTCGAAGGCCCCGCAGCGGATCAGGTTCTCCACGGTGCGGCGGTTCATGTCGCTGCCGGAGGCCCGTTCGCAGAAGTCCTGGAAGCTCTGGAAGGGGCCGTGCTCCGCCCGCTCCCGGGTCACGGCTTCGATCACGCCCCGGCCCACCCCCTTCACGGCGGCCAGGCCGAAGCGGATATTGCCGCCGGAGACGGAGAAGTCTGCGTCCGACTCGTTCACGTCCGGGGGCAGCAGGGCGATGCCCATGTCCTTGCACTCGGCGATATACTCCGCGATTTTGCTGCTGGAGTCCAGCACGCTGGTCAGCAGGGCCGCCATATACTCCTGGGGATAGTAGTACTTGAACCAGGCGGTCTGGTAGGCGATGATGGCGTAGGAGACGGCGTGGGCCTTGTTGAAGGCGTAGTTGGCAAAGTCGTAAATCTCGTTATAGATGGCCTGGGCGGTCTCCTCCGGGATGCCGTTTGCGATGCAGCCCTTGATGTTCCGGGCCGGGTCGCCGTAGATGAAGCTGTGGCGTTCTTGCTCGATTTGCTTGGCCTTCTTCTTGGAGATGGCCCGGCGCACCATGTCCGCACCCCCCAGGCTGTACCCCGCCAGCTGTTGGAAAATCATCATCACCTGCTCCTGGTAGACGATGCAGCCGTAGGTGCCGGAGAGGATAGGCTCCAGCATGGGGTGGCGGTAGGTCACCTTCTCCGGATTCAGCTTGCACTGGATGAACCGGGGGATGGACTCCATGGGGCCGGGGCGGTATAGGGCCACGATGGCAGTCAAATCCTCAATGCTGGAGGCCTTCATCTGGACGCACACCCCGGTCATCCCGGCGGACTCCATCTGGAACACGCCGGAGGTGCGGCCCTCCTGGAGCATTTGGAACACCGCCGGGTCGTCCTCCGGGATGTTGTGGAGGTCGAAGTCGGGAACCTTTTTCCGAATCATCCGCTGGGCGTCATCTAAGACCGTCAGGTTCCGCAGCCCCAGGAAGTCCATCTTCAGGAGGCCCAGCTCCTCCAGGGTGGTCATGACGTACTGGGTGACGATGCTCTCGTCATTCTTCGCCAGGGGCACATAGTCGTACACCGGCAGCCGGGTGATGACCACCCCCGCCGCGTGCTTGCTGGCGTGGCGGGGCATCCCCTCGATGGCCTTGGAGGTCTCAATCAGCTCATGCACCCGTGGGTCGTTGTCGTACAGCTCCTTCAGCGGCTTGGACAGCTTCAGCGCGTCGTCCAGCGTCATGTGGAGGGCGTTGGGGATCTGCTTGGCGATTTGGTCCACATCGCTGTAGCTCATGCCCATGACCCGGCCCACATCCCTCACCACTCCCTTGGCCTGGAGGGTGCCGAAGGTGACGATTTGGGCCACATGGTCCGCGCCGTACTTGCGCTGAACGTAGTCAATGACCTCCTGGCGGCGGCGATAGCAGAAGTCCATATCAATATCCGGCATGGTGACCCGCTCCGGGTTCAGGAACCGCTCAAAGTACAGCCCGTACTTCATGGGGTCTACGTCGGTGATGCCCATGCAGTAGGACACCATGGAGCCTGCGGCGGAGCCGCGGCCAGGGCCCACGGGGATGTCCACGCTCTTGGCGTAGCCCACGAAGTCGGCCACGATGAGGAAGTAGTCCACAAAGCCCAGCTGCTGAATCATATCCATCTCGTACTGGAGGCGCTGGGCGTAGCCCTCCGGGTTGGTGGGGTACCGCTGCTCGAACCCCTCCCGGCACAGCTTGGCGAACAGTCTGGGGCCGTCATAGCCCTCCGGGTACTGGAACTCCGGCAGGTGATAGTGGCCAAACGCAAAGGTGACGTTGCACTGGTCGGCGATTTTCTGGGTGTTGGCGATGGCCTCCGGGAACTCCGGGAACAGGGCGGCCATCTCCGCCTCCGATTTCAGATAGAACTGGTCGGACTCAAAGCGCATCCGGTCGGGGTCGTCCAGGGTCTTGGCCATCTGGACGCACATCAGCACGTCCTGGGCGTGGGCATCCTTTTGCTCCAGGTAGTGGGCGTCGTTGGTAGCCACCAGGGGGATTCCCGTCTCCGCGTGGAGGCGGCGGATGCCGGAGATAACGTCCTGCTGCTCCGCGATGCCGTGGTCCTGCAATTCCAGATAGTAGTTGCCCTCCCCCATGATGTCCAGCATGGTCAGGGCGTGGGCCTTGGCTCCCTCGTAGTCGTGGTTCACCAGCAGCCGGGGCAGCTCCCCCGCCAGGCAGGCGGACAGGGCGATGAGGCCCTGATGGTGCTCCCGCAGCAGATCCAGGTCGATGCGGGGCTTGCCGTAGAAGCCCTCCAGGTTGGCCTGGGACACCATGTAGGACAGGTTCCGGTAGCCCTCGTTGTCCCGGCACAGCAGAATCAGGTGGCGGCTGTCCCGGTCCAGGCCGGGGTCGCGGTCAAACCGGGTGCGGGGGGCCACATAGACTTCACAGCCGATGATGGGTTTTATCCCGGCGGCGTTGCAGGCCCGGTAGAAGTCGATGACGCCGTACATGACGCCGTGGTCAGTGATGGCCACGGCGTTCTGCCCCAGCTCCTTCACCCGCTGGGGGAGGGACTGGATACGGCAGACGCCGTCCAGGAGGGAAAATTCGGTATGAACGTGCAGGTGGACAAAGGACATGGTATGCGCCCTCCTGTTCTGTTAATGTTGTCCATTTGAGAGGATTATTTTTCTTAGGCAAGGTTTGAGAAAGAAAATAAGTTTTTTCCCTCCGGGGACCCCATTTCTCGCGCCGCCGAGAAATGGGGGAAAGAGGGCGGCTCAAGAGGGCCGCTGTGCGTCCCTCTTAAAAATCTCCCTCTATCCCACTGGCGGCTTGCGCCTTGTCTCTCAATCAGGTGGTCTATCAGGCAACAGACGATGTGACCTGATACGCACCAAAGCTGCCGCCGATGGCGGCTGGGGAACGTCGCGGTTCTCTGCTGATAGTGCTAATCTGCTTTTCTGTGGGGAAACGTATCGTTCCTTAGGACAACGGAGACGTTCTTCATTGCCTGTTTGGTAGTACGGGGTCAGTTATTATCACTGCAATTCGCCGCATCGATGGCGATGGCGATCATCAGGCACAATAGCTCGTTGGCGGGGTCGGGGATGTGGAGGACGTAGGTGTCTCCCCAGTGCAGCGGCTCCTTGGTGATGTGGAGGACGTAGTTCCCCATGGCATCCACCACGTCATAGTCCCAGCCCCAAACGTCCCCCTGCACCCGCCAGCCGTTGCAGTCCAGGTTATAGCGGGGGCAGAAGAGAGTCAGTTCCTTTTTCAGCGTGCCCAGGGAGCGGCCGCCGATGACGAGTTCAAACTCCGGCAGGAAGCGGAAACGCTTCTGGTGGATGGAGGCCAGGGGGCGCTCCTGCATATCGTAGAGGTAGATTTGATGGCCCAGGGTCAGGAACTCCGCCTTGACGAAGTAGAGCGGGTGCTGATTTGCATCGTATACGTCATAGGTGTCCGTCCAGCTGAACACCCGCTGTTTGATGAGAAGCTCCATGGAAGGGGCCTCCTTTCCGTGTTTGGTGGGGAATCGCTTACGGCGTTCCACCGCTCTGGCCCGGCTCCTGCGCCAGCTCGGTCAGCTTCCGCAGGCGGTGGTTCAGGCAGGACTTGCTCACCGGCGGCATGCACAGCGCCGCCAACTCGGACAGGCTCAACTCCGGGTGCTCCACCCGCAGGCGGGCGGTCTCCCGCAGCTTGTCCGACAGGTGGGGCAGCGTCCCCTGCTCCTCCAGCCGGCGGATGGCGGCAATTTGCTCCTGGGCGGCGGCCACCGCCTTCTCCACATTGGCCACGTCGCAGTTGTACTGCCGGTTGACGCCGTTCACCAGGTTCTTCTCCAGCTTGGCGTTCATCACCTCCATGGCGGCCACCGGGGCCCCGATGGTGGTGAGGAAGTCGGCAATGGCGTCGCTCTGCTTGAAATAGGTCAGGTAGCTGGCCTTCCGCCGGGTCTCCCTGGGGGAGAGGTTCAGCTCCGGGGCCAGGGCCTGGAGCTCCCGGTGGACGGCCAAGTGGCCGGTGGACAGCTCCAGGTGGTACCGCTTGGCGGGGTCGGTGACGCTGCCGCCCACCAAAAAAGCCCCCCGGAAAAAGGCCGCCTTGCAGCAGTCCTTTTCCAGCGCGGCGTAGTTGATGTGCAGGGCCACCGCCGTCTCCGGGCTGTAGCCGTAGGCGTCCAGCACGGTGCGGATGGCGGCGGGTTCGGTCATGCGGAAGGTCATCTTGTGTCCGGCCACGATGGCCTCCGGCAGACCGTCGAATTTCACACCGAAGGCCCTCCGGAACAGCCGGGGCAGCCGTTGGGCCACGTCGGCGGACTGGGTGGTGATGCGGATCTCCTGAGGGGTGAAGGCGTTGCAGAACAGCAGCGCCCCGTAGGCTTCCGCCTGGGCGCAGCAGTTGCGGCTGAGACGTTCCCGGCAAAGCTCCGCCTTGGTGTCAGAGGAAAAGGACATCTCTCTCTCGCCCTCCTATCGGTCCAGGATGTAACGGATGCCGTCTGCCGTGCTGACCCGCAGGCAGCGGTCCTGAATCAGGGCCATCAGCGCCTCGGCCAGCTTGATGGGGTCATGCCGGGCCTGATTGGCCAGCTTTTCGTTGGACAGGGGGGCGGTCACCAGCTCCACCCCCATGGCCTCCACCGCCTCCCGGTCAATCAGCAGGGGGGCGGCGTTCTCCGTCTCGTAGCGGGCGGCCACCGGGCTGGGGATGGGGGCGGAGTTGGCCAGGCACACGTCCACCAGCTTCCGGCCTCCGGCGTGCTTGTGGAGGGCGGACAGGTGGTCGGACAGGGTATAGCCCTCCGTCTCCCCCTCCTGGGTCATAATGTTGGCCACATACACCCGCAGCCCCCGGGACTCCGCCACGGCGGCGGACACCCCTCGCACCAGCAGGTTGGGGATGATGCTGGTGTACAGGCTCCCCGGCCCCAGGAGGATAACGTCCGCCTTGCGGATGGCCTCCAGGGCGTCAGGCAGCGCCTCTGGCCAGGCCGGGTCCAGGGAGACCCGGGTGATGCGGCAGCCCTGCTCCTTCTTGAAGGAGAAGATTTTGGACTCCCCCCGGACGGAGGTGCCGTTTTCGAACTCCGCCACCAGCTCGATGTTGGCGTTGGTGACGGGCAGCACCCGCCCGGTGATGGCCAGCACCTGGCTCATGCTGGACACCGCCTGGTCAAAGGAGGGATAAATCTCATTCAGCGCCGCCAAAATCAGGTTTCCCAGGCTCTGCCCCTTCAGGGAGCCGTCATGGAAGCGGTAGGCGAACAGCTGCTCCATCACCGGCTCGCAGTTGGCCAGGGCCTGGAGGCAGTTGCGCACGTCGCCGGGAGGGGGCATCCCCAGGTCGTGGCGCAGCATACCGGAACCGCCGCCGTCGTCCGCCATGGTGACGATGGCGGTGATGTTCTTCGTATAAAATTTCAAACCCCGCAGCATGGTGGACAGGCCCGTGCCTCCGCCGATGGCGACGATACGGGGCCCGCCCCCTACGGGAATATGATACATGGACATACGAACGGTCGCCTCACTTTCGATCCCGGGCGATGTCCCGGTGATGCTCGGTGACAGGGAAGCCCATCCCCCGCACCATCACCGTAGCGCCGTGGCACAGGGCCACGCTGCGGTGCTGGCCGCCGGTGCAGCCCACGGCGATGGTCAGGGCGGTCTTCCCCTCCTTGGCGTACAGGGGGAGGAGGAAAGCAAGCATCTCCTCCAGCTTATCCAGGAAGGTCTGGGTCTCCGGGTACTGGTTCAGGTAGTCCAGCACCGGCTGGTCCAGCCCGGTCAGCTTCCGCAGCTCCGGGATGTAGAAGGGGTTGGGCAGGAAGCGCACGTCGAAAATCAAATCCGCCTCCAGCGGGAGGCCGTACTTGAAGCCGAAGGACATGACGCTGACGCTCATCCCCGTGTTGGTGGTCTCCCCCAGCCGCTCCAGCAGGGTGCTGCGGAGCATGGCGGTGGTGGCGAAGTTGGTGGAGTCAATGATTTCATCCGCCCGCGCTCGCACCGGGGCCAGCAGCGCCCACTCCTTCTGCATGGCCTCCTCCAGGGAGAGGCCCTCGCCGGACAGGGGATGGCTCCGCCGGGTCTCCTTATACCGGCGGATGATGGTGGGGACGGAGGCCTCCAGGAAGAGCAGCGTATAGTCGCACCCCCGCTCCTTCATCCAGTCCAGGGCGGTGAACAGGGCGGCGAAGTTGGTGCCGCCCCGAATGTCGCTGACCAGGGCCACCTTCTCGTGCTGGGGGGTCTCCTCCATGCACAGCTGGACAAATTCGGGAATCATCACCGCCGGCATATTGTCCACGGTGAAATAGCCCACGTCCTCCAGGAAATTGGCCGCCTGGCTTTTGCCTGCGCCGGACAGGCCGGTGATGAGAATGAACCTCATGGCAGGATGCCCCCTTTCGTGTGTCAATCGCTGTTTGTATACAGTTATTTAGGTCAAACCTGTCAAAGAAACCCCTTAGTCAGCTTCGCTGACAGCTCCCCTTTCAGGGGCGCCAGTAACATAGTGATTACAACAACCTCCTGTCTCCCCCGAAGGGGTAGGGAGCGTAGCGGAAATGCCGCTTGACGGCGGAGGGGAACCGGCGGCAGCCGGTGGAGGGGTTCCTGTGCAAAATTGATTTCTGCGGTGTGTGGTTTAACCGAGCCGCTTGATTTCCAGCTCCAGGGAGATGCCGGTCTCGGCCTGCACGATGTCATGCACCTGCTGGGCCAGGGCCAGCACGTCGGCGCAGGTGGCCCCGCCCTTGTTGATGATGAAGCCGCTGTGCTTCTCGCTGACCTGAGCGCCCCCCACCGTCAGCCCTTTCAGGCCGCACTGCTGAATCAGGGCGGCGGCGAAGCCGCCTACGGGCCGCTTGAAGGTGCTGCCAGCGCTGGGGTACTCCAGGGGCTGCTTGCTGCGGCGGCGCTGGTTCAGTTCGTCCATGCGGGCCTTGATGGCGGTGCCGTCCCCAGGGGCCAGCTGCAACAGGCCGCTGAGGACGATTTTGTCCCCCCCGGCGAAGGCGCTGCGCCGGTAGCCAAAGCCCTGCTCCTTCCCCCGGAAGGTCTGCATCTCTCCGTCCAGGGTGACGCAGCGGGTCTCCACCAGCACGTCCTTCAATTCCCCGCCGTAGGCTCCGGCGTTCATCACCGCCCCGCCCCCCAGGGTGCCGGGGATGCCGGAGACGAACTCCAGCCCGGTCAGGGCGTGCTTCTGGGCGAAGGCCGCCAGCCGGGCCAGCAGCACCCCCGCCCCGCAGCGGATGCGGCCCTCCGGCAGCAGGGTCAGTTCATC
This sequence comes from Clostridiales bacterium, assembly GCA_021201475.1. Taxonomy (GTDB): domain Bacteria; phylum Bacillota; class Clostridia; order Oscillospirales; family Oscillospiraceae; genus Onthomonas. The sequence continues at coordinate 73,158 of JAJQEV010000118.1, forward strand.
CAGCCCGTCCAGCAGGCGGATGACGAAGCAGTCTATCAGCCCGTCGCTGCACAGCAGGTTGCTGCCGTTGCCCAGGGGCACCGGCGTAATATCCAGCTCCCGGGCCACCTGCAAGGCGGCCAGCAGCTGTGCCTCCCCCTTGGGGAGGGCCATCACCGCCACCGGCCCGCCGATGCGGAACGAGGTGTGGCGGCTCATAGGTTCATTGCGGCGCACCTCCAGCCCGGGGCAGGCGAGGCGCAGCGCGGATTCTAACTGGTCAAAGCGGTTCATGGGATTCCTCCGCAAGTATCAAAATTTGCATACATATTCAGTATAGCAAATTTCAACGGAAAATAGAAGGGGGCAAATGCAAATTCCGGCGAATTTTTTCAGGGGCGGGAAATCGGGGGGAAATTTGCGCGTTGCCGATTGAGAATCCTGCCGGAATGTGGTATGATGTTCCGTAAGAACACCTGTGAAAAGTAGGGGAGCGACCATGACAGAAAACGAACAGAAAGCCGCCGCGAAAGCCTTTGCCGTCCAGTGGGCGGGCCACGGCGATGAGAAGCAGGAGACCCAGGCGTTCTGGCTGACCCTGCTGCAAACGGTGTACGGCCTGGACAATCCGGCCCAGCACATTCAATTCGAGCTGCCGGTGAAGCTGAGCCATACCAGCTTTATCGACGCCTACCTCCCCGACACCCGCGTACTCATTGAACAGAAGGGGATGGACATCAACCTGCGCAAGGGCTACAAGCAGTCGGACGGCTCTCTGCTGACCCCCTACGGTCAGGCCCGCCGCTACGCCGGGTACCTCCCCCATGACCAGAACCCCCGCTGGATCGTGGTCTGCAACTTCCAGACCTTCGAGATTCACGACATGAACAAGCCCAATGACGAGCCGGAGGTGCTGCGCCTGGCCGACCTGCCCAAAGAGCCCCACCGGCTGAACTTCCTGGTGGACACCGGCAATGAGGACATCCGCCACGAGATGGAGGTCTCTATGGCCGCCGGTGAAATCGTCGGCCTGCTGTACGACGCCTTCGCCAAACAGTACCGCGACCCCGCCAGCCCCAAGGCCATGCACAGCCTGAACGTGCTGTGCGTCCGGCTGGTGTTCTGCCTCTACGCCGAGGACGCGGGCATCTTCGGGCGGCACGGAATGTTCCATGACTATCTGGCGGAGTCGGACACCCGCCAGATGCGCCGGGCGCTGCTGGAGCTGTTCCGGGTGCTGGACACCCCGGCGGAGGAGCGGGACGAATATTTGCAGGAGGACAACCCGACCCTGGCGGCCTTCCCCTATGTGAACGGCGGCCTGTTCTCCGATGAGGACATCGAGGTTCCCCCCTTCACCGATGAGATTCGTGACCTGCTGCTGAACAAGGCCAGCAGCGGCTTCGACTGGTCGGAAATCAGCCCCACCATCTTCGGGGCCGTCTTTGAAAGCACCCTGAATCCGGAGACCCGCCGCTCCGGCGGGATGCACTATACCTCCATCGAGAATATTCACAAGGTCATCGACCCCCTGTTCCTGGACGACCTGAAACGGGAGTTCGGGGAGATTTGCGCCATCCCCGTGGCCAGGACCAAGGAGCGGAAGCTGCGGGAGTTTCAGAAGAAGCTGGCCTCGGCGTCCTATTTAGACCCCGCCTGCGGCAGCGGCAACTTCCTGACGGAATCCTACCTGTCCCTCCGGCGGCTGGAGAACGAGGTGCTGCGGGCGCTGAACCAGGAGCAAATCAGCTTTGGCGACGTGAATCACAACCCGATTCAGGTGTCCCTGAGCCAGTTCTACGGCATTGAAATCAACGATTTTGCCGTGACGGTGGCGAAAACCGCCCTGTGGATCGCGGAGAGCCAGATGATGAAGGAGACGGAGGAAATCGTGCTGATGCACCTGCCCTTCCTGCCCCTGAAATCCTACACCAACATCGTGGAGGGCAACGCCCTGCGGCTGAACTGGGAGGACGTGGTGCCGAAGGGGAAACTCAGTTATATTATGGGGAATCCGCCCTTCGTTGGAACTAACTGGATGACCGACGAGCAAAGAAAGGATATGGATTCCATTTGGGGAGATAAGCGAGGCAAGCTTGACTATGTATCTTGCTGGTATGTGAAAGCGTCTGATTTTATGCTAGAAAACCGAAATGTAAGGTGCGCCTTTGTTTCCACAAATTCAATCTGCCAAGGAGAACAGGCTACATCTTTGTGGCGCAAAATTCTGCTTGAAAAAAAGATGTGGATACAGTTTGCGGTACAGAGCTTTATCTGGAATAGTCAATCAACAGATCAAGCCAATGTCCATGTGGTCATTGTTGGGTTCGGAGCATCCAATATAGAAAAGAAAAAGCTGTATCATGAAAATACAGTAAAGTACGTTGAAAACATTAATGGTTATCTTCTTCCCGCGCCGACAGTCATAATCGAAGAACGCGCAAAACCACTTTGCGATGTTCCGGCTATTATGAGAGGCAGTCAAGCTACTGATGATGGAAATTATTTATTTACACTGGAAGAAAAAACTGCGTTTTTGGCTGTAGAACCACAGTCCGAAAAGTATTTTAAGCGCTTCATGATGGGGAGAGAGTTCATAAACAATATAGAAAGATGGTGTTTGTGGCTTCCAAATGCAACACCAGATGAATTAAAGCAATGCCCAAAAGTTAGAGAACAGATAAAGAAAGTTAGAGACTTTAGAAGCACCAGCAAAAATGCGCAGACAAGAAAAGCCGCTGAATTTCCACAACGCTTTGGACAATATAGACCACCAACAGAGCATTATATTGCCTTTGCAAAGGTATCCTCCGGACGGCGCAGATATATTCCGATGGGATTCTTGACGGATGATATAATCCCAGGAGACAAACTGTTCACTATTCCTAATGCCACTTTATACCAATTTGGTATACTGATGTCGAATGTTCATAATGCCTGGATGCGGGCTGTTTGCGGTCGATTGAAAAGCGACTATAGTTATTCAACGACAATTGTTTATAACAACTTTCCCTGGCCGACCCCCACCGATGCGCAAAAAGAAAAGATTGAACAAACTGCGCAAGCCATATTGGATGCGCGAAAGCTTTACCCCAACAGTAGCCTTGCTGATATGTATGGGGATGAGATGTATCTTTATCCAGAGCTGCGCCGCGCCCACCAGCAGAACGACCGGGCGGTGATGCAGGCTTACGGCTTCCCCAACAAGGGCGTAACGGAATCCATCTGTGTGGCGGAGCTGATGCGGCGCTATCAGGCCCTCCTCTCCCAGCCGGAAAATCGTTAGGCCGAAGGAAATCCCCGGAGGGGACGGCGCTCTGTCTTGCATTTTTGGAAAGCTGTGTTATACTGAAACTGCGTTTGAACGAAACGCCTGTTTATGATTGCCGGAAGGGAGACTTGCGTGATATGAGGCTGAAAAGATTCACCGCCGGGGCGCTGGCCCTGAGCATACTGGCGACGTTGCCCACCGCCGCCCTGGCCAGCGGCAGCGCCGCTTCGGAGGACACCGCCGGATACCTGATTTTGGGGGAGGACCTCAGCGGCAACCTTCTTTACACCACAGCGCCCTGGGCCTCCTCCACCGACTGCTACACCCTGTCGGTGGAGCACGGCGTTCTGACCGCTGAAAAAATCACTACCCTGGAATAAAGCAAAAAACGCATCCGACCCGCGCTCCCAAGCGCAGGGTCGGATGCGTCTGTTTTCCGGAACCGTCAGGGGCGGCTCACTTCACGGCCACCAGTTCCATCTCTATCTTCGCACCGGCGGGCAGCTTCGCCACCTGCACGCAGGAGCGGGCGGGGGGATTCTCCGGGAAGCGGGTGGCGTAGATGGCGTTCATGGCGGCGAAGTCGGCCAGGTCCGTCAGGAACACGGTGGTTTTCACCACGTTGGCAAAGGTCATATCCGCGGCGGCCAGGACGCTTTCCAGGTTGCGGAACACCTGCTCCGCCTGGGCCTCGATGGTGTCCCCGGCCAGGACGCCGGTCTCCGGCACCAGCGGCACCTGGCCGGAGGTGAACAGGGTGTTCCCCGTCAGGATGGCGTGGGAGTAGGGGCCCAGGGCGGCGGGGGCGTTGGCTGCGGTGATAACGGTAGACATCAGAATCAAACTCCTTTTCCATGTTGATACCCCTATTTTAGCATAGTTGAAAGAATCCGTAAACCCCACCCTTTACGGAACGTTTGTTCTGTGCTATAATCAGATAGGCCGATGGTTCGGCCTGTGCCAAAGGGCAGAAAGGAAGATGCGGATGGTGATTATGGGCATTGACCCGGGGGTGGCCACCATTGGGTTCGGGGTCATTCAGGCGGAGCGGGCCAAAAACACGCTGCTCCGCTACGGGGTCATCACGACCCCTGCCGGTATCCCCCTGTCCGCCCGGCTCCTGCAAATTCATCAGGATATGGGGGAGCTGCTTCGCACCTATTCCCCGGATGAGATCGCCATTGAGGAACTGTTTTTCAGCAAGAACATCACCACCGGCATTGCCGTGGCCCACGGGCGGGGGGTGATTCTGCTGGCGGCGGAGGAGCATGGCGTCCCCGTGTTCGAGTACACCCCCAACCAGGTGAAGCAGGCGGTGACGGGATACGGGAAGGCGGAGAAGAAGCAGGTCATGCTGATGACCCAGCGCTTACTCCGCATGAATCAGCTCCCCCACCCCGACGACGCCGCCGACGCCCTGGCCCTGGCCATCTGCCACAGCCGGGCCGCCACCAGCCTGCTGAACACGGAGCGGGAGTTTGACCCCGACCGGTACGACACCAGATAGCGCCCGCCGCTCCCCCGGAGGAACGGATGCTGATTCCCCCTGATAAATGAGGTTTTTGTTATGTTTTACTATCTTTACGGCACGGTGGCCCATATCGCGCCCTATCTGGCCGTCCTGGACTGCGGCGGCGTGGGCTACGCCTGCAAGACCACCAACTTCACCCTCTCCACCCTCCGCAAGGGGGAGAAGGCGAAGCTCTACACCCACCTGGCGGTTAAGGAGGATGACGTGACCCTGTACGGCTTCGCCACGGAGGAGGAGCGGAACCTGTTCCTGCTGCTGCTCTCTGTGTCCGGCGTGGGGCCGAAGGCGGCGCTGTCCATCCTGTCCACCTCCTCCCCCTCCAGCCTGGCCCTGGCCATCATCACCGGCGACCTGAAGGCGCTGACCTCCGCCGCCGGGGTGGGGAAGAAGCTGGCCCAGCGCATCGTGCTGGAGCTGAAGGACAAGCTGGCGAAGGAGCAGGACGCCCAGTTCCAAAGCGCCGGCCTCTCCCCCGCCAGCCAGGACACGGTGATTCCGGAGGACAAACTCTCCGAAGCCGGTGCGGCCCTCCAGGTGCTGGGCTACCATCAGAACGAAATCAACGCCGCGCTGAAGGGGCTGGACGTGTCCGCCCTGACCCTGGAGGAGCTGGTGAAGCAGGCGCTGAAGCGCCTTGCAAAGTAACGGGAAGGGTGGTGTACTATGGCAATCACAAACAGCGATGAGGGCGTCTTTGCCCCGGAACCCCTTGTCACCTCCTCCCTCATCCGGGAGGACGAGGGGGAATACACCCTCCGCCCCCAGCGCTTGCAGGACTATATCGGCCAGGAGAAGGCCAAGGGCAACCTGGACGTCTTCATTCAGGCGGCGAAGCTGCGGGAGGAGCCGTTAGACCACGTCCTGCTCCACGGCCCCCCTGGCCTTGGCAAGACCACCCTGGCCGGTATCATCGCCCACGAGATGGGGGTCAACATCCGCATCACCTCCGGCCCCGCCATGGAGAAGCCGGGGGATTTGGTGGCGCTGCTGACCAACCTCTCTGAGAACGACATTTTGTTTGTGGACGAGATTCACCGGATGAACCGTGCCATTGAGGAAATCCTTTACCCCGCCATGGAGGACTACGTTGTAGACATCATCATCGGCAAGGGTCCCAGCGCCAACTCCATCCGGCTGGATCTGCCCAAGTTCACCCTCATCGGAGCCACCACCCGGGCCGGTTCCCTGTCCGCGCCTCTGCGGGATCGGTTCGGCGTCCAGCTGCGGCTGGAGCTGTACACCCCGGAGGAGCTGGCGCTGATTGTGAAGCGCAGCGCAGCGATTCTGAACGTCCCCATCGAGGAGTCCGGCGCGTGGGAAATCGCCAAGCGCAGCCGGGGCACCCCCCGCATCGCCAACCGTTTCCTGCGGCGGGTGCGGGACTTCGCTCAGGTCAAGGCGGGCGGCGTTATCACCGCCTCGGTGGCGGACGACGCCCTCAGCGCCCTGGACGTGGACTATCTGGGCCTGGACGACATTGACCGGCGAATGCTGCGGGCCATCATTGAGTTCTATCACGGCGGCCCGGTGGGGCTGGAGACCCTGGCGGCCACCATCAATGAGGATGCCGAGACCCTGGAAGATATGTATGAGCCCTACCTGATGCAAATCGGCATCCTGACCCGCACCCCGCGGGGCCGGTGTGTCACCCAGAAGGCGTATGAGCATCTGCACCTGCCCTACCCAGGGGAGCAGCAGTCGCTGTTCTCATAAAAAGTGCGTTTTCCTGTTGACTATATGCATTTATCTGCCGGAATCAGGTTGGACAATTACCCATTCTTAATTGCCAAAATAACTGCAATCTGTCCTGGATTGAGGGGCGCAGTACAGCCGCGCAGTCAGATGTTCTCAACCAAAGGCCAACAAAATTGCCGCCCGTCCCGCCGTAAAGCTAGTAGAACATGAAGTCTAAATCTTCACTTTTCTGTAGGGGCGGCCCTTGGCCGCCCGCAAAAACCGCCTGCTTATCCAGGGCGGCCAAGGGCCGCCCCTACACACGCAGTTGCAAAAATCGGAACAATTTGCTCGTCTGAACAGTATCACAGGCAGTTCCGTTGGCATTTTGTGGCGGTTAAACAAAACAAAGTTTTAGTTTTCACGTTCTACTAGGGAGCGCAACGAAAATGCCGCTTGACGGCAGAGGGACGTGGGCGGCAATCCCCGCCAGCCGCCATCGGCGGCAGCTTTGGTGCGTATCAAGTCACATCGTCTCTCATGGAACAGACCACTTGATTGAGGGACAAGGCGAAGCCGCCAGTGGAATACGAGGAGATTCTTAAGGGGGCCACAGGCCCCCCTTCTTAAGCCGCCTTCTTTCCCCTATTTCTTGGCGGAGCAATTTACGGCGTCCAAAAATATGCCAGTGGCATATTTTTAGCCGGAAACCGATGCCAGCTATGCTGGCGAGGGTCACTGTCCGAGGAGGATACCGTAAAGGGTCAGCAAGCGGTAGTCAGGCCCGCCGGGAGGGCAAAACTGTTGTTCATTCATTACACTTTGTCTAAGGAGCGCAATTCCCTTAAATTGATGATATTGTGCGCAAAGGAGGGACAGCCGTGGAACGGGAAAAAACCTGCTGCTTCACCGGGCACCGACCCCAGACCCTGGGGTGGAAGCAGAAGGAGCCGGACCTGCGCCGCATCCTGATGGAGGAGCGGCTGGCCCTGGAGGTGGAGCGGGCCTACCGCCTGGGCTACCGGCACTTCATCACCGGCATGGCCCGGGGGAGCGACCTGCTGGCGGCGGAGGCAGTGCTGCGGGCCAAGCTGCTCCACCCGGACATCCGGCTGGAGGCGGCGGTGCCCTGCAAAGGCCAGACCCAGCATTGGACATCGGCGGAGCAGGCCCAGTACGAGCGCATCCTGGCCCAGTGCGACCAGGCGCCGGACTATCTGCCGGACTATGACGAGGGCTGCATGATGCGCCGCAACCGGTACATGGTGACGAAATCCAGCCGCATCATCGCCGTCTACAACGGGCGCACCAACGGCGGCACAAAAAAGACCCTCCTCCTGGCGGTGGAGGAGGGGTTGGACATCGTGATTCTGGACCCAGAGGACCCCATGCAGGGGGCGTAAAGGAGCGGTATGCACCGCTCCTTTTTGCGTCGCATAGTATGGCACATCAGCGGATGCTCCCGCAAAAGCGCGGCGAGCGGAAACAGGAAGGGGTGTTGCCAAGCTATGAAGAGGGAGCTACATTTTTGGGTCCTCGGCGGCGACCTGCGCCAGGTGAAGCTGGCGCGGCAGCTGGCGGAGGACGGACATTTGGTGCAGACCTGCGCCATGGAGCTGCGGGGCACGGAGGAGGAACTGACCGGATCGGATACCCTTCGGGGCATCGAATGGGCCAACTGCGTTATTCTGCCGCTGCCTGCGGCCAGGGAGGACGGGATGCTGAACGCGCCGCTGTCTGACCGCAGGCTGCCCATCACGGACATATTGGCGGCCATGCAGCCGGGGCAACTGCTCTGCGCCGGGAAGCTGCCATGCCGCTTTGTACAGGCAGCGGAGGAGAAGGGCCTCCTGGTGCGGGACTACTTCGCCCGGGAGGAGCTGGCCATCGCCAACGGCGTCCCCACAGCGGAGGGGGCCATTCAAATCGCCATGGAGGAACTGCCCACCACCCTCTTCGGCTGCCGGGTGCTGGTCATCGGCTACGGGCGGCTGGGGAAGCTGCTGGCCCAGCGGTTAAAGGGGCTGGGGGCCAGGGTGACGGTGTCCGCCCGGAACTATGCAGACCTGGCCTGGATCGAGGCCAGCGGCTACGCGCCGGAGCACACGGAGCAGCTGGACGGCTGGCTGGGGGGCTACAGCCTGGTCATCAACACCGTCCCCGCCCTGGTGCTGGACGGGGCGCGGCTGAGCGACCTGGATCGGAACTGCCTCATCATTGACCTGGCCTCCCAGCCCGGCGGGGTGGACTACGAGGCGGCGGCCCGGCTGGGCATCAAGGCCATCCACGCCCTGTCCCTGCCGGGGAAGGTGGCCCCGGAGACCTCCGGCCGCATCATCCGGGACACGGTGTACCACATCATGCAGGAGGTGGACGCATGAGCCGCCGCAGCGAGGTAATCGGGTTCGCACTGACCGGCTCCTTCTGCACCCTGGCCCACGTTCTGCCGGTGGTGGAGGCGCTGGCGGGGCAGTATGAGACGGTCATCCCCATCCTCTCCGAGCATTGCGCCGCCATGGACACCCGCTTCGGCCCGGCGGAGCACTGGCGGCAGGAGCTGACGCGCATCTGCGGCCGCCCGCCCATCGATACGATTCAGGGGGCGGAACCCATCGGCCCGAGAAAGCTGCTGAACCTCCTGATTATTGCCCCCTGTACCGGGAATACCCTGGGGAAGCTGGCGGGGGGCATTACGGACACCTCCGTCACCATGGCGGCCAAGGCCCACCTGCGCAACGAGAGGCCGGTGCTGGTGGGTGTTTCCACCAACGACGGGCTGTCCGCGTCGCTGCAAAACATCGGCGTGCTGGCCTGCCGGAGGAACTTCTATTTCGTCCCCTTCCGGCAGGACGACGCGGAGAAGAAGCCCTGCTCCCTGGTGGCGGACTGGGCGCAGCTTCCAGCCTGCGCCGAGGCGGCGCTGGGCCGCAAGCAGGTACAGCCCCTGCTGCTTTGACGCGGCCGAAAGGAGACGGCGGCCTCCACCCGGAGAGTAACCCATCCTTTGCTGGGGCGCCAACCGGACAGCAGAGGCTCCGGAACCAAACGGCAACAAAGGCGCCGCCCGTTCCGCCAAGCGCGGAACGGGCGGCAAATCATGCCCGGCTTCACCGATTGAAAAGCGCCCTTCAGGTGGCGGCGCTGCGCATTCTCACGCCCCGCCGTCCGGCTCCGCCCAAAAGACGTAAACACAGGTCTCCCCGTCTGCCCACTGGACAGTGACTTCGACCAGCCAGCCATCGCCGCCCTCCGGCAGGGTCAGCACGCCGTCTGTGACGATGAGGACCGCTTCCCCGCCGCTGTCCTCATTGATGCAGACGGCGGTAACGGAGGCGGAATCCTCCCCATCCAAAGCCAGCGTCAGCGTCCTCTGGGCTGGGTCATAGGTCACAGTGGGCAGCCCCTCCGCATCCTCCGTACGATAGTCCTCGGCGTCCATACCGCTTTCCTCCTCGGCGCTTTCGGCGCTGGCGGCATCCGTGCCGCTTTCCTCCTCGGCGCCGGTGAGGGCGTCCTCCGCCTCTGTCTCTACGGCTTCCCCTGCCACGGTCACAGACTGGCCGTCGCTGCCCTGGACGGACAGCAGCGGCGGCCACAGCACGGAAGCCTGACCGGAGATGCCGCCCTCATCAGCTGCCTCCGCCTCCTCGGCGGTCTCTCCTGTGGCGGCGTCCTCAGCGGCAGCGTCCGCGGCGGTGTCGCTGCCGGTGACGCTGCCCATCCACGCCCCGGCCCAGAACAGCCCCACCGCCAGCACGGCCACAGCGGCCAGGGCCGCCCAGCGCATCCAGTGGTTGGAGGTGCGGGGGACGGCCAGCGTTTTCACGTCTTCCGCCTCCTGCACCAGGTCGCCGTCCACCCGGCCGATGGCGTCCAGCAGCTTTTCGTGCTTCATACCGAAATGCCCTCCTCCTCCAGATACCGGCGCAGCCGCTTCCGGCTACGGTACAGCAGCGACTTCACCTTGCTCTCGCTGATGTGGTACCGCTGGGCGATTTCCTGAATGGAATCAGCGTACCAGTAGCGCCGCAGGAAAATCACCCTGGTAACCTGGTCAGAGGCACGGAGGAAGGCGGTGATGGCCTCCGCCACCGCGATGGCGTCCAGATGGTTGTCCAGCCCCGGGCCAGCGGAGCAATCGTCCAACTCCAGGTCGATGGCCTCCAGCCCGCCGCCCCGCTTGGCGGCGTGGCGGCGGCGGTAGCGATCCAGGGAAAGATTCCGAGTGATGCGGCCAAGGAAGGCGGAGAGGATGTCCGGCCGTTCCGGGGGCATGGCGTTCCAGGCGTGGAACCAGGTATCGTTGACGCACTCGTCCGCGTCCTCCCGGCTGCGCAGGACGTTCCAGGCGATGCTCTGGCAGTAGGCCCCGTATTTCCGGTCGCTCTCCGTCAGGGCAGCCTCGTCCCTGGCCCAGTAGAGGGCGACGATCTGTTCATCTTCCATTGTGTGCGCTCCTTCCGGCGAAGTCTCTCATTCTGTCAGACGCAAAAGGGGGCAGGGCGGTTGCGCTTCGGGTAAAATTTTTTCACGCCGCCCCGTCCAGCGCATCCGCCTCCAGCCAGGCCTCCCAGGGGACATCCTCCCAGCCGGCGGTGTCGAACCCCGCCCGGATACATTCCGCGTAGTAATTCAGCTTGGCCCTCAGGTTGGGGCAGGCCGCCCAATCCACGGTGCTGCTGTCACTCATCACGTTTTCAAAGAGCCGCGCCCGATCCTCCGTGGGGAAGGTCAGGCTGTAGGTGTCGATGAAGTAAACGTCCCTGCTGGTGGTCAGGTCATAGACGAAGCTGTAAAATTCCTCGTAGCCGAAGGTTTCGTAGGAATAGGTGTAGCAGTCCCCAAACTGCTGAGAGGAGGGGTTCAGTTCGTTCCACACTTCTTCATCCACCCCTCCGGCGTCGCTGAACAGCAGGCGGATCTCAATGGCGTGGCTGATTTCATGGTGCAGGGCGGTGCGCAGGTCCTCCGGGTTGCAGCAGTCCACCGCCAGCACGATGTGGCTGTCGCTGGTGGTTTGCAGGCCTCCGGCGTAGTCCAGCACGCCGTCCCCGATGCCGATGATACTCCCGGCCAGGTACAGCTCAATGCCCTCCAGCCACTGGCACTCGAACTGGCGGAAGAAGCCCTCCGGGTACTTGGCAAGCTCCTCCTCCAGTATCTCCAGCGCATAGGCCACCGTGTCGTGGTCGGACAGAGCGGTGATGGCGTAGCTGCCCAGGAAATTGCGACATTCGTCAGAGAGATAAATGGTCAGCCCGTACTGTTCCTCCAGGGCGTCCGCCTCGGCCCGCAAATCCGCCAGCTCCTCCGGACAGTCCTGGGGCTGAAAATAGGCGGGGTCCCAGCTTTCCGTCACGTCGGCAATCATGGGGTCGGCGTAGACCGCTTCGGACACCTCAAGTCCCTCCATGCCGCCGGTACCGGTGGTGTAATCCCATCGGTAGAAGTACAGGGCCAGGGAGTCCCCCTGGATGGGAATCAGCAGCGCGTTCTCCTCCGGCAGCAAGACAGGGGTGCCGCACAGCCAAACGTATTGCTCCTCTACGGAGAAGCTGGTGCTGCTGACCGGATTGTGCTCCTGGTCGTACAGCCCCAGGCGCACCGTAGAGCCCTCCTCGCTCCACTCCGTTTTGTAAAACAGCAGCTGCCGGTCGGCCAGCACCTCCAGGGAGATGGCCTCCTCCTCATCCCAGGTATAGGTGGCAGGCTCCTGACCGGTGAAGACCGTATAGGAGGCGTCATTCTCCTCCAGGGACGAGGTGCTGACAACCAGCACGCCGTTGTCGGCGTACAGAGTCGCCGCACCGGTCTCCCGCAGGTACAGGAACTCCCCCGTATCCAGATTCACCACGGCGTCATAATACTGCAAGTCCCCCGCCATGCCGTACAGGATGGCATATTGGACGCCGTCCTCTCCGGAAAAAATCCCGTCCAGATAGCTGACGGAGAAGTTCCGCTGCAGCGATACCGCCGTCCCCGCGCCGCTGCCGTCCGTAGCACGGCGCAGCAGTGTGCCGTCCTCCACATAGTAGAGCCATCTGCCGTCCTCGGTGATGCAGCCGAACAGTTCACCGCTGCACTCCAGCTCTGTCACCAGGTTCAGGCTGTCATCATAGCACAGGGCGGAGAGGGTGCCGTCCGAATGCTGCGTCCAACTCCACAGCAGGCTCCCGCTCTGCTCCACGTAGGAGAAGTTGATTTCGTCGGCCTCCGGCAGCGCCACGGTCCGCTCCACCTGGCCGGTCTCCCAATCGTAAATGGCCAGGTACTCTTTGACGTTGGCAATGTCCCACGCATCTCCCTCGGAGATGTTGATTTGCCGGTCGGACAGGCTGTACAGTGCCGCCAGTTTGCCGTTTGACAAGTCGTAGAGCTGGGACAGGGTGAAGTACCCCTCCTCCGTCTCCGCGTCCGGGGCCAGCCGCCCCAGCAGCTCAACGTCGCCGTTGGCGCTGTCCACCGCCTCCCCGGTCAGGGTCAGGCCGCTGATCCGGTAGGGGTTCTCCTCCGGTTCCGCCTCCGGCGGAACATCGGAGGTCGCGGAGCCATCGGACGCGGGAAGCGCAGCGGAAACCGAATGGGCGGGCAAATCGTTGCCCACAGCCACCCGCCCGCAGCCGGACAGCAGAAAGAGCGCGGCGCAAAGCACCCCGATGAACATGAACTGCCTGCACTGCTTCATCATGCCGCCATCCTTTTCCTGTAAAAATGACAAGACTTATGCAAATCGCACTTTCATTATAGCACAGCGCACCGTGGAGCGCAATCAAAAAAAGACCGACCCCGGACGGAAAACTTTTCCAGGGTCGGTTTTTGCTTGCTTATTGGAATGGGGGTTACAGCGGAATATTGCCGTGGTGAGGCTTATCGCTGCCGATGCCCATGGTGGTGTAGGCTTCCAACGCCTTCTCCAGCATACGGCGGGTGTCCTGGGGCTGAATCACGTCGTCGATATACCCCAGCTTCGCGCCCACATAGGGGTTCAGGTGGATGCGGGTGTATTCGTCGGTCTTCTCCTTCAGCACTTCGTCCTTCCGGTCACCGGCGGCCTTGATCTCCTTCTTGTTGATGATTTTGACCGCGCCCTCCGCGCCCATGACGGCGATTTCGGCATAGGGCCAGGCCCACACGATGTCCGCCCCCAGGCCCTTGCTGCACATGGCGATGTAGGCGCCGCCGTAGGCCTTGCGCAGCACCAGGGTGATTTTCGGCACCTTCGCCTCGGAGTAGGCGTACAGCATTTTCGCCCCGTGGCGGATGATGCCGTTATGCTCCTGGTCGCTGCCCGGGAAGAAGCCGGGCACATCCACCAGCGTCACCAGGGGGATGTTGAAGGCGTCGCAGGTGCGGATGAAGCGGGCGGCCTTGCAGCTGGCGTTCACGTCCAGGCAGCCGCCGATGACGGCGGGCTGATTGGCCACGAAGCCCACGCTCTGGCCGTTCACCCGACCAAAGGCGGTGACGATGTTGGCGGCGAACTCCGGCTCGATCTCGTACAGGGATTCGGTGTCCGCCAGGTAGTCCAGCACCCGCTTCACGTCGTAAATCTTGCGCTTATTCTCCGGCACGACGTTCTCAATGCCCCGCTGCCAGCGGGCTTTGAACTTTTTGCTGACGGGGGCCGCCTCGCCGCTGTTCTGGGGGAGATAGCTCAACAGGGCGCGGATCTTGTCCAGGCACTCCTTATCGTCCTTGGCACGGACGTGGGCCACGCCGTTCTTGCGCATGTGAACGTCCACGCCGCCCAGCTCCTGCATGGTGATATCCTCACCGATGACCTCCTTCACCACGCCGGGGCCGGTGACGAACATCTCGCCGGTGCCCTCCACGAAGAAGATAAAGTCCTGCAAGGCGGGGGAATAGGACGCGCCGCCGGCGCAGGGACCCATGATGGCGGTGATTTGTGGAATATGGCCGGAGGACTGGACGTTGTTATAGAAGATGCTGCCGTACTGGGCCAGCGCCTCGATGCCCTCCTGAATCTTCGCGCCGCCGGAGTCCATCAGGCCGATGATGGGCACGCCGGCCTTCTGGGCGGCCTTTTGGGCCTCAATGATTTTCCGGGCGTTGGAGGCAGACAGGCTGCCCCCCTGGATGGTGAAGTCCTGGGCGTAGGCGTAGGCGTAGCGGCCGTTGATTTTGCCGTAGCCGGCAATCACGCCGTCCCGGGCCACAGGCTTTTCCAGCCCCTGGCCCCGGTTCTGGAAGGTGTTCATCTCCAGGAAGGTGTCCTTATCAAAGAGGTAGTCCAGCCGCTCATCGGCGGTCATCTTCCCCTTGGCGTGCTGGCGGTCGGCGTTTCCGCTGCTCACCAGCCGTTTGCGCTGTTCCTCTAGTTCTTGCAGGCAATCCATACTCTATAGCTCCTTTTGCGGCAAGGGCGGTCACGCTGCGCCTCTCTGGTTTGCGCAGCCCGCATTCAGGTTCCTGTGACGGTTCTTGCCGTACCCGCGTGGCGTGGGTGTTTGCGTTCCCCCCCTGCTGCTGAATAACCGACAATGAAAACAGTTCACAATCTTTATTATACCACGGAAATCAGAACCCGTAAAGAGATTTTATGCGTTTCCCGGCCAGAATGATCCGGTTTTTTTCATCCGGAGCGCCCCCGGGAAGCGGCTCAACCGAACAGCCCGCTGAACAGGCTCTTGAAGAAGTCCACGATGGACTGAATCAGTGCGGTGAACGCATTGGAGCTGCCGTCCGTCACCCCGCTCTCGTCCAGCTTCTCCAGCTCGGACTTGATGGAGTCGTAGAGGTCGGAGGCCTGCTGCTTGATGGTGTCCAGGTCGATGTCCGCGTTTTGCAGCTTGACGATCAGGTCGATGATTTTCTGGCGGGTCTCATCGTCCAGGGTGACGCCCATGTTCTCGCAGAGCTGATCCAGAGTATCGCCGATCTCGTCCTCATCCAATCCCTCGGACAGGGCCTTTTCCTTCAATACGGCGATGAGCTTGGTGGCGGTGTCGCTGTCTCCGATGGCCTCCCCCACCTCGCCGGTGGTGACGAGTTCATCGGCGGCGGCGTCTGTGGCGTCCTCGTCCAGTTCCTCCCCGGTCATGATGGAGTAGGCTTTGAAGGCGCTGGCCAGGGCGCAGGTGCCGCTGAGGGTGGTGGGGGCCGCCACATAGACCTCCACGTCCGCCACCCCGGCATCGGCCAGGGCGGTCTGATACATCTCCTCCGTGCAATAGCTGATATTATAGGTGGTGACGGTGATGCCGCTGCCCTCCTCGGCGGGGATCAGCAGGATGGAGGACAACGCCTTCGTCCCCAGCAGGGAGGCAGAGAGGTAGCTGCCGAACAGCTCCTCTTCCTCCTCATGGGTGGTATAGCTGACCTCGTACTCCGAAAGGTCGTCCACATCCAGCAGCTTCAGCACGGTTTTCTCCTGGCTGTCGCTGAGGTCCTCCCCCAGAATCAGGTAGCCGGCGGTATCCTCCGAAGCGGCGCTTCCGCTGGCCAGGGCTGCGGTGGGCAGCATCGCCAATATGCTCAGGGCCAGCGCCCCGGCGGTGAATCTTTTGAACTTCATGTCACATAAATCTCCCTTCTGGCAGGTCTTCCATGCAGCTTCAGTATAACACAGCTTTTCAAAAATGCAAGAGGTCAGTCAATGGGGAGTTGTCCATCTTCCTGTACAAGAAAACGAAACGGAACCCCATAATTCTTCCCGTCATTATGAAAGTGTGAGAATACAAAACAGGTGCTACCGCAAGCGGTAGCACCTGTTTTTGTTTAAGTATACGCTATGCGGTAGAAACGCTAGAGCAAGGCAGTGGGGCTTGTTGTACGTAGTACAATTTAAATTAGTGAACGTTTTATCATTGCGATTTTTGTTTCAATCACTCTCATATCAAGATATACGTCAGAGTCGAGGATTCTCATTCTATCATTAACCGGTAAAAACAAATCAAGCACTTCACGTTGATTCAGACACTCTGTTGAGGAAAATATTTTTTCGTTCAGTTCCTTATGACAGTCAAAGTAGGCCATCGCGTCATACCCGTATTTTTTTGCAGTACCTCGTAGGATCAAATGCCTTGTTATCATTTATAAAACATAAATTAATATCGCCAAAAGTAAGATCTTCAAATCTACATCGTGCAACAAAAGCATTATTACTCCGGCAAATAAATAACGGTACTCATTCTTCGTCCGGCTTTCTGTAAGACTCAAGTGCGGGATGCTCGAAGTATGCTTTCACATGGTCGCCATCATGAGCGATGCCAGACATAAAATGGTCTGCCTGAGTCTGCAATTCGTTGGCATTTTTAACCTGTTCTCTTGTCCCAATAGACTGCTTCAGGTCGTGGTTCAGGTATTCATCCGGATTGTATTCGGGCGAATATGGCGGAAGGTAAAACAGTGCTATTTGGTTGCTGTGGTCGGTGGCCCACTGCGTTGCCTTTTTGCTGTGATGTACACGCAGATTATCCAAAATCAGATAGACCTTACGTCCGGCATCCTTGATAAGCCGTTCCATAAAGTCAATCAGTTTATCTGCGTTCATTGAGTCTGCACTGAACATAAAATGAACCTTTCCGCGATTGCTGATAGCACTGATCATATTGATGTGCATTTTTACTGTTTGAACCTTCAAAACGGGTGTTTGGCCTTTGGGCGCATAACCACGGGCATAGTTGCTGGTGTTCTGAACCGCCGTTTCGTCTCCCCAGAAGATTTCAGCGCCTTCTTTTTTCGCCTTCGCGTGAATTTGAAGATATGTCTCCTCCAGCCACTCCTTTACCTGCTCTGGCTTTTGATTTATGGCCTGTTTTGCCGGTCTCTGCACGGTAAATCCCCAGCGTCGGAGGTATTTCGCCTAATGTACGAATAGGCATAGTGATCCCGTATTGTTCCTGAATCAGCTGCTGCACTGCATTGCGCGTCCATAGGCAACATTTCATCTTCAACTGGGAAGTCACTGACGGGTAGTCATATTCATCGTTGTGGCTTTCCACGAACATATCGTTGACCATGCCGATTGTAAGCAGGTCAAGGTCACGGATTGAAATTCCTAACTGGACGCACCGCAGCAGAAAGAGGGGCGTCGTCATCTCTCTGCTGCTTTTCTGAAATTTTCCCTGGACTCTGCCTGTGTCTGCGTGTTCAGCCCCCACAGTTCAATGAACTGCGGCAGAACCTGATAGATGCTGAATGTATTGAACTGCTCCAGCCATTCATCAGGGCTGTCCGGCACGGAGGGGTCAGCGTGCTTCGCCATCACCCAGGCCAGGTCCTCGAACATCTCCAGGCTGAACATATCCAGGTTGCTTTCATCCTCATCGTTGCTGTCCACACTCTTTTCGAGGGTGCGCAGGTCCTTATAGATGTCTCTGCCGAACTTGATACGGTAAATCCTCGGAATCGCAGCGCTGGCACGGAAGGTGGTGTCGATGCCATCGATGTTGATTGTCTTTGTTACTGCCATGACAAAAGCCTCCATTCATAGGGAGAGCGGAGCCGAAGCCCCGCCCTCAGTCAAATTAACTATCCGTGGTTTCATCCGTAATCTGCGGTTCATAGACTGCGCTAAACCACGCATCATAAATGGCACTGGTGGTACCCAGCGCAGTCTTTGCCTTGACGTACCCGCTTGCCAGCGGCAGCGCCGTCAGCGACAGCGTATCCGTCTGCGGCTCCCTGGTGTCCTCCGTGGTCGCACTCTCGATGGTGGGCCGGGAACAGGTGCAGTTGTACAGCACATGACGGGTCTTGTGCTGGTCGCCGTTGAACTCAAAGAGCAGCGCAAAATGCTCTACCTCCACATCGGACTGCTCTACCAGCACACCGTTGGAGTCCTTCGTCTCGTGCAGAATATCCGTCAGGAAGGACTCAGGGATGAGCGCAATCTCCAAATCGCCGCTGTAGCCGTTGTTTGCCGCCAGCACCACATAGATGGAATCATCGGCGTACCACGGTTCGGACTCGCCCTCTGCATCCAGCGACAGGTTGACTGCGCCCGGAATACGGACGGGAGTGGCGAAGGTGGGGTTCATGTCGTCATCGAAGGTAATCTTCGAATAGTAGACATTTTTCAGGCCAAACTTGACCTTGTTTGCTTTGTCAGCCATAACTTTCCTCGCTTTCAAAAATACAGCCCCTACACCATAACGGTATAGAGGACTTCATACAGTTTCTCGGATTCAATCCAGACCTCGGACTTTTCATAATAAAGCTCGTTTTCGGTCAGGATTGCTTCTATTTTTTCTTCCAAATCCGGGTCTTTGTAATCGGTATAAACCTCGATGTCCAGTTCGTTCGCGCTGGCATATACGATGTTGTCCGCACCGAAATTATCCGACCTCGGATATAAAAAACAGATAAACGGCGGGTCCGGCGACTCGCCCTCGGCAAAGTGGTCGTAGGCATAGGAGATTCCCATACTGTCCAGCATTGCCATTACTTCTTCATGAGACACACGCATCACCTAACCTTTCAGAGCAGATTCAATCAGCTGCTCCAGCATCTCTTCACCGTTTTCTTCAGCCGGTGCGATATGCGGATAGGCTTTTGTCCTGCCGCCGTTACGGTTGGCGTGTCCCTTTTCCAGAAGGTGCGTCAGCTGATAGCGGTTCTTGGAGTAGACGGTCATCTGCAGGCTCTGCGAGTCCTCCGATGTTTTCTTGGTCGTCCAGCTTTTCGCATAGGCACCCGTGTCAACGGGAGCGTTCGCCGAGATTTCCTTTTTGACCGCTGTGGCTGTTTTCTTCACAGCGGCCTTCATATCCTCGGCGGCAAGGTCGGCGTATTCCTGCAAGCCCTCATTGATGGCGTCCGCCATCTCCTCAATGCTCACTTTTTTCG
>JAJQEV010000109.1 GCA_021201475.1 Clostridiales bacterium
TAGGGGGAGGGTTCTTAGGGAGGGGCGAGGCCTCGAAGCCCCTCCCTGAGCCGCCTTCTTTCCCCCATTTCTTGGCGGGACAAGAAATGGGGCCCGCCGGGAGGGCAAGAACTGATTTCCTTTATCAATCTTTCTCTAAGGAAAAAAACTTAAATTGATGACATTGCCTTTCAGGGGAGCCAATGACATAGCAATTTTCACTCCTCTGCCCCCTGAACGAGTAAGGGGCGTAGAAGAAATGCCGCTTGACGGCGAAGGCAGGGCAAAGCCTTTATAAAGAACTATATCTAAGGAGAATCAAGCCCCGGTCAGGAAAACACCTATTTCCTTTATCTATCCTTCTCTAAAAAGAGAAACGGAGGCGGGCGCACACTGTGCGCCCCTACTGGATAAGGGAAAACCCGGCGGTTCCAACTACCACTAACAGCTAACCACTAGCCACTAACTACTAATATCCGCGCCCCAGGCGCATTCCGGAGGTCCCCCATGCAGGACAGGCTTCAACAACTGCAAACCCAATACAGCGTACTCCAGGCCAGGCTGAACCAGCCGGAGACCTATGACGACCCGGCCCAGGTGGCGAAGCTGAACCAGGAACTGGCCGAACTGGAGCCTGTCGTCACCGCCTATCAGGACTATGAGGCGGCCAGGGAGGCCAGTGAGGCGGCGGAGGCCATGCTGAATGAGCCTGACCCGGAACTGCGGGAATTGGCGCGGGAGGAGTTCCTCACCGAGAAGGCCCGCGCCGCCCAGCTGGAGCGGCAGCTACAGCTCCTCCTGCTGCCCAAAGACCCCAACGACCAGCGCAGCGTCATCATGGAAATTCGCGCCGGGGTGGGCGGGGAAGAATCCGCCCTGTTCGCCCACTCCCTGTACCGGATGTACGAGATGTACAGCGTCCGCCGGGGTTGGAATCTGGAACTTGCCAGCTGCAACGAGACGGAGCTGGGGGGCATGAAGGAGGTCTCCTTCACCATCTCCAGTTCCGGGGTGTACAGCCGTTTGAAGTACGAGAGCGGCGTCCACCGGGTGCAGCGGGTGCCGGAGACGGAATCCGGCGGACGGGTGCATACCAGCACAGCCACGGTGGCCGTCCTCCCGGAGGTGGAGGAGGTGGAGCTGGAAATTCGCAAGGAGGACATCAAGATGGACGTGTTCCGCTCCTCCGGCGCGGGAGGCCAGCATATCAACAAGACCTCCTCCGCCGTCCGTCTGACCCATCTGCCCACCGGCATGGTGGTGGAGTGCCAGCAGGAGCGCAGCCAGTTCCAGAACCGGGACAGAGCCATGGAGATCCTGCGGGCCCGGCTCTATGAGCAGATGGTGCAGTCCCAGGCGGACAGCGTCTCCGCCCAGCGCCGCAGCCAGGTGGGCAGCGGAATGCGCAACGAGCGCATCCGCACCTACAACTTTCCCCAGGGACGGGTCACTGACCACCGCATTGGCCTGACCCTGTACAAAATCGCCAGCATCATGGACGGGGATTTGGACGAGCTCATCGATGCCCTGGCCGCCGCCGACCAGGCGGAACGGCTGGCAAATTCGGCAAAGGAAGATAGAAGCTGATGTTTTCTTGATTACGAAGATTTACCATCTGCCCCAGGTCTCCGGCCACGAGGGGGAGATTCAGGAGGCGGCGGACATCATCCGCTCCGGCGGCCTGCTGGCCATCCCCACCGAGACGGTCTACGGATTGGGTGCCAACGCCCTGGACGCGGAGGCCGTGGCCCGCATCTACGAGGCCAAGGGCCGGGCCAGCGACAATCCGCTCATCATCCACATCCCCGACGAGCGCTGGCTGGATACCTATTGCCGGGACGTGCCGCCCCTGGCCTACCGGCTGGCGGAGGCGTTCTGGCCGGGGCCGCTGACCATGATTCTGCCCCGAAAGGCCATCGTCCCCGACCGCACCACCGGCGGGCTGGACACCGTGGGGGTGCGCTGCCCCGACCATCCCGTGACCCTGGCCATCATCCAGGCAGCGGGGGTGCCCATCGCCGCCCCCAGCGCCAACACCTCCGGCCGCCCCAGCTGCACCAGCGCCGCTGAGGTGCTGGAGGACATGGACGGGAAGATTTCGGGCATTGTGGACGGCGGCCCCTCCTCCGTGGGGGTGGAGTCCACCATTCTGGATTTGACCGTCTCTCCGCCCCAACTGCTCCGCCCCGGCGGGATGCCCTTGGACGAGCTGGAGACGGTCTGCGGCAGCATCACCATCGACAAGGCCGTGACCGGCCTCTTAAAGGACGGCGAGCGCCCCCGGGCGCCGGGGATGAAGTACCGCCACTATGCCCCCCAGGCCCCGGTGACGGTGGTCACCGGCAGGCCGGACAAGTGCGCCGCCTACATTCAAAGGCGGCTGACCCCCACCACCGGGGTCCTCTGCTTCCATGAGTTCCTCCCTCTGTTCTCCGGCCTGGAAGTCCACGACCTGGGGCCTGCCCAGGACAAGACGGAGCAGGCCCGACGGGTCTTTTCCGCCCTGCGTCGATTCGACGGCACCGGGGTGACGGAGATTTTCGCCCAGTGTCCCGACCCGGCGGGGCTGGGGCTGGCCATCGGCAACCGGCTGAAAAAGGCCGCCGGGTTCAACGTCCTCGACCTGGGGGAGGACGGCTACACCATCCCCATCATCGGCCTGGTGGGAGGCAGCGGCGCTGGGAAATCCACCGTGCTGGACTGCTTCGCCGCCTGCGGCTTCGGCGTCATTGATTGCGACAGGGTCTACCATGACCTGCTGGACACCAGCGCCCCCCTCCGAGCCGCCCTTCGGGGCCGCTTCGGGGACGGGGTGTTTGACGGCCAGCGGCTTGACCGGAAGGCACTGGGGGCGCTGGTATTCCAGAACAGCGCTGCCCTGCGGGATTTGAACGGCATCACCTTCCCCTTCATCACCCTGGAGGTGCGCCGCCAGGCGGCGGAGATGCAGCGGAGGCACCTGCCCGGCGTGGTGCTGGACGCCGCCGCCCTGTTGGAAAGCCCCTTAAAAGCCGATTGTGACCGGCTGGTGGCCGTGGTGGCGGAGGACAGCCTCCGCCTCCGGCGCATCATGGCAAGGGACGGCCTGACCGAAGACTACGCCCACGCCCGGCTGGCCGCCCAGCCAGACCAGCAAGTCTACCGCGCCGCCTGCGATACTATACTGGAAAACAACGGCACAAAGGAGCAGCTGCTGACCCAGTGCCAGGGGCTGCTGGAGCAGCTGACCTGACACGCCCATGCTGCTCTATCACCTCTATACACTATCAACGGAAAGGACACAATCACCATCATGAGCACCAAGCACGATCTCCTCTTTGACACTGCCCACTGCAACGGCTATGACCGCATCTCCCCTGACGAGCTGTCTGCCGCAGAAGCCTACTGTGACGGCTACAAGGCCTTCCTGACCGCCAGCAAGACGGAGCGGGAGTTCGTCTCCAACGCCGTGTCCCTGGCCGAGGAAAACGGCTTCCGCCCCCTGATCCGGGGGGAGACGCTGACCCCCGGCGACCGGGTCTACCGCATCAACCGGAACAAGTCCCTCCTCCTGGCTGTCATTGGCAAAGAGGGGCTGGACAAAGGCGTCGCCATCTGCGCCGCCCACATCGACTCCCCCCGGCTGGACATCAAGCCCAACCCCCTGGTGGAGGACAGCGAGTTCGCCATCCTGAAAACCCACTATTACGGCGGCATCCGCAAGTACCACTGGGTCTCCATCCCTCTGGAGCTTCACGGCGTGGTCTGCCTGAAAACCGGGGAGACGGTGCAGGTCTCCATCGGCAAAGACACTTCCGACCCGCTGCTGACCATCCCCGACTTGCTGCCCCATCTGGCGGATAAGCAGGCCAAGGAGCCGCTGTACGCCGCCTTCTCCGGGGAGGATTTGAACCTCATGGTGGGCTCCAAACCCTATCCCGACCAGGAGGAGAAGGAACGCTTCAAGCTGATGGTGCTGGATCTGCTTCACGAGAAGTACGGCATCACCGAGGCGGACTTCATCTCCGCCGAGCTGTGCGCCGTCCCCGCCTACGACGCCAGGGACTACGGCCTGGACCGCTCCCTCATCGGGGCCTACGGCCAGGACGATAAGGTCTGCGGCTACGCTGCCCTCCGGGCCCTCCTGGACACGGCGGACAGCCTGAACCGCACCGGCGTCTGTATGCTGGTGGACAAGGAGGAAATCGGCTCCGAGGGTGTCAGCGGGATGAAGAGCCTGTTCTTTGACACCTTCGTGTCCGACCTGTGCGACGCCCAGGGCGTCCCGCTGAAAACCTGCTACGAGAACGCCTTCTGCCTCAGCGCCGACGTGACGGCGGCCTTTGACCCCAACTTCGCCAGCGTGTACGAGCTGCAAAACGCCTCCCGGGTGAACTGGGGGGTAGGCGTCGCCAAGTACACCGGCTCCCGGGGCAAGGGGGAGAGCAACGACGCCGGAGCGGAAACGGTAGCCAAGCTCCGCCGCCTGCTGGACGATGCCGGTGTGATTTGGCACCTGGCCGAGCTGGGCAAGGTGGACGTGGGCGGCGGCGGCACCGTAGCCATGTATATGGCCAACCGCAACATCGAAACCATTGACGCAGGCACCCCCGTCCTGGCCATGCACGCCCCCCTGGAGCTGACCGGCAAACTGGACTGCTATATGACCTACCGCTGTATGAAGGCGGTGTACTGCGGCTGATTTGCCGCCGTTGGCCGCCCTCCGGGGGCGGGCCGCAATTGATGTGCGCCACCGGCGCAGGGAGGCATCTTATGACCTATCTCTATTCTGCCATTCTGGGGCTGATTCAGGGCGTTGCTGAGTTCCTGCCCATCTCCAGCTCTGGCCACCTGGCGCTGTTCCAGCAGCTGTTCAATCTGAAAAGCGCGGAGGAAACCGACGTATTCTTTGACGTGCTGCTCCATCTGGGCACTTTGATCTCCGTATTCGTCTATTACTGGAGCGACATCTGGGAGATGATTCTGGAATTCTTCCGCTTTATCCGGGATCTGGCTACTGGCCAGCACACCGACCGGGTGCCCCCCGCCCGCCGGATGATTTTGCTGATAATCGTCGGCACGCTGCCCCTGTTTCTGATCCTCCCCGTCAAGAGCCGCATCGAGGCGCTGAACAACTACCCTCTGGCCATCGGCTTCGCGCTGCTGGTCACCGGTACTCTGCTGTTCGTCTCTGACCGGCTGGCGAAGGGCCGGAAGAACGAGCGCAGCGCCACCGTAGTGGACTGCCTGCTGGTGGGCTGCGGCCAGGCCCTGGCCACTGTCCCCGGCCTGTCCCGCTCCGGCACCACCATCGCCGTGGGCCTGCTCCGGGGCTATGACCGGGACTTCGCCGTCCGCTATTCCTTCCTGCTGAGCCTGCCTGCCGTCATCGGGGCCAACATCCTCAGCATTGGCGACGCGGTGGAGGCGGGCATCGATGTGAGCCTGCTGCCCATCTACGCTGCGGGGGTGGTCATCGCCGCCGTCTCCGGCTATTTCGCCATCCGCCTGGTGAACCTGCTGACCGATAAGGGCAAGTTCGGCGGCTTTGCCTACTACTGCTGGGGGGTGGGCCTCCTGGCTGTCCTGCTGGCTGTGGCCCTCTGAGGGGTTGAGGCCCTCATACCCTGTGGGCGGCTGCCGGTTCGATGGATAACAGCGCTCCCCCCAGTAGGGGCGGCCAGCCAACTCCTCCACGGCGAACGTTATCCAAAAGAGACACCCCCTTTGAACTGATGACACTACAAGAAAGGAAGAACCCCATGGCTTCCAAAAAGCAGACCACAACTTCAAGCGCCTCCGCTTCCGGCTCCAAACAGTCCGGCAGGAAGCAGACCTCCGCCGCAAAAAAAGGGGCAAAGAGCTCCGCCCCCCGCAAGCAACGGGACAGGGCGTGGCTTCCTCCGGTGGTGGGGCTGCTGCTCCTGCTGCTGGCGGTGTTCTCTGCCCTGAGCTGCTTCCGGGTGGACGCCATTCTGTTGAACGCCCTGGCGACGGTGACAGGTGGGCTGTTGGGCTATGTTTATTTCCTGGCGCCCCTGGTGCTGGCCGCCTGCGGCGTACTGTTGCTGTTCCGCAAGCGGTTCAAGCGCCTGCCCCTGAAGTTGGCGCTGGTTCCCCTGGTGGCCGTCTGCATCAGCGCCGTCTGCCACACCGTTGCTGGCAGCATGGAACTGGGGGCTGGCCCTCTAACCGCCGTGGCTGGTCTGTGGCAGACCGGCGTGGCCCACACCTCCGGCGGTGTGCTGGGGGGCCTGCTGGCGGTAGGGCTGGTGAAGCTGGTCAGCCGCATTGGCTCCATTCTGATGCTGGCGCTGGTGCTGTTTGTCTGCCTGCTGCTGTTGACGGACACCACCCCTGACCGCGCCTTCCAGAAGGCCGCGCAGTTGGGAACGGGCCGGAAGCGCCAGCCCCGGAAGCGGTCAGCCCCCAAGTCGGAGCCGGAGGACGCGCCAGTGGAGCAGCTGCCCCAAACTGACCCCGCCACCGGAGAGGTGGTGGAGCCGTCCCGTTTTTCCCTCCTCCGGAAGAAGGAGCCGCCCACCATTGACATCCCTCTGGAGGACGAGCCGGACAGCCCGCCCCCGCCGGAGGAAGCGCCTCCGCTCCCTGCCGAGCCGGAGCCTCCGGCCCCATCCCGGCGGAAGGCGAAAAAAAAGGAGCCTCCCAGGGAGGAGGATACCTTCACGGGGCTGCCGTCCGAGCCAGTCCCGGATGAGGAGCGGTACCGCTGCCCTACTCTGGACTTGCTGCTGAAAGGCAGCGGCTCCGGCAAGGGCACCGCCCCGGAGGAGCTGGACCAGACCCAGGTCCGCCTGTCGGACACGCTGCATTCCTTCGGCATCAGCGGCGAAATCATCGGCCGCACCTGCGGCCCCTCCGTCACCCGCTTTGACCTGCTGCTGGAGCAGGGGGTGAAGCTCAGCAAGGTCACCAACCTGGCGGGAGACCTGGCCCTGAGCCTGGGGGCGGTGAACGTCCGCATCGCCCCCGTCCCGGGGCAAAGCTCCGTGGTGGGCATCGAGGTGCCCAATCAGCGGGTGTCCGCCGTCCCCATTCGGGAGGTGCTGGACAGCGACGAGTTCCGCAATCACCCCTCCCGTGTGGCTTTTGCCGTGGGCAGGGACATCGCCAACCGCAACATCGTGGGGGACATCGCCCGGCTGCCCCACTTGCTGATTGCCGGTACCACCGGCTCCGGCAAGAGCGTCTGCACCAATGCGCTGATCGTCTCGCTGCTGTATAAATCCTCCCCCCAGGACGTTCGGCTGATCATGATAGACCCGAAGATGGTGGAGCTGGGGGTGTACAACGGCATCCCCCATCTGCTGATTCCCGTAGTCACCGACCCGAAGAAGGCTGCCGGAGCGCTGCAATGGGCGGTGTATGAGATGATGCGGCGGTATAAGGACTTCTCCGAGCAGCACGTCCGGGATTTGGAATCCTACAACAAGCTGGCGGAGCACGCGGATAAAATCGAAGGGGCCGAGGGCGTGGAGCACAAGCCCCAAATCGTCATCGTCATTGACGAGCTGGCCGACCTGATGCTGGTGGCCGCGAAAGAGGTGGAGGAATCCATCTGCCGGGTGGCCCAGATGGGCCGCGCCGCCGGTATCCACCTCATCATCGCCACACAGCGGCCCTCCACTGACGTGATCACCGGCCTGATGAAGGCTAACATCCCCAGCCGCATCGCCTTTGCAGTGGCCTCCTCCCTGGAGTCCCGCATCATCCTGGACCAGGTAGGGGCGGAGAAGCTGGTGGGCAAGGGCGATATGCTCTTCTCCCCCCTGGGCATCGGCAAGCCCATGCGGGTTCAGGGCTGCCTCGTCACGGAGGAGGAGGTCACCAACGTTATCAACTTCGTCAAGGTGAACTCCACCGCCAATTATGACGAGGAGATCCTGGCCGAGGTGGAGGAGCACGCCCGGAACGCCGGCAAGGGCGGCAAGAGCGCTTCCGCTATGAATGTGACCTTCCCCGAGCTGGGCGGCGAGGACACCCCCGTCGAGGAGGACGGAGACGAGCTGTTGCCCCAGGCCGTAGACGTGGTGATGGAGACCGGCATGGCCTCCGTCTCCATGCTCCAGCGGCGGCTGAAGCTGGGCTACTCCCGGGCCGCTCGCCTGGTGGATCAGATGGAGGAACGGGGCATCGTGGGTCCCTTTGAAGGCTCCAAGCCCCGGAAGGTGCTCATCACCAAGGAGCAGTGGCAGGAGCGGAAGCTACAGGGCGGCCAGTTCACCTTTGACGACTTTGCCGCAGCCAAGGCTATGAGCGAGGCCGCCGATGCGGAGAGCGGCCTGCCCCTCTCCGGCCAGAAGGAACCCTTTGAGGAGTAAAGGAGGAAGACCTGTGAAGCTCGCCCTTGTCCAAATGCGCGTCAGCGCAGATAAGACGGAGAACCTCTCTGCCGCAGCCGCAGCCGTCGCCGCAGCCGCAGGGCAGGGGGCGGAGCTGGTCATGCTGCCGGAGATGTTCTGCTGCCCCTATGATACCCGCTGCTTTCCCGTCTACGGGGAACCGGCAGGTGGGAACGTCTGGCAGGCCCTCCGCCGGATGGCGGCGGAGAACCGGGTCTGGCTGGTGGGCGGCTCCATGCCGGAACTGGAGGGCGACAGGGTGTATAACACTTCCTTCGTCTTTTCCCCCACGGGGGAGCAGCTTGCCCGCCATCGCAAGGTGCACCTCTTTGACATTGATGTAGCGGGCGGGCAGCGCTTTATGGAGTCCGACATCCTCTCCCCCGGCGAGGGCTGCACCGTGTTTGACACCCCCTTTGGCCGGTTCGGGCTGTGCATCTGCTTTGACATCCGCTTTCCGGCCCTGGCGCGGGAGATGACGGAGGCCGGGGCGAAGGCCATCCTGGTTCCCGCCGCCTTCAACATGACCACCGGCCCATTGCACTGGGAGCTGCTGCTCCGGGCCAGGGCGGTGGACAATCAGCTGTTCACCGCCGCCTGCGCCCCCGCCCGGGACACCGGGGCAGGGTACGTCTCCTACGGCCACAGCCTGGTGGCCGACCCCTGGGGGACGGTGCTGGCCGACGGCGGGACGGAGGCGGGCATCCTCTGCGCGGAGCTGGACTTCGGAACGGTGGACGCCGTGCGGCGGCAGATACCCGTCCTGCCCCCGCAGTTGCGGGATATTTGACCGCAAACGGTTCGCAGCCTGCCTGCCGGAAGCACAGCTTTCCGGCAGGGGGCTGCTTTATGTTATGACACAGAAATACGCATCAATTTTTTTTCATTTTCCTCTTGACATTTCCTACCGGACAAGCTATAATAGCGAATGTTGAGAGGACGGGCCGTGGATCGCCTGGATGTTCCTCCTTCCAAATTTTATATGCACACTCTTTTCCGCATGGGGGTATAGCTCAGCTGGGAGAGCGCTTGAATGGCATTCAAGAGGTCAGCGGTTCGATCCCGCTTATCTCCACCAAAACAAAAAAGGCTTCAAATGTGTTAAAAAGAGTGTGAAAAGGCACCAGAACGATAATGTTCCGGTGCTTTTTGTTTTCGAAAATCTGTGTGCTGATTTTTGCCCGCCTAGCAAAAACTAGCATAACCTAGCACAACTTGGCAGTAAATTTGTAGTAGAGAGAATTGGACGAAACAGGAACTTTTGAGAGCAATATCGGATAGCGTTACAATCTAACAAGATGCGTTATTTTGTA
Organism: Clostridiales bacterium; assembly: GCA_021201475.1. GTDB lineage: Bacteria > Bacillota > Clostridia > Oscillospirales > Oscillospiraceae > Onthomonas. The sequence continues at coordinate 9,635 of JAJQEV010000109.1, forward strand.
ACAAAAGACCGCAAAAAATCTACAATCATGCTATCATCTCAACAAAGAAGTTATGGCTATGATTAGAATATTGCCCTCCACCCGCCTTGGCGAACGGCAGTGGACACAAGCCCACCTTGCCAAAGTGACCGGCATCCGCCCCTCCACTATCAGTGACCTGTACAATGAAATGACAGACCGTGTAAACCTGAAGCAGTTAGACATCATCTGCGATGCCCTGGGCTGTGAACTGTCTGATCTGATTGTCCGGGAACCTACCCCGAACCACATCGAACTGTACAGAGAGGAACAAAATGCCAGGAAACGGAACGCTGGCACAAAGACAAGTGCATAACCATCGAAAAGACCCGGACGCTTATGCGTCCGGGTCTTCCTCTGCTTCGATGGTGAGCATCTGGCCGTCTGGCAGAACAAACGCCAACTTGCAGCCCGTAAACCGGGCCACAGCAGCCATATCTTTCCCTGACCAGCTATCGCGGCTCATCTTGTTGTGCATACTCTGAGATGTCATATCAAAGTAGGTGGCCAAATCGCTTTGCCTTTTGCCGCTGAGCGCCAAAAGGGCCTTTACCTTTTCGGATACCATTGCATCAACCTCCTTGTGCCCTAAATATACACTCTTTTGAGTAGAGATATCAACAAAAAATTTGAAAAAATACTCAAAAAAAGGGGTTGGCAATATAATCAAAAGGATGTAATATATAATCGTAAGGAAGAGGCACAAAGCTCTTGCAGAAAGGAATGAGGTGAATGAACGAAATGACTACAGCGGAACTTAATCAGTTTTTAGAGAACATCGCCAAACTGGTTGAAGCAACCGCAAAAGACCAAGCTGATGCGGCGAAAATCGTCCGCGACAGCAAGGTCAAGGCATAAAAAGTAGCGGCCCCCCCGCTAAAGTGACCACTACTTACCCCAAGCAAAGGGTGGCCGGGAGACTTACCCCGGTTACCTCCATGATAACAAAAAGTAAGGCAATCGTCAAGGAGGAAATGAAGATATATATCACCTATAAGACGAACGGAACCCCCACCAAAAAGAACCTGACAGAATGGTTCTTCGGTAAGTGGTTCGTAAAGGAACAGACCAATGCCACCGGGTTGATTGTCGCCATTGCAAAGCATTTCCATGTCTCCACGGACTATCTGCTGGGTCTGACACCGGTCAGCACACAGAAAAGTTATGATATATCCACCCTCGGCCTGTCGGAAGAAGTTGTTCGCCGTCTGATTACAGGACGGATTGATGCGGACATCTTGAATCAACTGCTCGCGCATGACAAGTTTCCGCAGTTATGTGCGCTGATTCGCAATTATTTCGATGGGACGGTTGCCAGCGGGGTCATGGCGAGAAATGAGTTGATCGACCTGGCTACAGAGCCGCTGGCGGCATTAAAAGCGCTCCGGCAGTTAACCGTGTGAAGTGCCCCCTGTCAAGTAGACAGTGAAAAAACAAAAAAGATTTCTACGGAGATGGCCTTTGCCTCAGGGCAAAGGCCATCTTTTCATGTAGTTAAGCGGCAGCGTGGAACTCCATAGGCGTCATGCACTTGAGCCGTTTCTGATAACGGTTGGTGTTGTAGAACCGGATGGGCAATACTAGAATGCATCCGACGAAGCACTTTTTTAATATTCATGTTTGACAAAACACAATGGGTGGCGTATGATTGTTTTAGGCAAAAATGACAATTTGTGTTGTGCAATTGATCGTGTAGCGCCCTCACTCCTTTACGGGGGAGGGCGGCAAGCGTTGTACGCTGTACATGGGACTTATTCTATCAGGAGGCAGATATGGAACAAAAGGTATACATCGCCCATCGCGCCGAAGATGGCCGCGCCCAAAGCGTAAAGGCGCATCTGGAAGGGACAGCCGCCCTATCCGAAGCGTTTGCATCTGCCTTCGGTGCGGCGGAATGGGGCCGCTGGGCAGGGCTGGCCCACGACATCGGCAAATATTCAAATGCGTTCCAGCGGCGCATCAACGACCCAGACCACGCCCCGCGCACTGACCACTCCACCGCAGGCGCTCAGGAGGCGTGGCAGCGACGGCTGGCTCCAGCGGCCTTCGCCATCGCCGGACACCACGCCGGTCTGCCGGACGGCGGTACCCGGCTGGATACAGCGGACTACCCCACCATGATAGGTCGATCCCGGAAGCAAGTGCCGGACTGCGGGGCCTGGCGACAGGAGATCGTGCTGCCTCAGGTGTCCCTGCTGCCCTACCTGGGGCGGGACGGCTTCACCGACAGCTTTTTCACCCGAATGCTCTATTCCTGCCTGGTGGATGCGGACTTCCTGGACACTGAGACCTTTATGCAGGGCCTGCAGCCCCGTGGGGACTATGCTGCGCTGCCTGTGCTGCTGGAAAGGCTCTCCGCTAAAACGGACGGCTGGCTGAACGCCGCCTCTGGCAGCGCGCTGAACCGCTGCCGTAACGACATCCTCCGTGCCTGCATGGAGCGCGGCACACAATGGCCCCGTGGGCTTTATACTCTGACTGTCCCCACCGGCGGCGGCAAGACTACCGCCTCCCTGGCCTTTGCCCTTCACCACGCGGTGGAGCGGGGGATGAAGCGGGTGATTTATGTCATTCCCTATACCTCCATCATCGACCAGACAGTGGATGTGTTTCAGGGGATTCTGGGGGAGGAAAACGTTCTGGCCCATTACGGCGAGGCCGCCTTCCGGCAAAAGGCGCCGGAGGATTTGACCCCGGAGGAGTACCGCCAGCTGTTGGCCTCCGAGAACTGGGATGCGCCGCTGGTAGTCACCACTGCCGTTCAGTTCTTTGAATCCCTCTACGCCAACCGCAGCTCCCGCTGCCGGAAGCTCCACAACCTGGCGGACAGCGTTATCATCTTTGACGAGGCGCAGACCTTGCCCTTGCCCTACCTCCGCCCCTGCTGCGCCGCCATCGCCCAGCTGGTGGAGCATTATGGCGCTACCGCTGTGCTGTGTACCGCAACCCAGCCTGCCCTGGGGCCGCTGTTTGGGGAGTTGGCCCAGAGCTTGCAGATGCGGGAGATTTGTCCCGGCGGGACAGCCCTTTATCAGACCCTGCGGCGCTGTCACCTGGAGGATTTGGGCAGCCTCAGTCTGGAGGGGCTGGCCTCACGGCTCCGGGAGCATCAACAGGTGCTCTGCGTCGTGAACCGCCGTAAGACGGCCCAACAGATCTATGCCACCTTGCCCAAGGATGGAGGCAGCTTCTGCCTGACCACGCTGCTGTGCGCCGCAGACCGCAGGGCCAAACTGGCTGAGATTCGCCGTCGGCTCAAGGAGGGCCTTCCCTGCCGGGTAGTGTCTACTTCGCTGATCGAGGCGGGGGTGGACGTGGATTTCCCAGTCGCCTATCGGGAGGAGGCCGGGCTGGATTCCCTCTTGCAGACCGCAGGGCGGTGCAACCGGGAGGGGAGAGAAGGGAACCCGACCAAGTGTCCCGTGTATCTGTTCAAGCTGGAGGACAGCCCAGCGCCCAGGATGTTGGAGCCGCAAATCACCGCCCTGCGGGCGGCCCAACGGGAACAGGGTGAGCTGGATCTGCCGGAGGCCATTGCCTATTATTTCAAAACCCTGTATGGGGTCAAGGGCGACGAGGCGCTTGACCAGAAGAATATTGTGGAATCCTTTGACTATCGGCAGAGCGTACAATTTCCCTTCGCTGCGGTAGCCAAGGAATTTGCCCTGATTGAGAATCCGACCAAAACGGTTTATCTGCCCATTGACGAGGGGGAGGATCTCTGTCAGCAGCTCCAGGCCGGACAGGCAAATCGGGCGCTCTATCGGAAGCTGGGCCCCTATAGCGTGGAGGTCTATTCGGAGCAGTATCAGGCGCTTTACCAGGCGGGGGCGCTGAACCCCATTGACGAGCGTTCTGCCGTGCTGACCTCCCTCACCTGGTATGACAGGGAGACTGGGCTACGTTCTGATGCACAGGGCGGACAGGGCTTATTCCTGTAAGGAAAAGGACACGGTAAAAGGAATCTTCACCGTGTCCTGAGTGGCCAATGCCACCTCACAAATATTTCAATCCACAGCTTGCGCTGACATTTTCATTATAAATGGTGTGATACCACTTGACAAGCCTAATTTTATAGTGTATTGTTATGCTACCTCACAAATAAAAAGGAGATGAGAATCTATGATACATAGCCACATGGTGAAAGGAGTGAAAATTATTGTCCATCAAAATCGAAGTCTGGGGGTCTTACGCCTGCTTTTCACGCCCGGAGATGAAGACTGAAAGGGTGTCCTATGACATCATCACCCCCAGCGCAGCCAAGGGTCTGATTGAAAGCATTTTCTGGCATCCCGGCATGACGTGGGTGATCGACCGCATTTACCTGCTCTCCCCCATTCAATTCACCAACGTCCGCCGGAACGAGGTGAAGTCCGTCATCGTTGGGAGCAATGTCCTGTCCGTTATGAAGGGGGGCAAGGCAGACCTCGCCATTTACACCTCTCAGGACATCCAACAGCGAGCCGCCCTGATTTTGCAGGACGTTCATTATGTCCTCGAGGCCCACTTCGACATGACAGAGAAGGCCGCCCCTGGGGACAACCCCGGAAAATTCCAGGAGATGACCCGACGGCGGCTAGCCAAGGGGCAAAACTACAGTATGCCCTACCTGGGCTGCCGGGAGTTCCCCGCGAACTGCCGGGAGTGGCCGGGCGGGGAGATTCCCACCCAGCCGGTTACCCAGGATCTGGGCTATATGCTCCACTCCATGGACTATTCTGACCCTCAGGACATCCGCCCCCGGTTCTTCCGGGCAAAGCTGGTAAACGGGGTGCTGGACTTGCAGGATTGCGAGGTGGTCTCATGATTTTGCAGGCGCTGACCGAATATTATGACGCCCTGCTGGAACGGGGCGAAATCTCCCCGCCCGGCTGGGACGATGCCGCCAAGGTCAGCTTCGGCCTGGAGCTGGCAGAGGATGGGACGCTGGTGCAGGTGATCCCCTATCAGCGGACGGTGCAGCAGGGCAAAAAGGAAAAGCTGCTGACCAATCGGCTGATGCGCGTTCCCGCCCATGTGAAGCGAACGGTGGGAATCGCCGCGAATTTCCTATGCGACACCAGTTCTTACCTGTTGGGGGCGGATGCCAAGGGAAAGCCGAAACGCTCCATAGAATGTTTTCTGGACTGTAAAGAGCTGCATCAGCGCCTGTTGACAGGGGTAGACACCCCGGCGGCTCGGGCGATACTGGCCTTCTTTGACCATTGGCAGCCGGAGCAGGCTGCCGCCCATCCCCTGCTGTCGCCGATTTGGAAGGAGCTCACCAGCGGAGGGAACCTGATTTTCTGCTTCGGCATGGAGCCGGTAACGAAGGATTCCGCCATCTGTCGAGCCTGGCAGCAGCACTATGGCGCCGGGGCGGAGGATGCCGAAACCGGCCAGTGCTTAGTCACCGGCGAAATCAGCCCCATTGCCAAGCTCCACCCCTCCATCAAGGGAGTGCGGGGAGCCAGCACCATGGGGGCTTCGCTGGTCTCCTTCAACGCCCCGGCCTTTGAGTCCTACGGCCACACCCAGGGCGGCAACGCCCCCGTGGGGGAATACGCCGCCTTTGCCTACACCACCGCCCTGAACACCCTGCTGGCGGACAGCCAGCACTGCCAGGTCATCGGCGATACCACCGTGGTCTGCTGGGCGCAGCACGGGGAACCGGCCTATCAGTCTGTAGGCATGATGGGGGTGTTTGGCGCGGCTCCGGGCATCGACGACCGTGACCTGTCCGCAGCGCTGCACAAGCTGGCTCAGGGGCAACCCATTGACTGGGACGATGTGACCCTTTCCCCGGAGGAGCATTTCTACTTCCTGGGTCTTGCCCCCAACGCGGCGCGGCTGTCTGTACGGTTCTTCCTACGGGACAGCTTCGGCGGCTTCATGGAGCATCTGGAACAGCACTACCGCGACATTGCCATCATCCGCCCCGCCTATGACACCCGGGAAAACATTCCGCTGTGGCAGCTGCTCAACGAGACGGTGAACCAGAACAGCCGGACGAAAGCCGCCTCCCCCCAACTGACCGGTGATGTACTTCGGGCAATTCTCAGCGGCGCACCCTATCCCGCTACCCTGCTCAACGGCGCGGAGCTGCGGATTCGGGCGGAGCGGGAGGTCACCCGGGGCCGGGCGGCCATCATCAAGGCGTATTATCTGCGCTTCCCTCATATCGACTGTCCAAAGGAGATTTTACAGATGGAACTGAATGAAAGCAGCACCAACGTGGCCTATACCCTGGGTCGGATGTTCTCGGTCTATGAGCAGATTCAGCAGGCGGCCAATCCAAACATCAACGCCACCATCAAAGATAAGTATTTCAACGCCGCCTCTGCCACTCCCGCCACGGTGTTCCCCCTGCTGGGCAACCTGGCGGCCAAGCACCAGCGGGTGCTGGGGCGGGACAATAAGGGCGCGGCAATCAATCTGGAGAAGAAGCTGCAATCCCTCTCCACCATCATCGGGGATGCATACCCCACCCGGCTGAATTTGCAGCAGCAGGGTTCCTTCCAGTTGGGTTATTACTTCGAGAATCAGGCCCGTTATCAGAAAAAGGAGGAAAAATAAAATGTCTGAACCCATCAAGAACCGCTATGAATTTGTCATCCTGTTCGACGTAGAGAATGGGAACCCCAACGGCGATCCCGATGCGGGTAACATGCCTCGTGTGGACCCGGAGACCGGCTACGGCCTGGTGACTGACGTGTGCCTGAAACGGAAAATCCGCAACTATGTGGAGACGGCCAAAGAGGACGCCACCGGCTACCGCATTTACATCAAGGACAACATCCCCTTGAACCGCAGCGACGCCGAGGCTCTGGAGTCACTGGGCTACAAAGGCGTGGACGAAAAGGGGCTGAAAGCCGCCAAAAAGAACGACCCCGCCCTGGACGTGAAGGTACGGGACTTTATGTGCCAGAACTTCTACGACATTCGCACCTTCGGCGCGGTGATGACCACCTTCGTCAAGGGCAACCTGAACTGCGGTCAGGTGCGCGGCCCGGTGCAGATGTCCTTTGCCCGGTCGGTGGATCCCATCGTGCCGCAGGAGGTCACGATCACCCGTGTGGCTATCACCACCGAGGCCGACGCCGAGCGGAAGGGTACCGAGATGGGCCGGAAGTACATCGTCCCCTACGCCCTCTACCGGGCGGAGGGCTATGTCTCTGCCAACCTGGCCCGCAAGACCACCGGCTTCTCTGAGGAGGATTTGTCCCTGCTGTGGGAGGCCATCCTGAATATGTTTGAGACTGACCACTCCGCCGCACGGGGGAAAATGGCCGTCCGCAAGCTGATTATCTTCAAGCACGATACCGAATTGGGCTGTGCGCCTGCCTACAAGCTGTTTGACACGGTACAGGTCTCCCGCAAAAACCCGGACGCCCCCGCCCGAGCTTATGGCGACTATGCTGTTACGGTGGACGCCGCCGCGTTGCCTGCCGGGGTGACCTGCACGGAGCTGGCCTGAGACCATGCAGGAAGACGACTACCTGCAACTCTCCGGCATCCAACACTTCGTCTTTTGCCGCCGCCAATGGGCCCTCATCCATCTGGAGCAGCAGTGGGCGGAGAACCTGCGCACCACCGAGGGGGAGCTGCTCCACAAGAACGCCCACGACGCGGAGCAGCGAACGCTCCGTGGCGACCTGCTGACCGTTCGGGCCATGCGGGTACACTCCGCCCGGCTGGGGCTCTCCGGGGAGTGCGACGTGGTGGAGTTCCGGCGTTCCGCGGAAGGGGTGCCGTTGGCGGATGCCAAAGGGCTGTGGCTACCCTATCCCGTGGAGTACAAGCGGGGCAAGACCAAGCCCACCGCCTGCGACGAGGCCCAGCTCTGCGCCCAGGCTATGTGCCTGGAGGAGATGCTGTGCTGCACGGTTCCGGAGGGAGCGCTGTTTTACGGCCAGCCCCGGCGGCGGCAGGAGGTGGCCTTCACCCCGGAGCTGCGGACGCTGGTGGAGCACGCCGCCCGGGAGATGCATCAGCTGTTTCAGCGGGGGTACACGCCAAAGAGCAAGCCCACAAAGGGCTGCAACGCCTGCTCGCTGAAAGACCTGTGCCTGCCCCGCCTGGCCAAAGCGCCCAGCGTGGCGGACTACCTGAGAGGGGAGCTGAAGGAGCCTTGAGACATCTGCTGAACACGCTGTTCGTCACCATAGAGGACGCCTACGCCACCCTGGATGGGGAAAATGTGGTGATTCGCCGGGGGGACGAGACCCTGGGCAGGTTCCCGCTCCACATTTTGGAGGGCATCTTCCTGTTCACCTATCCGGGAGCTTCCCCGGCCCTGATGGGCAAGTGCGCCAGGGAAAACGTGAACCTGGTCTTTCTGACCCCCAGGGGGCGGTTCCTGGCCCGCACCAGCGGCATGAGCCAGGGCAACGTGCTGCTCCGCCGCACGCAGTACCGGGCGGCGGACGACCCGCTGCAAAGCTGCCGCATTGCCCGGAACATGATTTTCGGCAAGCTGAACAACGCCAAGCAGGTGCTGGACCGCGCCCGCCGGGACCATGCCCCCCGCATCGATGTGCAGCGCTTCCAGGCGGTTTCCGACCAGCTCCGGGGGCTGCTGCCCCAGGTAATGGAGGAGACCTCGCTGGATGCCCTGCGGGGGCTGGAAGGGGCCGGAGCCAACGAGTATTTCAGCCTGTTTGATGACATGATTTTGCGCAGCAAGGACGTGTTTTTCTTCCATGGCAGGAGCCGCAGGCCGCCACTGGACAGGGTCAACGCGCTGCTGTCCTTTGTCTACACCATGCTGGGCAATGAGTGCGCCTCTGCCCTGGAAATGGTGGGGCTGGACGCCTATGTGGGCTTCCTCCACCGGGATCGTCCCGGCCGCACCTCTCTGGCCCAGGATTTACTGGAGGAGCTACGGCCCTGTATGGCAGACCGCTTCGCGCTGACCCTCATCAACAACCAGGAAATCTCCGGCAAGGACTTTGAGGAACAGGAGAACGGCGCCGTTTTCCTGACCGTCGAAGGCCGCAAGAAGGTTCAGCGGGCCTGGCAGGAGCGGAAGCAGGTGGAAATCATTCACCCCTTCCTGAAGGAGAAGCTGCCCTGGGGGCTGGTACCTTATGTGCAGGCGTTGCTGCTGGCCCGGTACCTCCGGGACGATTTGGACGGTTACCCGCCGTTTTTATGGAAGTGAGGCCGTTATGCTTGTCGTGATCGCCTATGATGTCAACACCGAGGATGCCGCCGGACAGCGCCGCCTGCGCAGGCTGGCAAAGCAGTGCGTCAACTACGGTCAGCGGGTGCAGAACTCTGTGTTTGAATGTTCGCTGGACGCTGCTCAGTATCGCCTGCTGAAAGCAAAGCTCTGCGACATCATAGACGCAGAGCGGGACAGCCTGCGGTTTTACAACCTTGGGAACAACTACCACAATCGGATCGAGCATTTTGGGGCCAAGGGCAGCTATGACGCTGACGGGCCGCTGATTCTCTGACCCCTGGGCGCGAAGGGGAAGCGAGCATAAAACGCCCGCCCTATTCGCGCAGGCTGAACGGTCAAAATACACCACTTTGGGAACTTTCTCATCCAAATTTTATCTGTGTGTCCCCGTTTAGCTGATGTTTTGTCGCAAGAATGCACGATTTGACGAACGATTTTTGTGCATTTTTGCTGTCGCTCCCCGCAAGGGGAGCGTGGATTGAAATGGCGGCGGCCTGCTGCTGTCTGACAGGGCGGCAGCGTCGCTCCCCGCAAGGGGAGCGTGGATTGAAATAAATCGGCGATCACAGCCATACCGTCCAAAGTGGCGTCGCTCCCCGCAAGGGGAGCGTGGATTGAAATCCTCCTGTCGTTACAGAATCGCAATCCAGAAAACCGTCGCTCCCCGCAAGGGGAGCGTGGATTGAAATAGCGGGTCCAGTTCCATGTACAGCACCCCGTCCCGGTCGCTCCCCGCAAGGGGAGCGTGGATTGAAATTCCGCAGCGCGGGGCCAGCTGGTACAACTGCAGGGTCGCTCCCCGCAAGGGGAGCGTGGATTGAAATATGACCACCACCGTCAGCGGCGCAGGCATCGCGGGTCGCTCCCCGCAAGGGGAGCGTGGATTGAAATCTCTCAGACCTGAAGGAGCGCTATCCTGAGCTTGTCGCTCCCCGCAAGGGGAGCGTGGATTGAAATGTCAATGATTATTTCGCCCCGGTGACTGCCGGGGCGTCGCTCCCCGCAAGGGGAGCGTGGATTGAAATGGCGGCGGCCTGCTGCTGTCTGACAGGGCGGCAGCGTCGCTCCCCGCAAGGGGAGCGTGGATTGAAATATTGCGACCATGGACTCCGGCCACACGGGCATCTTCGTCGCTCCCCGCAAGGGGAGCGTGGATTGAAATTACGCGGATTTAGTCGCGGAGGACTGGGCTACAGGTCGCTCCCCGCAAGGGGAGCGTGGATTGAAATATTATCCATAGCTTTGATTGCGTCAATAATAGTCAGTCGCTCCCCGCAAGGGGAGCGTGGATTGAAATACCGATCCAGCGCGTCGGCCAGCGGGAACGCGGGTCGCTCCCCGCAAGGGGAGCGTGGATTGAAATTCGCTCCGCTTCTCCACCACGAAGGACAAGCGGAGTCGCTCCCCGCAAGGGGAGCGTGGATTGAAATGCGTTTAAAATTGTATTTTGGAGCCAATTTTTGACGTCGCTCCCCGCAAGGGGAGCGTGGATTGAAATCTCCGCCTCCGCCCCTTGCAGGGTGGCCGTGGCGGGTCGCTCCCCGCAAGGGGAGCGTGGATTGAAATCGTCTTTGCCTGATTCCGTTGTTACTGTTATTGATGTCGCTCCCCGCAAGGGGAGCGTGGATTGAAATAAAACAAGCCTGTCCGACACGGCCTATTCCGCCTGGTCGCTCCCCGCAAGGGGAGCGTGGATTGAAATGGTCTGCTCTGTCCCGCTCCGGTAGGCGGCGGCGTCGCTCCCCGCAAGGGGAGCGTGGATTGAAATCAGTAGGTCAGCACCACGGTGTTGGCCACATAGCCGTCGCTCCCCGCAAGGGGAGCGTGGATTGAAATCACGCCGTCCAGGACGAAATGCATGGTCTTGGTGGTCGCTCCCCGCAAGGGGAGCGTGGATTGAAATAAGGTCTGCCTTGTAGTCGTACCAGTCCACATGCAGTCGCTCCCCGCAAGGGGAGCGTGGATTGAAATCTTCATCCGCTCGTACAGTTCGTCGTCCGTCTCCTGTCGCTCCCCGCAAGGGGAGCGTGGATTGAAATATAGCTATCATAACCAATATAAAGGCCACAAACAGTCGCTCCCCGCAAGGGGAGCGTGGATTGAAATCCAGCCGATGCTCCGCCTGTCCGGGTCGTCCCCCGGTCGCTCCCCGCAAGGGGAGCGTGGATTGAAATCCGTCCGTCCGGCACCGGACGTTGCCAAAGCACCGTCGCTCCCCGCAAGGGGAGCGTGGATTGAAATGCCCGCCACTAACAGCTAATAGCTAACAGCTAATAGGTCGCTCCCCGCAAGGGGAGCGTGGATTGAAATACGTGCTCGATCTGCTCCTGGGTCAGTTCGATGGTCGCTCCCCGCAAGGGGAGCGTGGATTGAAATTTCAACATGTACCGGGACTGGATGGTGGAGCAGTTCGTCGCTCCCCGCAAGGGGAGCGTGGATTGAAATACCTATGAGGGCACATACGAGCAGGTAGACCCCAGTCGCTCCCCGCAAGGGGAGCGTGGATTGAAATACACTGAGCGAGGCACAGGACGAGGACGTGACCAGTCGCTCCCCGCAAGGGGAGCGTGGATTGAAATCTGGTCACCGCCGTAGGTAATGCTGGCCTCGCCGGGTCGCTCCCCGCAAGGGGAGCGTGGATTGAAATGTCCTGGACGGCGTGGAAATCGGGACAGCCAGCGTCGCTCCCCGCAAGGGGAGCGTGGATTGAAATACAAAAAATTAGAAAATTGCGAAAAGATGCCGGTGTCGCTCCCCGCAAGGGGAGCGTGGATTGAAATCTCAACCACTTCACTACCAATCACCTCCGGCATAAGTCGCTCCCCGCAAGGGGAGCGTGGATTGAAATTCGTTGGTGCCGCGGATTTTGCCCAGGGCGATGAGTCGCTCCCCGCAAGGGGAGCGTGGATTGAAATCCCGCCCCGCAGGGTCAGCCCTCCTCGGTGCCGGTCGCTCCCCGCAAGGGGAGCGTGGATTGAAATGTCCACGATGGCCCGCTCCCGGTCTGACAGTTGCCAGTCGCTCCCCGCAAGGGGAGCGTGGATTGAAATGCATATTTGCCGTTTCTCAGCCCCGCGATATGCGTCGCTCCCCGCAAGGGGAGCGTGGATTGAAATTGCGTTGGATGAACCAATTCACTGTTAGGTACTCCGTCGCTCCCCGCAAGGGGAGCGTGGATTGAAATTAAAACGTTGGGCCTGTACCAGAAAATCAGCGTGTCGCTCCCCGCAAGGGGAGCGTGGATTGAAATATAGACTACTTTTCAAAAGTGGGCAATAGGAAACCCGTCGCTCCCCGCAAGGGGAGCGTGGATTGAAATCATGGCTCCCCTGAAAGGGGAGCGTGGATTGAAATGATACCTCTGCCCCCGCTCATGCAGGAGAGGATGTCGCTCCCCGCAAGGGGAGCGTGGATTGAAATCGGTATCTGGCCCCACAAGGGGGCCAGATAGTTAGGTCGCTCCCCGCAAGGGGAGCGTGGATTGAAATTCCGTGGCGGATATGCTGGACTACCCGGAAGCGCGGGTCGCTCCCCGCAAGGGGAGCGTGGATTGAAATCTGGATGACGTATTCGCCCGTCTGGAAGGGAGGCAGTCGCTCCCCGCAAGGGGAGCGTGGATTGAAATTGAACGCAAAGGAAGTGTACTCCCGCCACTATGAACGTCGCTCCCCGCAAGGGGAGCGTGGATTGAAATTGTGCGCTGGTGTCGCTTTGGTTGGATGCCTTGGTCGCTCCCCGCAAGGGGAGCGTGGATTGAAATTAACGCTGGGCGGTTCCTACGCTTATGGAACGAATGTCGCTCCCCGCAAGGGGAGCGTGGATTGAAATAGACGGCAAAGACAATTAAAATGCTGTGGCCGAGGTCGCTCCCCGCAAGGGGAGCGTGGATTGAAATTCTGGAAAAGGAGCCGAACCGCTTCCAGAGGCTAGTCGCTCCCCGCAAGGGGAGCGTGGATTGAAATACCGTATTACCATGTGTAATGAGGATGGTGTAACGGTCGCTCCCCGCAAGGGGAGCGTGGATTGAAATTTATACCGGAATCTTACAGGCTGCGCGGGCTGAGATGTCGCTCCCCGCAAGGGGAGCGTGGATTGAAATTCTCTCACTTGATATTGAGCATATAACACGGGAATGTCGCTCCCCGCAAGGGGAGCGTGGATTGAAATATATAAAGTGAAGCCGTGTTATCAGTATGTAATGGACGTCGCTCCCCGCAAGGGGAGCGTGGATTGAAATGTTATCACCATTGGGAAGAACGGAAAATTTTACGCGTCGCTCCCCGCAAGGGGAGCGTGGATTGAAATGTGTCAGGCGGACTGGCCCGCCCATCGGCCATCTCGTCGCTCCCCACAAGGGGAGCGTGAATTCCACAACGTAGCATTGTGGCACAGGCCCCGCCCACAGCAAAGCTATGGGCGGGGCCTGCCGTATTTCCCCGTTGGACGCGGGACAAGGTCATTCGCCGGATGCAGCCAGCGCGTCCTTCTTCTGCCCCGCCAGGAACCACCCCGCTGTCAGGGCGGTCAGGGGTGCGGCCAGCACCAGGCCGAAGGAGCCCACCAGGGTGTGGACGATTTCCGAGGTGACGTACTTGTAGTTCAGCATATTGATGAGGGGCGTCCCCTGAGCCATGAACACCATCAGCAGGGCGATATAGCCCCCGGAGTAGGCTAAGAGCAGGGTGGTGGTCATGGTGCCCATGGCGGCCCTGCCCACCTGGATGCCGGAGCGGGCGGCCTCCCACCGGGACAGGTCGGGCCGCTTCTGCACCACTTCGTTGACGGCGGCGGTGATGTCCACCGTCAGGTCCATCAGTGCGCCGGAGGAGCCGACGAAGATGCTGGCCATAAAGATGCGGGTCAAATCCAGGTTCTCATAACCGCTATAGAGCAGCGTTTCGGAGAAGGACATCACCGCCCCCTGAATCTTGAAGGAACTGGTACACAGCACCCCCAGCACACAGGTCAGCGCGACCCCCGCAAACGCACCGGTGACGGCGGCCAGACACCGGCGGTCAAAGCCGAACACCAGGGCAATGATCATTAGCGTCAGCCCCACAGTGATGGCGCCGCCGATGAGGATGGGATCCATCCCCTTGAGGCAGCAGGGCACCAGCACCTTCCAGATGGCCAGCACCGACAGCACGAAGGACAGGATAGCCCGCACTCCCGTCCATCCGGCGAACAGCACCAGGAACAGGAAGAAGGCCGCCAGCAGCAGAATCTCCAAATCCAGCCGATAATGGTCGATCATGCTGACCGACGCCACCTCGTCCCCGTCCAGGCTGACCAGCACCAGCGCCCGGTCGCCCTCCTCATAAATCTTGTCCTGCTCCAGGGAGCCGTTCAGCAGGTTGGAGGCCCAATAGGTTTCCCCCTTGTGGCTGCCCCCCAGCAGCGTCACCTGGCAGCTCTGGTCGCCGGATTGCACCAGGCCGGTGTTGATAACGGTGGAGTTATCCACCGCCACCACCCGGGCGGCTACCCGTTCGCCGCCGTCCCGGTAGGCTGCTCCCGCCTCTTCAAAGCCGGTGGGCAGCAGCGCCAGGACAACAATCAGCACTGCGCATACAAGGATAGACGCCCAGGTCTGTGTTTGGTTCCCTTTTGACATAGCTTGTAACCTTTCCGCATGATAACATGATAAGAGAGGGCTGCGGCCCCCTGCGCAGCCCGCCGCTTGGCGCAGCGGAAGCTGTATCTCGCAGGACGGAGGCCGCAGCCGGTGAATGGAGAATCTGGGTGTGTTCTGCCCCTCAGGTCAGGTCGGTAAGGCCCAGCAGACTGATGAGCTTGTCGTGAATGTCGGTGTTGTCATAGGAGCCGGCGAAGTTCTCTGCGCCGACGCCCTGGGCGAACACTGCCGCAGGCAGGCCGGTGTGGGCGTAGGATGAGAAGTTGATACCCGACTTGTTGTTCAGCAGATGGGTGACGGTGACGGAGAAGGGGGTGTAGGTGCCGTAGCTGATGTACTCGCCCTCGGTCTGGACGGTGTTGCCCTCGGTGTCGGTGGCGTAGCCGTCCATGGTCAGCGCATAGGCTTCCTCCAGCTGCTCCACCTCGTAGTCGGTCAGCACCAGGGTGGCGTTGTCGTCCTCGGTGGCGTTCTCCGGCAGGATCAGGCCGAACAGCTCCTCCACATCCGCCATGGCGGTGGTGAAGTCGGTGCCGTTCTCAATGTAGCCCTCCACATAGTCGGAGTCGTACTTGGCGAAGGAGATCTCCTGATCCTGAATGTTGTCCAGGTAGGTGTCATAGTCCGTGCCCGCGAAGCCGATGGACAGGCCGCCGGTCTCATGGTCGCCGGTGACGAGAATCAGCGTCTCGTCCGGGTGCTCCTCGGCGAAGTCGATAGCCACCTGCACCGCGTCGGCCAGGGCCAGCACGTCCTGCACCACGGTGCCTGCGTCGTTGGCGTGGCAGGCCCAGTCGATTTTGCCGCCCTCGCACATCAGGAAGAAGCCGTTGTCGTTATTCAGCACCTCGATGCCCTTGGAGACGTAATCCGCCAGCGCCCACTCATCGTCCTCGCGGTCGATTTCGTAGCTCAGGGAGTCGCTGTCCGCCAGGTTCTCCGTGACGATGATGGTCTTGCCGTCCTCAGCGGTGACTTCCTCGGCCTCGGCCTGGGTACGCACCACATTGTAGCCCGCTTCCGCAGCCAACTCGTACAGGTCGGTCTGGTCGCCGTCCGCGCCGGTGGTCTGGAGCAGGCCGCCGCCTGCGAAGTAGTCATAGCCGCTGTCGATCAATTCCAGGCCGATTTCGTAGTAGTTGTTGCGGCTGGCCTGGTGTGCGTAGAAGGCCGCCGGGGTGGCGTGGTTCAGGTTGACGGAGGAGATGACGCCGATTTTGTAATCCGTCTCATCCCGAAGCTGCTCGGCGACGGTGGTGAAGCTGACGGTTTTCGTCTCATCCATGTTGATGACGCCGCTGTAGGTCTTGAAGCCGGAGGCGATGGACGTGGCGGTAGAGGCGGAGTCCGGGCAGAAGGAGCTGGAGTCGTAGGTGGTGGCGCTGCCGGCATAGTCAAAAGACATGAAGTTCAGCGCCACGTTGCCGTCCAGGATGTCGTCGCTGCTGTCGTCCTCCAGCGCGCCCAGGTAGGACGAGGCCAGCTGGAACTGGGAGTAGGTCATGCCGTCGCCGATGAACAGGAAGACGTACTTGGGGGTGGCGGTGGTGGTGGTCGCCAGCTCTGCGGCGTCGCCTTCGCTGTCGCCGCTGGTCTCCTGGCCGGTGGTCTCCTCGTTGGCAGATTCTTCAGAGGTCTCCGGCTCAGAGGTGGCCTGGGTGGCGCTGTCGTCGCTGTCGCTGACGTTAGAGCTTCCGCAGCTGGTCAGGGGCATGGCCATCAGGGCAGCCGCTGCAACCAGAGCAGTCAGCCTTTTCCATGTGTTGTTTGCTTTCATAAGTTTCTGTTCCTCCTAATATTCTTTTCTGGAAACGATTTATGTAAACCGGAGCGCCGCTTGGGAACGGCGCTCCGGAGAATTGGCGTCGCAACTCCTGTACCATTTCCTGCTTTCCATTATAGCGGCGGGGTGTAAAGTGTAAAACCACAGGGCGGTAAAATTTTGGTTATTTTTCGGAGGAACCTGTACTTTCACAGGAAAGTTCAAATTTAACACTGTTTTTCAGCATAACTTGCACATTTCCATAAGAAAATCCTGTGTTCTTTCCAAAAAGAACGCAGGATTTTTCATCTGAATGTAAAAGGATGGTTGCCTCTGTGTTTACTGCCCCAGGAACCTCCGGCGCAGCTGGGCCAGCAGCGTCCCGGTGTTTTTGCCCTTTCGGGTATTGTCATGCTCCGGCGCCTGCATGGCCTCCTGCTGGAAGACCTCCTGGCTGCTGCGGGGAGCTTCTCCGTCCTTTTTCCGGCGGTAGACGCCGTCCGGCCCCATGACCCGGGCCTTCACGTTGTCCCGCTGAAGCTCGTCAATGATGTGGAACAGCTTGGCCCTGGTCTGCTCGCTCAGCACCGGGCAGGCCACCTCCACCCGGCGCTCCGTATTCCGGGTCATAAAGTCCGCAGAGGCGATGTACAGCTTGGCGCTCTCTCCCTTGCCGAAGCAGTAGATGCGGGTGTGCTCCAGGTAGCGCCCCACGATGGAGAACACCTGAATGTGGTCGGTCAGCCCCTCGATGCCGGGCAGCAGGCAGCAGATGCCCCGGATGTTCATCACCACCCTGACCCCCGCCTGGGAGGCCTGGGCCAGCTTGTCGATGAGCTTCCGGTCGGTCAGGGAGTTCAGCTTCAGGAAGATGTAGCCGTCCTTACCCTTCTCCATCTCCCCGTCGATGCACTCCATGACCCGCTCCCGCAGGGCGAAGGGGGACACCAGCAGCCGGTCATACTTCCCGTTCAGGTTGGCGGTGGCCATGTTCTGGAACAGCAGGGCCGCGTCCTCGCCGATTTCCTGGTCAGCGGTCATCAGGCACAGGTCGGTGTACTGCTCCGCCGTCTTTTCATTATAGTTGCCGGTGCCAACTTGGGTGATGTACCGCACCTTGCCATGCTCCCGGCGGGTGATGAGGCAGACCTTGGAATGTACCTTAATGCCCTCAAAGCCGTAGAGGATGGTGCAGCCCGCCTCCTCCAGCCGCTCCGCCCACTGGATGTTGTTCTGCTCGTCAAAGCGGGCCCGCAGCTCCATCAGGACGGTGACGTGCTTGCCGTTCTCCGCCGCGGCACAGAGGTACTCCGCCAGCCTGGCGCGGGCGGCCAGGCGATAGATGGTGATTTTGATGGACAGTACGCTGGGGTCGGAGGCCGCCTCCGAAACCATCCGCAGGAAGGGCTCCATGGACTCGAAGGGGTAGAACAGCAGCACGTCCTGCCGCTCTATCTGGGGGATGATTTTCTCGTTTTTGTTCAGCATGGGGGAGAACTGGGGGGTATACGG